>NZ_JASLIP010000099.1 GCF_030152825.1 Corynebacterium sp.
ACGGGGAAATCATGGTGGATCCGAACGCCCCGACGATGATCCGGCTCGCCCAGGCGCACCAGGTGTTGGGGACCGAGCCCGACGCTCGCATCGAGCTGGACGCCCCGCGCCTGATGGCCTCCGGCTGCCAGGCGTGCGGAGTGTGCACCCAGATGTGCCCGAGCTCCGCCCTGGAGCTCAGGGTCGCGGATTCGGTGGCGCACCTCAGCCAGAACTTGAGCGCCTGCAGTGGGGAGAATTCTTGTGTCGCCAGCTGCCCCTACGGCGCATTGAGCAGCAGCGGCCAGCTGCGGCTAGCCGACCTGGTCGACAGGGACGTACGCGAACTCACCAGTTTCCCGGTCTCGCAGTGCCGCCGCTGCGGGGCGGATTTTCCGGACGGGGAAGGGGAAGACGGCGGGGCGAAGACCTTGTGCCCCACGTGCGAGCGCACCACGGCCGACCCGTTTTCTTCCTGGCTGCCGCCCGGCTTCACCCTCGACTAGCCTTCCGGGGCGTTTTCGCCGCGCCGCGGTGTGAGGGCGTTCGGTGGCGCTAGGGGTACCCGTGAATGCACCGATGGCCCCGAACCAGAAGTGGTTCGGGGCCATCGGTCGTGCCAGACGCCTGGCGTGTCGCTAATGGGGTAGCTTTGCTACTCCTTGATGTTCAGCGCCAGCTTCTCCTCGGGGGTGAGGTCTGCGTACACACCGGTGTTATTGAGCTGATCGGCGGTCCAGTTCGGCTCAACGTGACCCTGGGCCTTGTTGTGTGCGGTCACAGTGGTGCGCTCCTTGGCCTTCGGCTCGAACGCGAACCATGCGGTACCGACGAGGATGAAGGCAGCCAGGGCGATCAGCCAGATGTTCTCGACGTTGCCCTCGTGGTTACCAACCAGCATGAACACCAGGAACCCGACGGAAATAAGGCCGGACAGAACGACGGCGCGCTTGCTCAGGCCGCTCCAGCCCCAGCCCGCGGATGGTACATCTTCGGTCGAAATGCCGTTGAAAACTTCAACCTTTGCTTCGTGGTGAGCCACGGAATCCTCCTGACGTCTGATCAGTTAATCACACTCATCTTGCCATAGATTTCACAGAATGTAGGTATCTCCACACGCCATACAGCCCCTACTCGGGTGTAGGAGGGGAGGAGGCGGGGGTTAGGATATGGCCATGACATTCGACAAGACTCGCGTGGTGATTCTCGGGAGCACTGGATCCATCGGCGTCCAGGCCCTCGAGGTGGTTTTCGACAATCCCGAACAGTTCGAGGTGATTGGGATTTCGGCCCACGGCAGCAAGCCCGAGCTGCTGTTGGAGCAGGCTCAGAAGCTTGGTCTGCCCGCAGAGCGAGTCGCGGTGGCCTCCGACCGAACCGCCGATTTCGTCGAAGCTCAGCTCGGTGGCCACTGCATCCGTGGTCAAGACTCTGCCCGCGACCTGGTGGAGGAGCTCGGCGACCAGCTGGAGAGCACGGACGTGATCCTGAATGCCCTGGTTGGCTCCCAGGGGCTCGAGGCGACGCTGTCCTCCCTGGGAACCCAGGCGCGTCTCGCGCTGGCGAATAAGGAGAGCCTCGTTGCTGGCGGGCAGCTGGTGTTGGACGCCGCCGATGAGGGTCAGCTCGTCCCCGTCGACTCCGAGCACTCGGCGATGGCACAGTGCCTGCGCTCTGGGCGCCGCGACGAGGTGGCCACCCTCGTGCTGACGGCCTCCGGCGGGCCGTTCCGCGGCTGGACCCGCGAGCAGCTGGAGCCGGTCACCCCGCTCCAGGCGGCCAGCCACCCGACCTGGTCCATGGGCCAGATGAACACGCTGAACTCCGCAACGATGGTGAACAAGGGCCTGGAGTTGATCGAGGCCTGCCTGCTCTTCGACATGCCCTCCGACCGCGTGGAGGTCACCGTTCACCCGCAGTCGATCGTGCACTCGATGGTGACCTTCCGCGACGGCTCAACCATCGCGCAGGCGTCCCCGCCGTCCATGAAGCTACCGATCAGCCTCGCGCTCGGCTGGCCGAACCGTGTGGCCGGGGTGGGGCAGCCGCTGGACTTCACGCAGGCTGCCACCTGGGAGTTTGAGCCGCTCGACGATGAGGTATTCCCCGCGGTGGAGCTGGCTCGCGAGGCAGCAAAGGCAGGCGGGGTCATGCCCGCGATCTATAACGCGGCGAACGAGGAAGCTGCGATCGAGTTCCTCAACGCGAATATGGCCTTCCCCCGCATTGTCGACACGGTTGAAGCCGTGATGTCGGCCTCCGGCGCAGCGTCCACCCCGACGTTCCTGGAGGATGTCCTGGAGGCCGAGCGCGAGGCCCGTGCACTGGCACACGAGAGGATGCGCCCGTGGCTTTTGGGCTAGGAGTACTGCTCTTCGCCTTCGGCATCCTGATCAGCATTGCGCTGCATGAGGCGGGGCACATGTTCGCCGCCCGCGCCTTCGGCATGCGGGTGCGCCGATACTTCATTGGCTTCGGACCGACCCTGTGGTCGACCGCGCCGAGGGAGAAGGGACGTGCAGCTGCCGCCGCG
>NZ_JASLIP010000009.1 GCF_030152825.1 Corynebacterium sp.
CCACCGATGACTTTGGTGGCGAGGAGGGGCTGGATCGTCGCATCGAGCGGGCCGCCAGCCAGCTCGCCGACGAGATCGTGCGGGTCTCCGGGGCCGTCGAGGGTCTGGGTCCTTCTTCGCAGGTCAAGCGCAGCTCCGGCAACGACGTGGCTGCGGACGTGCCGGATTTCCTGAATCTGCTCTCCGGCCACGACGGCAACTAGCCCTTCGGTGGCAGTTCGCCGTCCATGACGACCTTCTCCTGTGCCGGATCCCAGGTGAAGGTGGCGTGGGCTTCGCCTGAGCGTTCAGCGTTAGCTTCGCCGGGCTTGGTGTAGAAGTAGGTCACCGCCAGGGTCTTCCCGTCGACCTGTTTGACGTCGGGGGAGAAGCCCTGCGGCTCGGCGGTGGCGGTGCCCACGTACTCACCCTTGTGGAAGAGCATGATGTGGTACGGGCTGGAGCCGGTTGCGCCGTTGATCGTCAGCACGATGGGCGAGAGATCAGCGCAAGGGTTGTAGAGGTCCGTGCGGGCATGAGAGGTGTTCCACGTCCAGTCAGTGCCCTTCGGGGAGGCGAGCTTGCCCACGTTTTTTCGCAGCGCCTCCTCTGCGGGGAGATCATCGCTGCACGCGCTCAGTGTTCCCACCAAGGTGCAGGAGAGGGCGATGGATAGTGCAACTTTTTGGTACCTCATAGTTTCGACGCTACGCCCCCCAAAAAAATGCTTTGTCAGCAAACGTGTATGCGTTTAAAGAAGTGCACTTTTTGCTGGATAACAATGGTTTTAGAGGTGCTGGGCCTTACGCCGGGCAAAAATCCGGGAACCGAATAGCCTTCCGCTGCGACTTCTATGGTGGTTCATTTAATCCACAATCGAAAGGTGCATGCGTGTCTCGAAATACGCAGCAGCGCAGCGGTTTGCCCGCGCTGACCAGGAGAATTCACTTCTATGCAGGGCTATTCATCGCCCCGTTCATCCTCATCGCGGCATTGAGTGGCGCGCTATATGCCATCGCGCCCACCCTGGAAAACGTCGTCTACAAAGACGTGCTGAAGGTGACCGCACCAGAAGGCGGCACAGGTTCAGAGGTGCCGTTGGAAGAACAGGTGAAGGCCGCGCAGGGCGTCCACCCGGACCTGGACGTGGCGCAGGTGTGGCCGTCCTCGAAGGCAGATGAGGCGACCCGCGTGCTGCTCATCGACGAGTCCCTGGCCGATAACGGCGAGCTCCGCAGCGTCTTCGTCGATCCATACAACGGGACAGTGCTGGGCGACGAGCCGAGCTACTCCGGCCTCGGGGAGCTGCCGCTGCGCCACTGGATTTCTGCGACGCACAAAAATCTGCACCTCGGGGAGGTGGGTGAGCTGTACTCGGAGCTCGCCGCGAGCTGGATGTGGGTCGTCGCCCTGGGCGGGCTATTCCTGTGGTGGCGCATCGCGCGGAAGCGGGCCCTGACTGGCCTCAAGAACAAGAACGGACACCGCCGCAAGGTGCTCAACCTGCATGGCGTGCTCGGCGCTTGGCTGTTGGTGGGCATGCTGGGGCTGTCGGCGACCGGAATTACCTGGTCCGTTTTTGCCGGGAATAATGTGGACCGCACGATTACCTGGCTGGGCGGTAAGGCCGAGCCGATCGAGACTTCCCTGGCTGCCGAGCCAGAAGCTGCGGAGGCACACGCGCACGCAGAACATGACCACTCCGGTGCGGGGGCAACGAGCAGTTTGCCTCCAGCTCTGGTAGCGAACCAGGCAGCGACCGTCCTAGAAACTGCCCGCGCTGAAGGGCTGACCGGCCAGGTGCGCCTGCTTGTCCCTGAAGACGAAAATCACGCCTGGCAGGCTAGCGAACGTTGGGTACCCTGGCGGTTTACCTCCGATGCGGTGAGCGTCAACGGCGACAACGGCGACGTCGTCGACAGGCTGCCGTTCTCTGAACTGCCGCTGTTCTCCAAGCTCACGCAGTGGGGCATTTACCTCCACATGGGCATTATGTTTGGCCTGCCGCTGCAGATCGCCCTTGCGGTTCTGGCGCTGGGGATCTGCGCGATGGTGGTGATGGGCTACATCATGTGGTGGCGGCGCCGCCCAACGAAAAACGCCGTCGCCGGTGTTCCGGGACAGGCGGACCTCAGCCGCAAGGACTGGGTACGCCTTGCCCTCATTGCGATTCCAGTGGGCCTGTTCCTGCCGCTGCTGGGCATCAGCTTCGCGGCCATGTTGGCAGTGGATAGGCTCCTCGCGCGTCGCCGGAAGGATGTCGTAGCTAGCGACGGCAACGCTGGGCCAGGGGAGCAAACGGCGTACAAGGAGGAGAAGGAACTCCAGCCCGCCTAGGGGTTCTTCTGCTCAGGGGGGAATTCCGGGCGCTTGTGGGCGTGCAAGCGTTAGGCCTTGGCCTTGGCTTCCTCTTGCTCAATCTCAGCATTGAATTCGCGCTTCGAGGACTGCCACTGGTCTTCGGTCATCCCGATCCGCCAGTAACCAGAAATGGAAACATCGGCGCGCGGAATCTCCGACTCAACGAAGAGGAAGCGGCGCATTTCCTTAATCATCTCGGCGACACCGTGGATAAACCAGCTGGTTTTCTTGCCCTCTGGCACGCCGGCTGAGCGCACCACACGAGATAGCTCTGTGCCGTGGGTTGCCCCATCGCGGATCACCCAGTTGACGTCCACGCCTTCGCGGGTGGGGAGTTCAAACTTCCGGTCCTCTGCCTCGACCTCGATATAGGCGGTCGCCGTGGCTCCCTCGGGGAAGGTGCTTTAGGCCCGCGCCGATGGCTGGAGCCGCGGATTCGTCGCCAGCGAAGACAAAGTGCTCATATTCTTCCCCGGGGCCCCACGCGCCACCCGGGCCGAAGAAGCCGATTGTCTCCCCAACCTCAGCCACGCGCGCCCAGGGCGCAGCCAGGCCTGCATCACCGTGGGTGACAAAATCGACGTCGAAGTCCCCGGTTTCTGGGTCCAGATTAATCAGGGTGTAGGTGCGGGTCACTGGCTGCTTATCCCTGGGCTGCTCCTCGCGAACCTTTTCGAGATCGAATGGCCACGAGTAATCAGAGCCTCCTGGTGCGAAGAGCAGCTTGATGTAGTGATCCGTAAACTCCAGCTGCTTGCCCACAAATGCAGGGGAGTTCAAGCTCAAACGAACGAGATCAGCAGAGAGCTGGCGACGGCCAGTCACGGTTGCTTCGTTGGCCTTACGGGGCTTGCGCTTCGGCGCTGAACTTTGCGGCTGGGCAGCCATGATCATCACTGTCCTTCAAACACTGGGGTGCTGGGGGCAGGAAATGCCCGCACCAACGCCTTATTCTTAGGTAAGGCTAACACAATTAAAGGTGACGGGCTGGCGGGGCCCGTGATGACCAGCGGGGTCAAAAACAAAAAGCGCCCCAGAGAGGAATCGAACCTCCGACACCGGCTTTAGGAGAGCCGTGCTCTATCCACTGAGCTACTGGGGCTGTGTGGCCGCACCCTGCGGGCACGATCACTCATGATACAAGGTACCCCCGCAGCTTCTGGAACTAGCCAGATGCTGCGGGGGTGTTGCTCAACCACCGTTGACCAAGTGGCTGGGCTTATCCAAGGCGAGGAGCCTAGGGGAGTGGCTTAGTGGTCGACCGGGGCCTCCACGCCAACACCGGTGAGGGAGCGAACCTCCATCTCGGACTGCAGCTTCGGATCCTCGTCACCCTTGCCAAGGTAGGTGCCCACGATACCGGCAATAAAGCCAGCTGGGATGGAGACCAGGCCCGGGTTGGTCAGCGGGAACCACGAGAAGTCCACGTTCGGGAACATCGCGGTCTCTGCGCCGGAGACAGCCGGGGAGAAAAAGATCAGGACCAGCGCCACGCCCAGGCCAACCCACAGGGAGGCCACCGCGCCAGTGGTGTTGAACTTCTTCCAGTACAGGGAGTACAGAATCGTCGGCAGGTTAGCGGATGCAGCGATGCAGAACGCCAGGGAGACCAGGAAGGCCACGTTCTGGTCCATCGCCAGGATGCCCAGCACGATGGACACCAGCGAGATCACGACCACCGTGATGCGAGACACGCGGACCTGCTCCTCTTCCGTTGCCTGCCCGTTGCGCAGCACGCCGTTGTAGAAGTCGTGCGCCACGGAAGCAGAAGCGGTAATTGCCAGACCAGCGACCACAGCCAGCACCGTCGCGAAGGCGACCGCGGAAATCAGGGCCATGAAGATCGGGCCGGCTAGCTCCATTGCCAGCAGCGGCGCCGCAGCGTTCGCGCCACCCGGTGCGTTCTTGATGTCCTCCGGGGAGATCAGCGCGGCAGCGGCAAAGCCCAGGAACAGGGTCAGCAGGTAGAAGGATCCGATCAGGACGATCGCCCAGGTCACGGACTTACGTGCTTCCTTCGCGGTCGGAACCGTGTAGAAGCGCATCAGGACGTGTGGCAGGCCAGCGGCACCAAGTGCCAGGGCCACACCCAGGGAGATGAAGTCGAGCTTCGTTGCGGTCGTCGCGCCGTACTTCTGGCCAGGCTGCAGGATCGCCGGGTCGCCGTGGGAGTTCACAGCGTCAGCGAAGAGCTGGGAGAGGTTGCCCTTCCACATCACGGCGATGATCAGGAACATGAACGCAACACCGGCGATCAGCAGGACCGCCTTGATCATCTGCACGTAGGTGGTGCCCTTCATGCCACCGATGAGGACGTAGGCCATCATCACCAGGCCGACGACCACGACGACGACGGCCTGGGCGGTCTTGGAGTGCAGGTCCAGCAGGACGGAGACTAGGGAGCCGGCACCGGCCATCTGAGCGATCAGGTAGAACAGCGAGGTGAACAGGGTCGCGAAGGCTGCGGCCACGCGCACCGGGCGCTGCTTCAGGCGGAAGGAGAGCACGTCCGCCATGGTGAACTTACCGGTGTTACGCAGTGGCTCGGCGACCAGCAGCAGGGCGATGAGCCACGCAACGAAGAAGCCGATGGAGTACAGGAAGCCGTCGTAGCCCGTGAGCGCAATCGCGCCGACGATGCCCAGGAAGGATGCGGCCGAGAGGTAGTCGCCGGCGATGGCCAGGCCATTCTGGGTACCGGTGAAGGACGCGCCACCCGTGTAGAAGTCGGTCGCGGACTTCTGTGGCTTGGCGGCAGCCTTCGTCACGATGTACATCGTCACCACGATGAAGGCGACGAACACGCTGATGTTCAGGATCGGGTTTGTCTCCTGCGAGGCAGCAAGAATGAGATCCATAGTGAGACCTTTCCTTTTCTAATCCGTGGGTGAAGCGGGGTGCGGTGCCGCTAGCCCTGGGAAGCCTGGCTGGCTGGGGTTGCGGGGGAACCTTCGAGGGACTCGCGAACGTAACGGGCGCGTGGCTCAATCTCGCGGTCTGCGTACTTCACGTAGAGGTACGTGATCAGGAAGGTCGTGACGAACTGGCCGAAGCCGAGGAGCACGCCGACATTGATGTTTCCCCAGATCTTGATACCCATGAAGTTCGGTGCGAACATCGCCAGGCTGACGTAGAGGACGAACCAGACGATGAAAAACACGGTCATTGGGAAGGTGAACCCGCGCATTTTTGAGCGAAGCTCCTGGAACTCGGGTGATTGCTGCGCGGCAACGAACTCATCAGGCGTGGGGACGTGCCGTTGTGCGGGGGTGGCCGGCTGGGTCAACTCTTTCTCCCTTCCTTGGGACTGTGCAGATCTTCACATTTGCCTGTCCTTGCGACTGAGGCTCCTGTGATTGCCATCACAATTCTTTTGCGATTGCGAAAGAATCTACCGTCACCTAGAGCTTTTTCCAAAGTTTCCAATAAGAAAGTTTCTACTTTTAAGACAGCGTTCATGGAAACTTCCGCCCGACCTGCAAAAACACGGATCACATAGAAAAACCCGGCCGCATGGCCGGGTTGTTTCTTACCCCCCGTTGCGTCCCCCGTGAAAGACCTAAGCCTTCCGGCGCCACGTCTCGAATCGGTAGCGCAGGCAGTTCGGCTCCTCGTCGACCGGGTGGCCCTTCTCCGAGGCGAACCACTCGGAGCGCTCAACGGTGAACTCCGCCTCATCCATCGCCGGGGCATAGACCTGGAAGCGCTCCGGGGCGACCATATCGATCTCCGTGATCACCACCCGGTCCGCGATCGGCATGCACTGCGCGTACACCTGGCCACCACCCAGGATCCACACGGTTACCCGACCGTCGTCCTGCAGCGCCTGCGACGCCGTCTCCGGCACCACACCACCCGAACCTTCTCCGCGAGCGAAAGCTGCGGCCGCAGCGATGCCGTCCTTGATGGAAGCGACCACGTGACCACCGGGAGCCGCATAATCAGCCGAACGGGTGATGACGAAGTTCTCGCGGCCCGGCAGCGGGCGGTACTTGCCCAGCGCCTCCCAGCTCGTCCTCCCCATCACGACCGGGTAGCCCATCGTGGAGTTCTTGAAGTGCTTCAGGTCCTCCGGCAGGTACCAGGGCATCTCCGCACCGTCACCGATGATTCCGGCGGTGGTCTCCGCCCAGATCATCGCGACCTCCACCCCCTCCGGGACGTCCGCGCGGGTCAGGGTGGGGTAGTCGCCCTCGCGGTAGCCGCTGGGGCGCTGTTCCTTCTGGACGTCGAACTCCGAAGCTTCCACTACACAGCCACCTTTGCCTTAATCACCGGGTGCGGGTCGTAGCCCACGAAGTTCACGTCCTCGAAGCCATAGCTGAACATGTCCTTGGCCTTGGTCAGCTCCAGCTGCGGGTAGGGGCGCGCCTCACGGGAAAGCTGCAGCTCCACCTGCTCGCGGTGGTTGTCGTAGATGTGGCAGTCCCCACCGGTCCAGATGAACTCGCCGACCTCCAGGCCCGCCTGCTGGGCGAACATGTGGGTCAGCAGCGAGTAGCTCGCGATGTTGAAGGGCACGCCCAGGAACATGTCGGCGCTGCGCTGATAGAGCTGGCAGGAGAGCTTCCCATCAGCCACGTACAGCTGGAACAGCAGGTGGCAGGGTGGCAAGGCCATGTTCTCCAGCTCCGAGACATTCCACGCGCTGACGATGTTCCGGCGGGAATCCGGGTTCTGCTTCAGCAGCTCCAGTGCCTGGGAGATCTGGTCGACGTGGCGGCCATCCGGGGTGGGCCAGCTGCGCCACTGCACGCCGTAGACCGGGCCCAGGTCGCCGTCCTCATCGGCCCACTCGTTCCAGATGCGGATGCCGTTATCCTGCAGCCACCGGACATTGGAGTCGCCCGAGAGGAACCACAACAGCTCGCCGACCACGGACTTCACGTGGACGGACTTCGTCGTAATCAGCGGGAAGGATTCCGCCAGGTTGAAGCGGATCTGCTGACCGAACAGGGACGTCGTGCCGGTGCCGGTGCGGTCGTCCTTCTTGGCACCCTCCGCGAGGATCTTGGCGAGCAGATCCTCGTAGGGCGTGGCGATGGTGGGGGAAGATTGAGCCTCTGACATGCCTCATAGTCTAGGCAAAAAGAACCACGGCTCAGTGAGCCACCCGCCACCAGGCAGGTGCTAGAGAAACTTCTGGATGCTCGCCAGCAGGTCCTCGGCGATCTCCTTGCGGCAGATCACCAGATCCGGCAGGTACGGGTCCGGCTCGTTATAGGTCGCGGGCGTGCCGTCCAGGCGGCTGCAGTGCAGTCCCGCCGCCAGGGCGACGCCGATCGGGGCGGCATTATCCCACTCGTACTGGCCACCGGCGTGGATGTACGCGTCGTTTTCCCCACGCACCACGCTCATGGCCTTCGCACCACAAGAACCCAGGCGGGTGACCTCCATGCCCATATCCTCGGCCACGTCTACCGCGATCTGCGGGGTGGAGTTTTGGCTGATGACGAGGCGGTTGTTCAGCTCACCGAAGTCCGCCTTCGCCCGACCCTCCCGGTAGTCCGACGCGCTGTAGACGGTGTGCATCTCCGGCATGCCGACCGCGGATTCGACGATCTCGCCGTCGACCGTGAGGGCGATGTGCACGGCCCAGTCGTTGCGGGCGCTCGCGTATTCGCGGGTGCCGTCCAGCGGGTCGATCACCCACACCCGGGACTTGTCCAGGCGGGAGGGGTCATCTTCTGCCTCCTCGGAGAGGATGGCGTCGTCGGGGCGGTGCAAGCTCAGCACACGCGCGATCCAGGCCTGGGCGACCTTATCGCCGGACTTGCCGAGCCCGTCGGAGTCCACCAGGAGGGGATCCGGCGCGCCAGCAGTGCGAATGCTGGTGAGGATGTCCCCGGTGCTGCGGGCCAAACGGGCGCAGAGAGTGGCATCGTCGAGCGCGTCGCCTCGGCCTAGTCCTTGTGTCATGGTCTACACCTTAGCGCTTCTGGTTGTATGGACTCATGCCCTCCGCCGACTTGGACCAATTTCATGCCCCAGTAGCCGCATGGTTCCGGGACGTGTTCCACGAGCCGACGGTCGTCCAGTCCCAGGCGTGGCGGGCCATCAGCGCGGGGGAGAACACGTTGGTCGTTGCCCCCACCGGCTCCGGTAAGACGCTGGCGGCATTCCTGTGGTCGCTCTCCGAGCTGACGCGCACGGGCGTGCTCTCCCACCCTTCGGCAGGTCAAGCCGACCCGCAGACCCCCACCCGGGTGCTGTACATCTCGCCGCTCAAGGCCCTTGGGGTGGACGTCGACCGCAACCTCGCCGCCCCGTTGGCAGGTATCTCGCGCACCGCCGTGGCGATGGGGGAGGACGTCGCCCCGGTCCGAGTGGGCGTGCGCAGCGGGGATACCCCGCAGTCGGAGCGGGCGAAGCTGCTGCGCAATCCGCCAGAGATCCTCATCACCACCCCGGAATCCCTGTACCTCATGCTGACCTCGAAGGCGGCGGGGACGCTGCGTGGGGTGGATACCGTTATCGTGGACGAGATCCACGCGGTGGCGGGGACCAAGCGCGGTGCCCACCTGGCGCTTTCCCTGGAGCGGCTGGAGCTGCTCACCGGCCGTGCGGTGCAGCGCATCGGGCTTTCGGCGACGGTGAACCCGGTGGATGCGGTGGCCAGCTTCCTCGGTGGCGACCGGCCGGTCACGGTGGTCAACCCGGCGATCAGGAAGGATTGGGACGTCCAGGTCCGCAGCGTGGTGCCGGACTTCCAGGACCCACCGGCTGCCGAGGATCTCGACGCCGCGCGCTACGAGGACCCGGCCAGCGAGGTCCAGGAGAGCGCCGACGGGGATCAGGGTGCAGCCGGCGCCGGACACGGTGGCGGAGGAATCGCGGAAGACGGCGACGTCGCGGACGAAGCGTTGATCGACGAGGCCCTCGTCGGACCCAGCCTCATCGGTGAGGGAGTGGGTGGTGCCTCCGCCCTGGGCTCCGGGGAACGGGTGGCCAGCGGAGTAGATAAGGAATCCGCCCTCCCGCAACAAAAATCCGTCTGGCCCCACGTCCAGCAAGCCATCTACCAGCAGGTCATGGAGAACCGGGCAACGCTCGTCTTCGTGAACTCCCGGCGCGCTGCCGAGCGGCTCACCGGGGCGCTCAACGAGCTCTGGGCTGAGGAACACGACCCGGAGTCCATCGCCGCCCCCACCCGGCGCGACCCCGCGCAGCTCATGGCGCAATCCACCACGGTCACCGGCGTGCCGGCGGTCATCGCTCGTGCCCACCACGGCTCGGTGTCCAAGGAGGAGCGCGCAGATATCGAGGCGGCGCTGAAGTCAGGGACCCTGCGCTGCGTGGTGGCCACCAGTTCCCTGGAGCTCGGCATCGACATGGGCCTGGTGGACCACGTGGTTCAGGTCGGAGCCCCGCCCTCGGTGGCCTCCGCGGTGCAGCGTTGTGGCCGCGCCGGGCACACCGTGGGCGCGACCTCGCACGCCACGATCTACCCGCTGCACAAGCAGGACGCCGAGGCGGCCACCGTGATCACCCACCGGCTATACGCGGGTGAGCTGGAGCCGCTGCAGATCATCACGAACGCCCTGGACGTGCTGGCGCAGCAGACGATTGCCGCTGCGGTGCAGGCCCAGCTGGGTTTCACGAATCCGCCGGCGGAGGTGGAGGCCGGGGCGTTGACGTCGGAAAATGAGGAGGAACAAGCACCACACGGGACGCTGGACGTGGAGCGCTGGTGGCGTGCGCTGCGCCGGGCATACTCCTATGCGGCGTTGCCGCGGGATGCCTTCGACGGCGTGATCGAGCTGATCAGCGGGCACTATCCCAGCACCGACTTCGCGGACCTGAAACCCCGGGTGGTGTACGACCCAGCGGCGGGAACGCTGCAGGCCCGCCCCGGTGCCCAGCGGCTGGCGGCCACCAGCGGCGGGACGATCCCGGACCGTGGCATGTTCGGAGTCTTCCTCGCCGCAGGTGAGGAGGGCGCCCGGCGCGTCGGGGAGCTTGACGAGGAGATGGTGTACGAATCCCGAGTCGGGGACGTATTCACCCTCGGGGCCTCCAGCTGGCGGATCACGGAGATCAACCGCGACCAGGTCATCGTCGTGCCAGCGGCGGGGCACACGGGGCGGTTGCCGTTTTGGGTCGGCGACGCCGCCGGCCGGCCGGTGGAACTGGGTACGGCGATCGGTGAGCATCGCCGGCAGTGGGGCAGCGGCACCGTGGGCGATTTGCACGCGGCTCCGTTCATCTGCGATAACACCCGGGAGAATCTGGACGGTTACTACCGGGATCAGAAGGAAGCCACGGGGATCCTGCCAGACGAGCGCACCCTGCTGGTGGAGCGTTTCCGGGACGAGATCGGGGACTGGCGGGTGATCGTCCACTCGCCCTATGGCCGTGGGGTCAATGCTCCGTGGGCGATGGCGCTGGGCGCGGTGCTGCAGCGGGAGACCGGCATCGACGCGATGGCCGTGGCCGGGGACGATGGGCTGGTGTTGCGCCTGCCGTATTCCGAGGAGCCACCGGGGGCGGACATGCTGCTGGGTCAGTTCTTCCGGGAGGCCAGGCCTGGGGCCGGGGACGGCGCGGTTCGGGACGGCGTTGGTGGTGACGGTGCTGGGGATCGGAAGGACATCCCGGGCCGGGGCGACGGGCAGCCGGGTGAGCTTTCGGAGGTCGTGCTGGCCGATGTGATGGACAACGTGGGCAGCTCCGCGCTCTTCGCCGGGCGTTTCCGGGAGTGCGCGGCTCGGGCCTTGCTGCTGCCGCGGCGCAACCCCGGCAAGCGCCAACCCCTGTGGCAGCAGCGGCAGCGGGCCTCCCAGCTGCTGGACGTGGCCCGGGAGCACCCGGAGTTCCCGATCATGGTGGAGAGCATGCGCGAATGCCTCCACGACGTCTACCAGCTGGATGCGCTCACCGAATTGCTGAAGAAGCTTGGGCTGCGGGGTGGCAGCTCAGGCGTGCGGGTCGCGGAGGTCACCACCGAGGGGCCGAGCGCTTTCGCCGAGTCCCTGCTGTTCACCTACACCAGTGCGTTCATGTACGAAGGCGACTCCGCGGAGCGGGCCGCCGCGCTGGCGGTGGACCCCGCGCTGCTTGCCAAGCTGCTGGGTAAGAGCGGCGAGGGGCTGCAGCTGGACCCGGCGGTGATCGAGAGGGTGGTCTCGGCGGCTCAGTGGCTGGCCGATGGCCGCCAGGCCGGCACCGCCGAGCAGGCCATCGACATGATCCGCGCCCTTGGCCCCTTGACCCGCGAGCAGGTCAGCGACCGCCTGGTGCCAGAAAACCGGGAGGCCGTGCTGGCCGAGCTGGCCGAGCTGGTCCCACAGCGCCTCGCCGAGGTGACTTTCGGCGGGGCCAGCCGCTGGGCGGTGGTGGAGGACATGCCGGTGCTCCGCGACGGACTCGGCGTTCCCGTCCCACCCGGCGTGGCCGCCGATCCCACGCAGGTGGATGACGCCATCGACCAGCTGGTGCTGCGCTTCATGCGGCACCAGGGGCCGGTGACCCCCGCCCGCGTGGCTGCAGAGTTCGGGCTAGGCGCGGCCACCGCCGAATCCCTGCTGAAACGCTGGGTCGGGCAGCGGCGCCTGGAATCCGGCCACTTCACCGCGAGCGGTGGTGAGACCGCAACTGAGCAGGTCACGGAATATATCGACACCGGCATGCTGCGCCGACTGCGCTCGGCCACGCTGGCCGCCGCCCGCGGGGCTGTGGAACCGGTCAGCCCGCAGACCTACGCGGAGTTCCTCGTGGACTGGCATGGGGTGGGCAGCTCGGAACGGGAGGAGCTCGGCGAGGTCATCGAGCAGCTCGCCGGGGTCGCGCTGCCCACCAGCGCCTGGGAGACCCTGGTGCTGCCCAGCCGGATCCCGGACTATCAGCCGGGCGATCTCGATGACCTGCTGGCCACCGGCGAGATCATCCTGCGCGGGTCTGGAACCGCCGGGAGCAATGACGCCCTCGTCAGCCTGCTGCCCGCAGACATCGCCCCGCTGCTCATCGACGCCCCGGCAGAGGCCCCGCAGCTCTCGATGGTCGCTACCCAGCTGCTGGAGCACATGGCCGGCGGCGGGGCCTTCCTCGCCGCTGAACTCACCCGGGCCACCGCCGCGGCCTATCAAGAGGTCGACGACGCCCTGTGGGAGCTCTTCGATGTTGGTCTTATCGCTCCCGATAGTTTCGCCGCGCTCCGGGCGAGGTTGACGTCCGGAAAACAAGGTGGTTCCACCGCCCACCGGGCACCCCGCCGCAACCGCGGGAGGGGATCGGCGCGGCGGCTGCAGATGGGGCGCAGCAGCTTTGCGCAGATGGCCGGCAACGAGTCGATGGTTCGCATCCGGCAGCGGCGCCAGGCGATGAATGCGCACCAGTCGGTGCCGGGGCGCTGGGCGGCACTCGCCCCGCTGCTGGAGATCGACGTGACCGACGCGGAGCGCGCTCTGGCCCGCAGCGAGGCGTGGATCGACCGTTATAGCGTGGTCACCCGTGGGGCCGTGATGGCGGAGCACCACGCCGGTGGTTTCGCGGAGGCCTACCGGACCTTGAGCGCCTGGGAAGATTCAGGCGCGGTACTGCGCGGATACGTCATCGAGGGGCTCGGCGGGGCGCAGTTCGCGCCGCACGCGGTGATCCGGCAGCTGCGGCAGCTAGAGGACCACGGAGCGGCTGGGGATCATGCTGCGGGCACCAGCGGGGTCGCATCCGGACCGGTGCTGCTGGCAGCCGGGGACGTGGCAAACCCCTACGGCGCGGCCCTGCCGTGGCCCAGCCTCGACAGCGAACCCGCCCGGCTGACCCGAGGCGCGGGGGCCTTCGTGGTGCTGGACCGTGGCCGCTTGGTCGCGCACTTCACCCGGGGTGGCAGGACGCTCACCGCCTTCGACGCGCCGAGCATGGCCGATGACACCCCGCCGGGAGCCATCAGTCAGCCGACGATCGATGCCATCATCGCCGCGCTGAGCAGCGCGATTCGCGCCGGGCGGCTCTCCCCGGTCACGATTGACAGGATCAATGGCGCATCCGTGATGGACCTGCCCACCCAGGGCTGGATCGCCGCGGGCGCGCGACTCACCCCGAAGGGCCTGAGCATCCGCGGCTGACAGCTCAACGGAGAACGCTCGGCTGAGCAATACAGCGCCTTCGCGGGCCAGAGACCGAAAGGAGGCGGGCAATGCCCGAGGGAGATTCCGTCCTGCAGCTGGCCAATAGGCTGAAGTGGATGCCCGGCCGCGAAGTGCTGCACAGCGACTTCCGGGTGCCCGCGCTGGCCACGGCTTCCATCACCGGCGAGCGGATCCGAGCGGTCTGGCCCTATGGCAAGCACCTGTTCATTCAGGCTGGGGAGCGGATTCTGCACACCCACCTGAAGATGGAGGGTGTGTGGGCCATCCACGCCGCGGGCAGCCGGTGGCGCCGCCCCGGCTATACCGCCCGCGTCGTGCTGCGCCTAAGCCCCCAGCACCCAGGCGGGCCACCCATCGAGGTCGTCGGCCACGAGCTGGGCTTTGTGCGCCTGTTTCCGGCCCGCGACTACGCCACCGTGGTTCAGCACCTGGGGCCGGACATCCTGGACCCCGGCTGGGCCAGCGAAGAATTCCGGGAGACGGGGCGGACAGGGCGCGACGAGGCCCTGCGGCGGATCCTGCGCCGCCCTGAGCGGAGTCTGGGGGCCGCGCTGCTGGATCAGCGCAACGTCGCCGGCATCGGCAATGAGTACCGCGCCGAGGTCATGTTCCTCATTGGTCTGCACCCCGCCGTGCCCGTCGGCCAGGCGGGGGAGCAGACGGTAGCCCAAGCGCTGGACCTGGCGCGCCGGGTGATGTGGGAGAACCGACTGGAGCCACACCGGGTGTTCACCGGAGACCGGCGCCCAGGGATGGGCACCTTCGTCTTCGGCCGGGCGGCGAAGCCCTGCCGGCGCTGCGGGGAAACGATCGAACAGTCGACCCTCGGTGGTCGCTTCGCGGGCGGGGACCCAGAGCTGGACGCCGGGGAGCTAGAACGCATCATCTGGTGGTGCCCGCACTGTCAGCCGGGCGGACAGGCTTAGCCTTCCACTCCTGTCATTTCCCCCAGGTTGGGGTAGAGCAGGCTGTTTTCGCGGTTTAGGAAAGATTTTCAGCGAATTTTTATCTGAACGATTCAGTGCTGCGCGACGCGATACTGGGGCATTCAATGCTTCTGCGAGGGTGTTATGTCACGCATGTGTTCGATGACTGTTGAACGATTTCATTGATATCGGCATGTGCATATGAGTTGTAAAACTGAAGTGCGCGAACGTTCTGGCAGGGTGGGCGCCAGGGGTTCGTGGCGCGCTCTAAGGGCTTTTCTAGGAGTGACCTCCGGTTAACCTTGAGGATTTACTTCATTAACCAAGTGGGTGTTCGAAGGTGGCAATCGTGTCCGTGCCGCTCACACCGAGTCAGCGTCACACAGTCAGCTTCACACCGAGGAGGAGAATTCTTTCGTGTTCACCCGCAAAACCTCGACGGCTGGTAAGTGCGCCGCCGCAGTAGCAACCCTGGGCCTCGTGGCCACCGGCTTCGCCGGCCAGGCCCAGGCAGACACCCTGAACGATCACTACCCGGAGACCCCGAAAACCAACGTTGATCTGCCGATCGTCAACACCTACCACGGTAGCGACCACATCAAGGCCAACATCCTGAACCCGCGCCCGGTGTGCAACTCCGGGGAGGACTTCCGCACCGTCGTCTACAAGGTCAAGGATAATTTCACCCCGGCCGGCACGATCTCCGCGACCAACGGAACCGCCGACACCATCCCGCTGACTCAGGATCTCTCCAAGTCCCAGTCCATCCAGCTCTCCGTTAAGGGAGACCGGACCTCCACCACGACCGCCAACCTCGGGGGGTGGCGCCAGCGGGGACAAGGGCAACGTCTCCACCGGCATCACCTACTCCCTGGCCAAGACCCTGGGCTTCGAAGCCTCCTACTCCCTGAGCTGGGAGGTCGGCCAGAGCATCGGGCCATACGACGTGCCAGCAGGTAAGACCGGCGAGGCCACCTACGGCTTCCGCACCATCACCATGACCGGCACCCAGCAGTACTGCAAGCCGAACGGCACCTGGTCCACCCCGCGCAGCTGGACCGCCCTCACCCCGATCAAGAACCAGGTCAACGTGAAGCTCTACGAGAACCCGGCCGGCGCCGCCGAGGGCGCGAAGGTCGAGGAAAGCACCGAGCCACAAGGCGAGCCGGTGGAGGTCCAGGAGGACGCGCAGCCGACCCAGGGCGAGTCCCCAGAGGCCGTGACCAAGGAAGCGGAGCCAGAAAAGGCAGCCCAGGCTGAAGAGATCGCCGCCAAGTCCGAAACCACCACGCTCGAGGAAGAGGAAGCCTAATGCAGAAAACCAAGAACTCCCTCCGCCTGGCCACCGCGGGCCTGGCCACCATCGCCGCACTCAGCGGAATTGGCGGTGCAGTTGGTACTGCCACCGCGCAGGAAGAAATCGACCTGGACTTCTCCCACGCAGCTGCGTCCAACCAGGCCGAGTACGATCTCGAGCCGTACTTCCAGACCTCCGGCGCCAAGGCCAAGGGCTTCGCCGGCACCGTCGTCCTGAAAGTGAAGAACGTGGGCAGCCAGCGCTACTACCAGGACTATCCGCTGACGACCTTCCGCATCGACGTGAAGACCGACAAGGGGCCGGAGGGCGTTGATCGCCTGATCACGCCGCGCGGCATGAACGGTGCCCACATCTTCGACGAGGGCTTCGACCCGGAGACCTCCGCCCGAAGCTTCACCGTCACCCTCTCCAACCCGATCAACGCCGGCGACACCGCGACCGTCGCCGCCCTGGACTTCGGGGACGGCAAGACCAAGGAAGGCCGCCTCTACAACTACCTTGAGGTCACCCAGACCGGCCGCCACAAGGAGGACACCGCCACCGCTAACGATGAGCAGGTCGACTCACGCGAGCACACGGTCACCGATACTGGCAAGAAGAACGAGGGCCTCTTCTAGAATCCATCCCGACCGGGGGAGTGGTATTCACCACCCCTCGGCACCGGTTCGTTTTCCTTTTGGGACGTCAAAATCCCCGTCAACGCTTCTCGCGTTGACGGGGATTTTCTCGCCTGCACCACCCGGGTGGGTGGCGCGGTTGCAGCAGGGGTTCGGGGCTTAGTTGCTGATCCCTGCGGCCAGCTTCTCGATGGATGCCTTCGCATCGCCGAGCAGCATGTCGGTGTTCTCGTTGAAGAACAGCGGGTTCTGCGCACCGGAGTAACCGGCGCCCATGGAACGCTTCAGCACGATTACGCGCTCAGCCTCCCACACCTTCAGCACCGGCATGCCGGCGATCGGGGAGCCCGGCATCTCGGCGCTCGGGTTGACCGTATCGTTCGCGCCGATGACCAGGACGACGTCGACCTCGTCGAAGTCGTCGTTGATCTCCTCCATGTCCATGACGATGTCATAAGGAACTTTCGCCTCGGCCAGCAGGACGTTCATGTGGCCCGGCAGGCGGCCGGCGACCGGGTGGATACCGAACTGGACGGTCTTGCCCTGGTCACGCAGCTTGCGGGTCAGCTCGGCGACCGTGTACTGCGCCTGGGAGACGGCCATGCCGTAACCCGGGGTGATCATGATGTTCTTCGCGTCCTTGAGCATCGCGACAGCCTCGTCGGTGTCGATCTCGGTGTGGGTGCCGTCGACACCCTCCGCGACCGCGCCACCGTCGGTGCCGAAGCCGCCCAGCAGGACGTTCAGGAAGGATCGGTTCATCGCCTGGCACATCACGTAGGAGAGGAACGCACCGGAGGAACCGACCAGCGCACCGGTGATGATCAGCAGCGGGTTCTGCAGCATCAGACCGGTGAAGGCAGCTGCCCAGCCGGAGTAGGAGTTCATGATGGACACGACGACCGGCATGTCGCCACCGCCGATGGCGGCGACCAGGTGCCAGCCCATGAACAGCGCCAGGGCGGTCATGATGCCAACCGCGATCCAGGCGGTGGTGCCCTCGCCAGCGACGATGAACACGACCATGAGCACGAGGCTGGCCACCAGGATGGCGACGTTCAGCAGGTTACGGGCCGGCAACAGCAGCGGGGCGCCCTTGACCTTGCCGGAGAGCTTCAGACCAGCCAGGATCGAGCCGGTGAAGGTCACGGCACCAATGAAGATGCCCAGGAAGACCTCACCCAGGTGGAAGTTGTAGGCAGCAGCGCCCATCGAGTCGGCGGACTCGGAAACGAAGGAGTTGTAGCCGATGAAGACTGCACCCAGACCGACCAGGCCGTTGAACAGTGCGATTAGCTGCGGCAGGCCGGTCATCTCGACGGAGTGCGCGCGCTTGATGCCGTAGGCGGCACCGAGGCTCATAGCCAGGGCGATGAGGATAACGGTGACAACCGGGTTCAGCGCCTCGGAGTCAGTGGAGGAGTGCACCACAGCCTGGAAGATGGCCACGGCGATGGCAACAGCCATACCGCTCATGCCCAGCGTATTACCGCGCTTCGCGGTCTCCGGCTTGGACAGGCCAGCCAGTGCCATGAGGAAGAGCACGGCAGCCACGATGTAGGCCAGGTTCGAGATCCGGGCCAGCCAATCCAGCAGCGTGGCATGCTCGCCGGTCGCTGCCTGCGAAAGAATCAGAGTGGCAGTCATGGTTTATGCATCCTCCTTAACGAACATGCCGAGCATGCGGTCTGTGATGGCGAAGCCACCGAAAACGTTGACGGAGGACACGACGATAGCCAGGAACGCGAGGACCGTAACGATGATATTGGGGCTGTTGACCTGCAAGATCGCGCCGACCAGGACGATTCCTGAAATAGCGTTCGTCTCGGACATCAACGGGGTGTGCAGGGTTGGGGTGACCGCGGAGATCACGTAGAAGCCCAGCACGATGGCCAGGGTCAGGACGACGAAGTTGCCGCTCATGCTCAGCGGGCTGACCAGCACGATCGCTGCACCCAGCAAGATGGCGATGGCCAGGCCGATCTTGGCGAAGGGGCCGCCCATGAAGGCTTGCTTCTCCGGCTCCTCGGTGGCCTGCGCTTCCTGCGCGGGCTGCTGCGGGGCGACGGACACGCTCACCGGTGGTGGCGGCCAGAGGATGGAGGTCTCCTGGCCGTCGTTGAGGGTGACGGTGATGGTGCGGACGATCTCGTCATCCAGGTCCAGCACGCGCTGGCCGTCCTTCTCCGGGGTGATCAGCTTGAACAGGTTGACGATGTTCTGCCCGAACAACTGGGAGGCCTGGCCCGGCAAACGACCTGCCAGGTCGGTGTAGCCGATGATGGTCACGCCGTTGTCGGTGACGAAAACCTCGCCCGGCTTCGTCAGGGCGCAGTTGCCGCCGTTGGCTGCCGCCAGGTCGACGACGACGCTGCCCGGACGCATGTTGGCGACATCCTCTTCGGTGAGCAGCACCGGGGAGGTGCGGCCCGGGATGTTTGCGGTGGTGATGACGATGTCGGCCTCGGCGGACTGCTGGGAGTAGATCTTCGCAGCGAGTTCCGCCTGGTCCTGGGTCATCTCCTTGGCGTAGCCGTCCTCGGACTTCTCAGCCTCCTCCTGGATGGCGACGAATTCCGCACCCATGGACTCGACCTGCTCGCCAGCCTCGACGCGCAGGTCGGTGGCCTTGACGATCGCGCCCATGGAGTTGGCGGTACCGATCGCGGCCAGACCAGCGACACCAGCGCCGATGACGTAGACCTTTGCTGGTGGCACCTTACCGGCGGCAGTGACCTGGCCGGTGAACAGTCGACCGAAGGCGTTGGCGGCCTCGATGACCGCGCGGTAGCCGGCGATGTTCGCCATGGAGGAGAGAACGTCCATGGACTGTGCGCGGGAAATGCGCGGCACAGCGTCCATCGCGAGCCCGGTGATGCCACGGCTGGCGAGCTCGTTGATGAGCTCTTCGTTGCGGCCTGGAGCCATGCGGCAGATCAGGGTGGCCCCGGAGCGCATGAGGTCGCGCTTGGCCTTGGGTGGGGTGTCGAGCGTGGTGACGATGTCCGCCTCCCAGACCTCCTCGCCTACGATGCTCGCGCCGGCCTCGCGGTAGAGGGTGTCAGGGTAGGCGGCGTCTTCGCCGGCACCTGCCTGTACTTCAACGTCATAGCCGAGCTTGATGAGCTTGCCGACCGTGTCTGGTGTGGCTGCCACCAGCGGCTGGTTCTCACCCGGCTCAACCGGAATACCGATACGCACTTTGTCTCCTGTGCAGTCTTCTGGGGGATGAAAGTTCCGGGCACTGATCGCAACGTAGAGGTGGCGTTGTGATCGTCCAGTGCGAGTAAGTGGTGATTCGCACAAGCGACCCGAAAAACCTTGGGTCTATATTTATCCCTTTTCCGGAGTGCTTGTCGCGCGCTTTGAAGAATTAAAGGAGAAAAAATGCCAACGGGGGCACCCGATGCCCCGGGTGCCCCCGTTGATAAAATTGCCGTTTCACCCCCAAAGTGGGGTCAGTATGCCTGCCACTCCGGGCGGTTGGCGTCCACGAAACGGTAAAACTCGGTTTCCTGCAGTTGGGAGGCTGCTGCCTCGTCAACGATGACCGTCGCGTGGCGGTGCAGCTGGAGCACGGAGGCCGGCATCATCGCGGATACCGGCCCCTCCACCAGACGGGCCACCGCATCGGCCTTGTTTTCCCCCGTGGCCAGCAGCAGCAGGTGCCCGGCGCGGCGGATCGTGCCGAGCCCCTGCGTGATCACGTGGATCGGCACCTCCTCGAGCGAACCGAAGAATCGGGCGTTATCCCGCCGTGTCTGCGGGTGCAGAGTCTTCAGGCGGGTCAGGGAGTCAAAGGAGCTACCGGGCTCGTTGAAGCCCACATGGCCGTTGGTTCCCACGCCGAGGAGCTGGATGTCGATGCCCCCGGCAGCCTCGATGGCCGCCTCGTACTCGCGGCCTGCCTCATCGGTGCGCGGGTTCATCCCATCCGGGGTGTGCACCGCGCCGTCGGCGAAGTCCACGTACTGCGTGAACTCGTTGTAGATCGTGTAGTGATAGGACTGCTCGTGATCCTCCGGTAGGCCCACGTACTCGTCCAGCAGGAAGGCCGTGGTGTTTGCGAAGCTCAGGCCCTCGCGGTGCTTGGCGATGAGCTCCCGGTAGGTCAGCAGCGGGGTGGATCCGGTGGCCAGCCCGATGTTCTTACCCTCGGAGACGTACCGGGCCATGATGGTGGCCGCGAGTTGCGCGACTTCTTTCGGGGTCTGCCGAATCACAACGTCCATGAGCAGGCGGTTCTTTCCAGTATCGGTCGGCGCGGGTCATTGCGCCGATGGTGTTTATTGAGTCTAACCCTCGTTGCGGTGCTGCCGGTAAAAGCTGATCAGCGCGTCGGTGGAGCCATCCCCGGCGGCCACCGCAGCGGTGCCCCGTACCGCCGGGAGTAGGTCGCTGGCCTGGAGCTTTCCGAACTCCACGCCCCACTGATCGAAGGCATTGATGCCCCAGATCACCGATTGGACGAAGGTGATGTGCTCGTAGAGTGCGATGAGCCCGCCCAGGGAACGCGGGGTCAGCATGTCTGCCAGGATGGTGGTGCTGGGCTGGTTGCCTGGCATCTCCTTGTGGGGGATCAGCTCTTCGGGGGTGCCCGCGGCGCGCAGCTCTTCAGCGGTGCGGCCGAAGGCCAGCACCCTGGTCTGGGCGAAGAAGTTTGCCATCAGCATGTCGTGCATCTTCGTCCCCTCCGGCTGGGTGGTGACCTCGCCGTGGGGGTTGCAGAATCCGATGAAGTCCGAGGGGATGAGCTGCGTGCCCTGGTGGAGCAGCTGGAAGAAAGCGTGCTGCCCATTCGTCCCCGGCGCGCCCCAGTACACCGGGCCCGTGGGTACTCCGACCTTGGACCCATCCAAGCGCACGGATTTACCCAGCGACTCCATGGTCAGCTGCTGCAGGTAGTCCGGGAATTCACGGAGATCCTCGCTATAGGGCATCACCGCGTGGGACTGGGAATCCAAAAAGTCGCGGTACCACACGCTGAGCAAGCCCATCAGGGCTGGCGCGTTGGCGTGCAGCGGGGCGGTGCGGAAGTGTTCGTCCACGTCGTGCAGGCCGACCAGGAACTGGTCGAAGTCCTGCGGGCCGATCGCGGCCATGAGGGTGAGCCCGATGGCGGAATCCACCGAGTAGCGGCCGCCCACCCAGTCCCAGAAGCCGAACATGTTCGCCGGGTCGATGCCGAACTCCGTGACGGCTTCGCGGTTGGTGGACACCGCGACGAAGTGCTTTTCGATGATGGCCTGCCGCTCCGCGCTCGTCCCCGCCGGCACGCCGCGGCGCTCCAGCTCCGTGAGGAGCCATTGCTTCGCCGCGCGCGCATTGACCAGGGTCTCCTGGGTGCTAAAGGTCTTCGAGCTGATGACGAAGAGGCAGGACTCCGGGTCGAGTGCGTCCAGTGCGGCGCTGAGGTCCGCCGGGTCCAGATTGGAGACGAAGTAGGGCTCGATGCCCGCAGTGCGGTAGGGGCGCAGCGCGGCCGCCGCCATGGAGGGCCCCAGGTCGGAGCCTCCGATGCCGATGTTGACGACCTGCTTGATGGTCCGCCCAGTCACGCCCAACCACCGGCCGCTGCGCAGGTCACGGCAGAAGTCCCGCATCCGACCGAGGACCTCGTGGACGTCCGCGGCGACGTCCACCCCGTCGACCTGGAAGTCCTGGTCCACCGGGACACGCAGCGCGGTGTGCAGGGCCGCACGATTCTCGGTGGTGTTGACCGTGGCCCCGGCCATCATCGCGTCGCGGTACTCCGGCAGGCCCATCGCTTCGCCCAGCTGGACCAGCAGCTCCATGACGCGGGCGTCAGCGAGGTTCTTCGACAGGTCGATGTGCAGGGGACCTGCCTGGATGGTCATGTCCTCGACGCGGGCGGCCTCCTGGTCGAAGATCTCCCTGAGCGTGGTGCCGACGAAGCTCTCCTTATAGTCCTGGAGTTCCTGCCACGGTGCGGTGCTGGTCACCCGCTGTGGGTTGGGTGGGATGCTCACTGCTTGAGTTCTCCTCGGGAGGTGCGTCGCCGGTGAAGTCTTGGACGTAATGCCACCCAGCCTAGTCGTCTGGGTCGCAGTCGCACGGTAGTGCCACAGCGTGCCCCGAGACATAGCTACCGGTGGCCGGCGTTGAAACTCAGTGGCCGGGGTCTGCTGCCAGTGGCCGGCGGTGACGCCCAGTGGCACAGTGGGGGTATGGCTACTTCGGCAGAAAACAACACAGAACAGAACACCTCCGATTCAGAGTTCTTTACCACCGTCACCGCCGGACCGCGGGAGATCACCGTCCCGACGGGGCTGTTTATCAATGGCCAGTGGCGCCACGGCGCGGACGGGGAGACCCTTGGGGTTACCGACGCCGCGACCGGCCAGGAGTTCGTGCGGGTGGCGTCCGCAACGGAAGGCGACGCCCGCGAGGCGATGGACCACGCCGCGAAGGCGCAGCCCGAATGGGAGAACACCAGCCCGCAGGAGCGCGCCGACCTGATGCGCTCTCTGTATCAGCTGGTGCAGGTTCATGCCGATGACCTGGCCTACCTGCAGTCCCTGGAGCTGGGTCGCGCGCTGAAGGACAGCAAGGGCGAGGTCGGCTATGGCGGCGGATTCTTCCGCTGGTACGCCTCCCGCGCTGAGGCGATCGCGGGGGAGTACCGCGTGTCCCCGGACGGCGGCAGCCGCATCATCACCCACCCGAAGCCGGTCGGCCCGGTTCTGGCGGTCACCCCGTGGAACTTCCCGCTGGCGATGATCACCCGCAAGCTGGCTCCGGCGTTGGCCGCGGGCTGCACCATGATCGTGAAGCCCGCGCAGATGACCCCGCTGACCGCGCTCTACCTGGCCGAGCTTTCCCGCCAGGCGGGCCTGCCGGACGGGGTGTTCCAGGTCCTGCCTACCAGCACTGCTTCGAATGTCTCCGCCATTTTGGACGACGACCGCCTGCGCAAGTTCACCTTCACCGGTTCCACCGAGGTGGGCCAGGCGCTCGCGGCGAAGGCCGCCGAGGGCACCATCCGCACGTCCCTGGAGCTGGGTGGTAATGCCCCGCTCGTCGTCCTCGAGCACGCGGACATGGACAAGGCCGTGAACGCTGCCATCGACGCGAAGATGCGAGGCGCAGGGCAGGTCTGCATCGCCGCCAACCGCATCCTGGTCCACGAGTCGCTCGCCGAGGAGTTCACCGCAGCGGTAACCAAGCGGATCGGCGAATTCGTGCTCGGCGCGGGCACCGATAGTGGCGCCACCGCCGGCCCGATGGTCAGCGCGGAGCAGCGCGACAAGGTCGCAGACATGGTCGACAAGGCCGTCGAGCAGGGCGCGAAGGTGGAGATCGGCGGCTATAAGCTGACCGAGGACTCCCCGGCGAAGCACCCGGAGCTCAAGACCACCGGTGAACTGGACACCAACGGCTTCTGGTACGCCCCGACCGTACTGTCCGGAGTCACCCAGGACTCCGAGATCGCCAACCAGGAGATCTTCGGACCCGTCATGACCATCCAGACCTTCGCCGATGAGGACGAGGCCCTGGCCAACGCCAATGCCACGAACTTCGGCCTGGCCGGCTACGTGGTCGGCGAGAAGCTGCAGGAGACGATGGCCTTCGCCGAGAAGATGCAGGTCGGCATGGTGGCCGTCAACAAGGGCCTGCTCTCCGACCCGGCCGCGCCCTTCGGCGGGGTGAAGCAGTCCGGCATCGGCCGCGAGGGCGGCTTCGAAGGCATCGAGGAGTACCTCGAGACCCAGTTCATCACCGTCTCCTACTAGGGGCTTGTCCGGGGAGTTCCCCCAACAGTTAAGGACGCCACCGCCGCGTGCGGTAGCGTCCTTTTTCTTTCTGTCTGCCCTGGTTAGGGCAAGCGTCTTAGTTATTCAGCGCGGCGATGACGTCCTCGTGCAGCAGCCCGTTGGTGGCCACCGCGGAGCCACCGTGCGGTCCCGGCTCGCCCTCCACGTTCGTGAAGGTGCCGCCGGCTTCCGCCACGATCGGGACGAGCGCCGCGAGATCCCAGAGGCTGACCTCCGGCTCCGCCGCGATATCCACGGAGCCCTCGGCGACCATCATGTAGGACCAGAAGTCCCCGAAGCCGCGCAGGCGCCAGGTTTCGTCGCTCAGACCCACCAGCTGCTCCCGCAGGCCGCGATCCTGCCAGCCGGACAGGGAGCTGATGGAGAGGCTGGCGTCCGCGATTTTGCCCACGCCCGACACGCTCAGGCGGCGTGGCTGGGCAGAAGGGGTGGAGTCCTCGTCGAAAGTATTCGGCACGGAGAAGGAGCGCCACGCCCCGGCCCCAGGGGCGGCCCACCAGCGGCGGCACAGCGCTGGCGCGGAGACCAGGCCGACCTTCGGCACGCCGTCCTCCAGCAGGCTGATCAGCGTGGCCCACACGGGCACGCCACGGACGAAGTTCTTCGTGCCATCGATCGGGTCGATGACCCACTGGCGGCCCTCGAAGTGCGCCTCGCCGCCAAATTCCTCGCCCAGCACGAAGTCATCCGGGCGGGAATCCGCCAGAATCTCGCGCAGGCGACGCTCGACGGCGGTGTCGGCGTCGGAGACGGGGGTGAGGTCGGGCTTGGATTCGATGCGGAGATCCTCGGCCTCGAAACGGGCCATGGTGATCTCGTCCGCGGCGTTGGCCAGCTCGAAGGCAAGCGACAGGTCATCGGAGTATGTGGTGCTCATGCCCTGGATCTTAGCCTCAAAAACTAACTGCCGATGAGCGCAGTCTTAACGCTCGCAACAGCCGACTCGGTGCCGGCCACCGACCAGGTCTTGCCCGCGGCCTCGATCTGCTCGGCCACGCCACCGGCGCCCTCGACGAGCGCCCGGCCCGGCAGCCAGTCCCAGGCCGCCACGGAGTCCTGAATCCAGCAGCCGAGCTCGCCGGAGGCCACGCCCGCCATGTCCACGGAGGCCGAGCCGAGCATGCGGACGGTCGCGAAGTTGCCGGTCACCGTGATCCAGGCGTCCCTAACTTCTGGCACGGAAAACAGCGGCGGGTGCAGGTAGGTGGCGACCACGGTGCGCTCCGCAGGGGTGTTCTTGAACTCCGGGACCGGCTGGGCGTCGCGGGTGGTGGGGATCTCCGGGCCACCGAACCAGGTGTAGCCCATCGCGGGGCGGTGCACGGCGCCGAAGATGACCTCCTCCGGGTCATTCGGGTCGCCCTCCACCAGGGCCAGCGCGGAGCACCAGTAGTCCGAGCCGGTGGTGAAGTTATAGGTCCCGTCCACGGGGTCGATCACCCAGGTCCGCCCGCTGGCTCCTTCGCGCCGGGTGCCCTCCTCGCCAAGGACGCCGTCCTCCGGTCGGATCGTCGCCAGCGCATCGGTGATGAACTTCTCGGCGGCCCGGTCCGCGGCGGTGACGACGTCGGAGATGGAGGTCTTCGTCTCCGTCTCGAGCCCGGAGGCGCGCATCCGCCACGCCAGGCGGGCGGCGTTGTACACCAGCGCCTGGGCGAGGTGGTTATCGGTGTCGTCGACGTGCGCGACGATGAAGGTCTTGATGATCGCGTTGAGCATCTCCTCCGGCACCGGGGAGTTGCCGGTGGAGGTGGACGTATTCTTTGCCTTAGCCATACATTCCATTGTGCACACTGCCGGGTAGACTTGCGCACTATGCAACCGGATGTGAGCTCTGACCTGAAAGACCTGGAAGGCACCCTGACCACCATCGAGCGGGTGTTGGACCTCGACGAGCTGGATTCGCGGGCCCGCGAGCTGGAGGATCAGGCCGCCGACCCATCGCTGTGGGACGATCCGGACCACGCCCAGCAGGTCACCTCGGAGCTCTCCCGCGTGCAGGCCAAGCTGAAGAAGATCCGCGAGCTACGGCAGCGGCTGGAGGACCTCCCGGTGCTCTACAACATGGCCGAGGAGGAGGCCGCGGAGGATCCGGCGGCGGCCGAGGACGCCACGGCGATGGCCGAGGAGGAGCGCGCAGCGCTGCGGGCCGCGATCGAATCCCTGGAGATCACCACGATGCTCTCCGGCGAATACGACCAGCGCGAGGCACTGGTCAACATCCGCTCCGGCGCCGGTGGCGTGGATGCCGCGGACTGGGCGGAGATGCTGCTACGCATGTACACCCGTTGGGCCGAGCAGCACGGACACAAGGTGGATATCTACGACATCTCCTATGCGGAGGAGGCGGGTATTAAGTCCGCAACCTTCGTCATCCACGGTGACTACATGTACGGCACCCTCTCTGTCGAGCAGGGCGCCCACCGCCTGGTGCGCATCAGCCCCTTCGATAACCAGGGGCGCCGCCAGACCAGCTTCGCCGAGGTGGAGGTCCTGCCCGTCGTGGAGCAGACGGACTCCATCGAGGTGCCGGATTCGGACGTCCGCGTGGACGTCTATCGCTCCTCCGGCCCGGGCGGGCAGTCGGTGAACACCACGGATTCCGCGGTGCGCCTGACCCACATCCCGACCGGTATCGTCGTGACCTGCCAGAACGAGAAGTCCCAGATCCAGAACAAGGCCTCCGCCATGCGCGTGCTGCAGGCCAAGCTGCTGGAGAAGAAGCGCCAAGAGGAGAAGGCCGAAATGGATGCCCTCGGCGCGGGCGGCAACGCCTCCTGGGGCAACCAGATGCGCTCCTACGTGCTGCACCCGTACCAGATGGTCAAGGATCTGCGCACCGAATACGAGGTCGGGGACCCGCAGAAGGTCCTCGATGGCGACCTCGACGGGCTCATCGAGGCCGGCATCCGCTGGCGCATGGCGCAGCAGCAGGAGGAGGGCGCCTAAGGCGTCAGCCCGTGGATGTAGCCGAAGCGGTGCTCGGTGGTGGCGATGTTCTGCTCCAGCAGCATCGTCAGCAGCTCGCGGTGGCCATCCGGTAGCACCGGCTGGTCGAAGATCTTCGAATTCGAGTCGACCGCCGCCTCGTAGAAGGCATCCGGGCTCTCGCCCAGGGAGCGGATGCGGGAGTTCGCGGCCTTCGAGATCTCCGCGGCGAACACCAGGTCGCTGGCGATCCGGAAGCTCTTGCCCAGCTCACCGAACTGCGCTGCCACCTCCTCGGATGCCGAGATGTCCAGCTCCGTGCCGGTGACCGCCGCCCCCAGCTGGAGGCGCAGGACGTCGCGCGCCTTGGCGTCGGCGTTGACGCGGACGCGCAGCGGTTCCAGCAGCGGCTTGTAACGGAAGACGTTGGACTCCACGACCATCGCCGACTTGTCGTGCTCGACGCCGAACTCGACAGCCATCGCGTGGGCGTCGGACTCCGCCGCCAGGCGGAGCCACTCGTGATCCGCGTCCTCCAGAACCGGGGAACCCAACCCGCGGAACTCACGCAGCAGCTGGGTGATGCGCGGCTCGACCGTCCCGGAGGTCAGCTCCTCGATATTGCCCTCGGTCCACACACCCTGCTGGGCGACGTAGTTCGGGCCGCCGGCCTTCGCCCCGGAGCCGATGGAAGAACCCTTCCAGCCGCCGAAGGACTGGCGCTGCACGATCGCACCGGTGATGCCGCGCTCCACGTAGGCGTTGCCCACCTCGACCCGCTCGCGCCAGTAGGCGGTCTCATCGTGGTCGATGGTGTGGATGCCACCGGTCAGAGCGAAGCCGGTGGAGTTCTGCCACTCGATCGCCTCGTCCAGATCCTTGGCATGCATGATGCCCGTGACCGGGCCGAAGGCCTCGTTCTTGTGATACCAGCTGCCCGGCTGCACGTTATCGCGAATGCCCGGGCTCCACAGGGTGCCGGTCTCGTCCAGCTGCTCCGGCTTGACCAGCCACTTCTCGCCCTTATCGAGCTTGCGCAGCGCCCGGTCCAGCTTCTCGCCGGGAGCCTCGATGATGCCGTTCATGTACGTGGAGATGTCGGTGCCGCGGCCCACCTTGATGGACTCCACGGCATCCACGAGCTGGTTCATGAAGCGCTCGTTCTTGGACATCGAGCCCACGGTGATGATCAGGGAGGCTGCGGAGCACTTCTGACCCGCGTTGCCGAAGGCGGACTGGTAGATATCCTCCACCGCCAGATCCGGGTCCGCGGCCGGGGTGACGATGATGGCGTTCTTGCCGGAGGTCTCCGCGTTGAGAACCTTGCGCGGGTCCCAGCTGCGGAACAGCTGCGCGGTCTCCGAGGCTCCCGTGAGGATCACGGACTCCACGTCCGGGTGGCTGATCAGGCGCTTGCCGGCCTCGTCCTCGTCGGCGTTGACCAACTGAAGCAGATCCTCGCCGACACCGGCCTCGCGCATGGCCTCGACGAAGACCTCGGCGATGCGCAGCACCTGGGGCGCAGGCTTGAGGATCACGGCGGCGCCAGCAGCCAGCGCGGCCGTCACACCACCCACCGGGATCGCCACGGGGAAGTTCCATGGCGGGGTGACCACGACGACCTTGTACGGGGTGAAGATCGAACCGCGGTGCCGGTCGAGCTGGCGGGCGGATTCTGCGTAGTAGTGCGCCATGTCGATGGCCTCGGAGATCTCCGGGTCGGACTCCGCGATCGTCTTATCGGCCTCGAAGGCCGCGGCGGAGATCAGTCGGCCACGGTAGTTCGCCAGGGAGTCGGCGACCTTATCCAGCAGCTCGGCACGCTCCGCGCCGGTCTTCTGTCCCCACGCTCCCTCGTGGGTCTCAACGGCGCGCTGCACGGCCTTGTCGATCTCCGCCGGGTCGGTGACCAGCGGAGACTGCGCCGGGCCGGGGTCGGCCTCCGGGGTGAGGAGGCTGCGGGCCCACTCGCGGTTCTGCGCCAGGGCGGGGTCGGTGTCCGGCTCGTTGAGGAAGTTGCCCGGGATGGAGCCACCCGTGGCACCAACCTTGTCCCTGGCCTCCTGGATGCGGTCCTGGGTGCGGCGCGGGCCGTGGTAGGTATCCCAGCGCTCGGAGACGGCCTTGCGGAAGCGGTTCTCCTGGTTTTCCATCGGCGTCAGGCCGGTGTCGTCGTCCTCCTCCGGGGTAAACAGCGCGTAGAGGAAGTTCTGCTTCGCACCGTTTTCCTCCAGGCGGCGGACCAGGTAGGACACGGCGACGTCGAAGTCCTCCTTGCGGACCACTGGCGTGTACAGGATCAGGTTGCCGGCCTTCTTCTGCACCTCGCTGGCCTGTGCGGGCGCCATGCCCTGCAGCATCTCGATGTCCAGCTGGTCCTCGACGCCGCGCTTCTTCGCGATCTCCAGCGCAAGCGCGAGGTGATAGACGTTGTGGCTGGCCACGCCGATGCGGATGGCCTTTGCGTTCTCGGGGTTCAGCACCCAGTCGATCAAGCGTAGGTAGTTGGCGTCCACCTCCGCCTTCGTGAGGTAGGGGGTCTGCGGCCAGTTGTGCATCTCGGCGTCCACACGCTCCATGGACAGGTTGGCACCCTTCACGAGGCGCACCTTGATCTTCGCGCCGCCCTTGGCGACGCGCTGCTTGGCGAACTCCGTCAGGCGCTGGAGGGCCTCGAAGGAATCCGGCAGGTAGGCCTGCAGCACGATGCCGACCTCCAGGTCGAGGAACTCCTCCTCGGCGAAAAGTTCGGTGAATAGCTCCAGCGTGAGGTCGAGGTCTTCGTAGGCCTCCATGTCGAGGTTGACGAAGGTCGGTTTGCCGGACCGTCCCTGGCCCGCGCGCTTAGCTTCCCGGTACAGCGGACGCAGGCGGTCCTTCAGCCGGTCGACGGAGCCGCGGAAGTCCCAGTGGTTGAGCTGGGAGACCACGGAGCTGGCCTTGACGGAGACGTACTCCACCTTCGGGTTCCGGATCAGGTCGATGGTCTGCTGCAGGCGTCGCTTGGCCTCCGCCTCGCCGAGGACGGCCTCGCCCAGCAGGTTGAGGTTGAGGGTGAATCCCTTCTCCCGGGCGTCGTCGAGCATCGCGTCCAATGTCTCGGAACCGGCGTCCAGCACCAGGTGGCCGACGGTGGAGCGCAGGTACTTTCGCGCGATGGGCATCACGACGTTCGGCAGGATCGGGGCTGCGATGGAGCCCGCCGTGACCAGGATCGTGTCGATCAGGCCGAGGAATGCCGGGGCCGGCTCGGTGCGCTTGAAGGGGGAGGCGATCTTCGCAAACTCTTCGGCCGCGACCTTGTTGTCCTCCGGCCGGGCCACGCGGTCGACGAAGCTGAAGGTGAACTCGACGCCGTGCGGGTCGTGGACCATGTCGGCCAGCTGCTTCGTGGCTGGGGCGGTTTCCTTGACCTCCAGCCACTTATCGGCCTGTTCGATGGCGACGTCGACGAGGCCCTCCATGTCCTGGTTCGGCGCGAGGTCCTGGTGCGCGGTGTTCTTGCTGTTCTCCGTGTGGGAAGTCATGGTCGCTGTCTCTCTATGTGTGAGGGGTTCCCGTCGTGGCTTGGTTCCACTGCAGTTTTTGGGGAGCCAAAAGAAGGCCTCGAACGGGCAGGGCAAGAGGGGGACCGGCTGCCGGGGCAGGGGCGGTCTTAGACAGTGAGAACGGGCGGGCGGTCACCGGGGCGGCGGCGACGATCGCGGGACAGCGCGCGCAGCCGGGTTTGAGTGACCCGGCTCAACGCACCGCGGTACTGGGGGCGGTATCGGGCGATGTGCCCGGTGTCGCACCCCGCGGGGGAAGCCGTGTCATTCCACATGACCCAAATCTACGCCCTTTTCGGAGCTGTTTCAGCAAGTGAAATAAAAACCGCGCACTTCCCAGGTGCGGGGGAGTGCGCGGTGTGAGGAGCGTGCCCGGCCGGCAGGCTATCCGGCGGGTAGCTGCGCTTAGGCTGGGTAGTCCATCGGGGCGCCCGGACCCAGCGGGATGCCGAGCAGCCACCAGACGACGAAGAAGAGGAACCAGCCAATGAGCATCGCCGTCGCATAAGGAAGCGCGAGCGACATCAACGTGCCGATGCCCGAGCGCGAGTAATAGCGCTGCAGGAAGGTCAGCGCCAGCGCGAAGTAGGGGCTCATCGGGGTGATGATGTTCGATGGCGAATCACCCATGCGGAAGAGCATCTGGGTGACCTCCGGGGCGTAGCCCAAGTACATGAACATCGGCACCACGATCGGGGCCATCAGAGCCCACTGCGCAGAGCCCGAGGTGATCAGCAGGTTCAGGGCCGCTACCAGCAGGACGAAGAGGGCGAAGAGCAGCAGCGGGGGCAGGTCCGCCTTCTGCAGGATCTCCGCGCCGGTGATCGCGGTCCAGGAGCCCAGGTTGGACTCGGTGAACCACGCCAGGAATTGGGCGACGGCAAAGAAGAGCACCATCATCGGCAGCAGTGTCTTCAGCCCGCGGGCCATCCACTCCGGCACCTGGTGCCACTTGGTCAGCGTCTTGGCGACCAGGCCGTAGACCACACCGAGCAGGAAGAAACCGACCGCGATGGGGACGCCGACGTCCGTAATCAGGGGGCTTTCCATGACCGCGCCCCCCTCGCCCTGCAGCGGGGAACCCGGGACGAACAGGGCGGCGAAGTACGCGGCGGAGAAGACGACGGCGGCGACGCCGGTCCACTTCAGGGCGCGGACCTCCTTCTCGCTGAGGGCTAGGTCAGCCTCCAGCTCGTCCTTCGTCATGTCCTTGGCGTCCTTGTCGAGGGCCTCGCTGCCCTCGGAGTCGACGTGCTCGGCGTTGCCAAAGGTCAGCTCCTCGTAGTTGATCCGGTCGTGGTCGACCAGCTCGAGGGCCTTCTTGTTGATGTAGAGCTCCGTGACCGCGGTGATGATCAGCGCAAGGACGACCGCGGAGGCCATGACGAAGAAATAATTAGCCAGCGGGGAGACCACGTACTCGGCGTCCGCGATGTTGGCGGCCGAAGTGGAGATACCCGCGAGCAGCACGTCCGTGATGTTCAACACCAGCGAGGAGTTGAAGCCCGCCGAGGAGGCGGCGAAGGCGACCATCGCGCCGACGATGGGGGAGCGGCCCATTGCGCGGAAGCTCATCGCACCGATGGGGATGAGGATGACGTAGACGGCATCAGAGGCGACGGAGCCGGTCACGCCAGCCAGTGCGACGACGAAAGTGAGGCTCTTCGGGCCCACCTTGCTCACCACCGCGCGCACCGTCGAGGCGATCAGGCCGGAGTGCTCCGCGATGGCCACGCCCAGCATCACCGTGATGATGAGCCCGAGCGGCGGGAAGCTCGTGTAGTTTTCGACCGCGTTGGAGACGATGGAAGACAAGCCCTCGGGGGAGAGCATGTTTTTCACGGCCACCGTTTCCCCGGATTCGGGATCCTTCGCGCTCAGCCCGGCCAGCGAACCCATCCAGGAGCTGACGAGGACGAGACCGCCGATGATGACGAAGAGCCAGAACGGCTCTGGCAGTTTATTGCCGACGCGCTCCACCCAGCCGAGGAAACCGCCGACCTTCTCGGGTGCGTGTTCCGCGTGGTGTTCTTCGCTGCGGTCGGTTTTCTGGTCGCTGTGCTTGTTTGCTGTCTTCTCGGCAGTCACACGCTTCCCTTCTGTAACAGTTTCACCTTTGGTTCGCTAAGGTTAGAGCCGTGATCACTTTCGATAACGTTTCCAAGAGTTACCGGACCTCAACCCGGCCTGCACTCCAGAATATTTCCGCAGAGATCGAAAAGGGCGAGTTTGTCTTTCTTATTGGCCCCTCCGGCTCCGGAAAGTCCACGTTTCTGCAGCTCATGGTCCGTGACGAGGCACTGGACTCCGGTGACCTGCATGTCGCCGGTTTCCACGTCAACGCACTGAAGGATAAGGAAGTCCCGAAGCTGCGCCAGCGCATCGGCTACGTCTTCCAGGACTTCCGCCTGCTCCAGAAGAAGACGGTCTTCGAAAACGTCGCCTTCGCCCTCGAGGTGATCGGCAAGAAGCGCCCGGACATCGAAAAGCTGGTCCCGGCCGCCCTCGAGACCGTGGGCCTGCAGGGCAAGGAGAACCGCTTCCCGCACGAACTGTCCGGCGGTGAGCAGCAGCGCGTCGCCATCGCCCGCGCCTCCGTCAACCGCCCGCTCGTCCTGCTTGCCGACGAGCCCACCGGCAACCTCGATCCGGATACGTCCGCCGAGATCATGAACCTGCTCAACCGCATCAACCAGCAGGGCACCACCGTCGTCATGTCCACCCACGACGACGTCGCCGTCGATTCCATGCGCAAGCGCGTCATCGAACTGCACAACGGTGAGCTCGTGCGCGACGACGCCCGCGGCATGTACGGCGTCGGCCACTAAGCCGGGGCAACGAGGAAGGTTAAATACGTATGCGAAGTAACTTCATCACCCGCGAGGCCTTCGGTGGGCTGACCCGCAACGCCACCATGACGATCGCGATGATCATCACCACCGCGATCTCCCTGGCGCTGCTGGCCACCGGTTTCCTCATGACCACGATGACCGAGCGCACCAAAGACATATACATCGACCGCATCGAGGTCATGGTGCAGCTCAAGGACGAGGTCTCTGCCGAGGACCCGGAATGCGCGAAGCCGGAGTGCGCCAAGCTTCGCGAACAGCTGGAGGGCGACGAGGGCATCAAATCCGTCACCTTCCGCAATAAGCAGCAGTCCTACGACCGCTTCGTGGAGCTATTCCAGGATTCCGACCCGCGTCTCGTCGAGCAGACCAGCAAGGACGCCTTCCCGGCGGCCTTCCACGTCCGTTTGGAGGACCCGACCGACACCGCACCGATCGACGCGGTGCGCGATAACCCGGTGATTCAGGACGTCGTCGACCAGGGCGAGGATCTGCAGGCGGCGACCCGCAACCTGGACTCCATCCGTAACGCGGCGTTCTTCGTCGCTGCTGTGCAGGCGATTGCGGCGATCTTCCTGATCGTGAACATGGTGCAGATCGCGGCGTACTCGCGCCGGGAGGAAATCAGCATCATGCGCATGGTGGGTGCCTCCCGCTGGTACACCCAGGCACCGTTCGTGCTGGAGGCCATCATCGGTGCGGTTATCGGTGCTGTCATCGCGGTGGGCGGAATGCTCGCCGGCAAGGCGCTGGTCGTGGACAAGGCGCTGGACTCGGTCTACCGGGCGAACCTGGTGGCAAAGATCACCACCGCCGATATCTGGCTGATGGCTCCGATCCTCGTGATCATCGGTGCTGCGGTGGCTGCGATCACCGCGCAGATCACGCTGCGGTGGCACGTCAAGAACTAGCGTTTTCCGTGCCGGGGCTGGCTGATGGGGGATCGGCTGGCCCTTCTGCTTTCTCTTAGCTGGGCGCATTCGGCCTCGGCTCGACTGCTTCGTCGGCCGCGCGGCTGGTAACGTGTGAGCAATCATGGCTAAGAAGAGCACCCCGGTGGATTCCGGGCGATCGAAGGGGAAGAAGGCCTCCGCACCACGTGTCGGGGGCCCGGCCGTCATTGCCACCAACCGCAAGGCGCGCCACGATTACCACATCCTCGATACCTACGAGTGCGGGGTGGTGCTCGTGGGTACGGAGGTCAAGGCCCTGCGGGAGGGCAAGGCTAGCCTGGTGGACGCCTATGCCACCATTGATTCCGGGGAAGTATGGCTGCGGGGGATTCACATCCCGGAGTACTCGCGAGGCAATTATTGGAACCACACGCCACGGCGTGTGCGTAAGCTGCTGCTGCACCGCCGGGAGATCGACTCGTTGATGGGTAAGGTCCGCGACGGCAACCACACGCTGGTTCCGCTGCAGCTGTATTTCGTGGACGGCAAGCTCAAGTGCGAGTTGGCCCTGGCCCGCGGTAAGCAGGACTACGACAAGCGCCAGGACATCAAGCGCCGCACCGAGGAGCGCGAGGTGGTTCGCGAACTGGGGCGCAAGATTAAGGGGATGAAGGGCTAGGCGGCCCGCGGCGTCGAGACGAAAGGTGGAAGCGCCGTGGAGCACTGGCGGCTTGCTCACCCGAGCCTGGGGTTGATCGAGGTGTGCGTGGGGCAGCCGGCCGAGCTCCGGCGCGTTGACCCGGGGTTCCCGCTGCTTAAGAAGGACGACGCCCAATCTGGCGCGGTGGCTGGCTCAGAAGGGTTCGTCGAGCTGGAGGCGCAGGACGGCGGGGCAAAAGTTGAGGTGGGGGAGCTGCCCGCGCCACGGCCGGCTGAGCATCCGGCCACAGCCCGCGACGAGGGAGAGGAGGAAAGCCCTGATGCGCCTGCGCGTGGAAGGGCTGCCGAGAAGTGGCAGGCTTTCCTCGAGTACGAGGCACCTCCCGTGGTCGTGTTGCAGCAAGGCATTCCCGTCTACCGGGAGCGCAGCCTGAGCCAGCGCAAGATCCGGCTGGCGCCGGCGGGGCGTGATCCCAAGCAGGTGGCTGACGGGGAATTTTCCGAAACGCTCGATCCGGGCGTCTCTGCGGCTCCCGCGATGTTGAAATTGGACACCGCGTTTTTCGACCGGCATCTCATCCAGGTCGGGGTGAAAACCAAGGACTCCTTCATCTTCTTCGATCCACCGGCCGGTACTCCCGCAGCGGAGCGTGCCGCGAAGATGGAAGCCTCGCCCGTTCGGCGCTGGCTCTATCCGCTGCTCGGCGGGCTCGGGAAGAGTGGTTGGGCGATTTTCGCCTTTCTTGTTATGCCGCTCCTTGGCAAGCTCATCGCCGCGCTGCTGGCCCCGATCATCGAGTTTCTGAAACGGCTGATGCCGGATATTGATTGGCCGGAGATTCCGTGGCCGCAGATACGGCTCCCAAAGATTCCGTGGCCGGATATTAACTGGCCCACGATCCCGTGGCCGCAGATCAACCTGCCCAGCCTGCCAGAGTTGCCGGACTGGCTCGTATGGCTTCTGGACCACCCGAAGTTCTGGCTGCCGATCGTGGTGGGCATTGTCGTCGGAATCATCGCGGTGTGCAACGCGCGCCGGTCGCAGAAGGAAAAGCTGCACTGGCAGCGGCAAAAGATGGCAACGGCGTTGAACGCGCTTTACGAAAAGCGGAAAATGCAGTAATCTGAACCATCCTGCTGAGACGCAACTTCCGCAGCAGGCTTGTATGGGGCCGACATGGTTTCGACTTCGTGCATTGAGCTAGGGGAAGCGTGCCGGTGAAGGCAGATGACCACCGTAAGCGTCGCTGCAATTTCTAAGCGCCGAGAACACTCAGCGCGACTACGCCCTCGCTGCCTAATTCAGCGACCGCGTGTCTGTCGGCCTAAGCTAGCCTCTGGCTTAGCACCCGGCATCGTTTAAAGAGGCTGGCTGTGCAGCTAGGTCACTCGAGCTGCACGGGACTTTTTAGAGTGACTGGGCTCATCATCCGGGCTAGTTCGCGTGACCCGGAGAGCCGAGCAGAGATGACAGTGAACTGCGCACGGAGAAGCCCTGGCGAAGTCGCGAAGGACGCGGGTTCAATTCCCGCCGGCTCCACGATTGGCTTAACCCCTGGTCATAGCTGACCAGGGGTTAAGCCATTCCTGCGCGGTTAAAGAGGCAAATACTCTGGAGTGCTCTGTCTCATACTTCGCTAGCTGCGGGGCAGCCCGTCCTCAGTCCAAGGGGCCGTAGCCTTCGGGCTTGACCATGCGCGGCCAGCCAATTCCAGACTTGGAGATGGTGAATGGTCCGGAGTGGAGAATCTTCCCTTCTTCGTCGAAGAAGGTCCCGGTCACGGGGTAGGAGGGGCCGTAATACTGCCCATCCTCCGGGTCGTTGTACGTTGCGACCGATTTGAGGCGCCCATTGGGATAAAACTCGCAGCCGTAGACGAGTCCCCGGCGCTGGAACGTCCCGACCTTCTTTGGGGTGCCGTCCTCGTAATATTCGATGCCGTAGCCTTCGCGGTAGACGTGCCCCGTTTGTGGATCGGTGGTCGTTCCACCGAAATATTTGAGCTCGCCGCTGTCGTAAAAGATCTCGCCGCGCATTTCTTCTCCTTGATGTTGGTCGGTTGGGAGACAACATAAAAAGAAGACTCATCGTTCAAGCTGGAGCACCTTGCGCCTCGGCAGGTTGCTGAAGGGTCATCGAGCTTGTCTCTCGCCTTATCTTTATGAATAGCGCCAGGCTAGCAGCCGGCGGTTGCTTCAGTACTGCCTGGTGAGGTCACTGGATGGTACACCCATGGTGGGTGATGCTGCGGTAGGTCACAGTTTCGCCCAGCGAGCCGCCGAGCGGGGGAGAACGGGTGAGTTGCCGTTCAGGGCTCTGGGGTGCTGTGAGTAAGTTCCTGGGGGAATTCCTAAAAGAAGTTGCCTGAGATTAGGGCAAGCGTGATGTTTCAGCAACCATGGATAAATGGTGATTTATCACCACTGTTACTGGGGTCGCTTTTTAGAGAATATGATTTTTTATGATCGGGCGCGGTCGGGTGAAGAGATGTTCTCTGAAGTATTGCCTGACCTGCTGAATTGTCCGGCTTTTCCGGCTTACGTGATTTTATTGCGTTTCCTAGACCTCGCTAAAGTGACGGTCTGCACATTATGTTCGTCTTGTTTTTCTGTTAATTAGTTGGCTTTATTTTCCGTGTTATTCTCGACTTCTCGAGGGCGCATTTCGCCCGATTGTTGTGCGATTCATAAGAGTTTGTGAACTTCCATTCGCTCCACATAGGCACTGCGGTTAGTGGGCGAGTGGAAGCCGATCCCTCGCTGAGCTGAAAGAAACGCCACCATGATTTGGGTTCACCTACTGATCATCCTCGCAGCCATCGTGCTCGGCGCGAGGTACGGGTCCATCGCGATCGGTGCCGCCGGTGGCCTCGGGGTGATCGCCCTGGCGATCGCCGGCGCGCCAGTGACTGGCGACGATATCCCCTTTGACGTCATCGGCATCATCA
>NZ_JASLIP010000049.1 GCF_030152825.1 Corynebacterium sp.
TCCGGGGTGTGGCTGCCCGCCGGCGTCGTCGGTGGTGAGCTGAAGCCTGCCCGGAAGATCGCGGCGATCGGCATTCGCGTGACCCGCGGGGTGACGATGCACGGGGTGTCCCTGAATTGCGATAACACCATGGAGTACTACGGGCACATCGTGCCCTGCGGCATCGCTGATGCCGGGGTGACCACGCTGTCCGCGGAACTCGGCCGGAACGTCACCGTCGAGGAGTGCCGCGAGGCGCTGGAGAAGAACATCGTGGCAGCGCTGAACGGCGAGCTGGCGGTGCACAAGGACTAGCCGTGACGCTTGCTGAACCCGCAGTGTGATCAGTGGTGTTTCGGCAGGTCAACCGGCACTCCAGAGCTGTTAGCAATCATCGGGGGACCAGCGTAGGGTGGACTCCATGACTGTCAGCGCTAACGGACGCCGGATGCTCCGCATCGAAGCTAAGAACTCGCAGACCCCCATCGAAGCTAAGCCCCGCTGGATCCGCACCACCGCGAAGATGGGCCCCGAGTATCGGGACATGAAAAACCGTGTGACGGGCATGAGCCTGCACACCGTGTGCCAGGAGGCTGGCTGCCCGAATATCCACGAGTGCTGGGAGGACCGCGAGGCCTCCTTCCTCATCGGTGGCGATACCTGCTCCCGCCGTTGCGACTTCTGCCAGATTAAGTCCGGTAAGCCCACTCCCTTGGACCGCGACGAGCCGCGTCGTGTGGCGGAGTCCGTTCGCGAGATGGGCCTGAAGTACGCCACCGTCACGGGCGTGACCCGCGACGACCTGGACGACGAGGGCGCCTGGCTGTACGCGGAGGTCGTCCGCAAGATCCACGAGCTGAACCCGAACACGGGCGTGGAGAACCTGACCCCGGACTTCTCCAATAAGCCGGAGCTGCTGCAGATCGTCTTCGAGTCCCAGCCGGAGGTCTTCGCCCACAACCTGGAGACCGTGCCGCGCATCTTCAAGCGCATCCGCCCGGCCTTCAAGTACGAGCGTTCCCTGGAGGTCATCCGTGCGGCCCACGACTACGGGCTGATCACGAAGTCCAACCTGATCCTGGGCATGGGCGAGACCGAGGAGGAGGTCGTGGAGGCCATGCGTGACCTGCGCGAGGCCGGCACCGATATCCTCACGATTACCCAGTACCTGCGCCCGACCTCCATGCACCACCCGATCGAGCGTTGGGTGCGCCCGGAGGAGTTCGTGGCACACTCCGAGGCTGCTTATGACATGGGCTTCCCGGCCGTTATGTCCGGCCCGCTGGTTCGTTCCAGCTACCGTTCCGGTCGCCTCTACGCGCAGGCGATGCGCGCTCGTGGCCGTGCGATCCCGGAGAACCTCTCCCACCTCAACGAGAAGTTGGACGGCTCCACCCAGCAGGAGGCCACCAACCTGCTGGATAAGTACGGCGCTTCCGAGGAAACCCCGGTCGCGTACCGCTAGGAAAACACCAGCGGCGTCGCGCTGAGAAAATCCAGCGGCGTACCGCTAGGTTAAAAAGCGTTTAGACGCGCGTAAGGCTTCGCACCTTGCGCGCGTTTCTTTCTTTTTCGCTGCATGTTCTATCCTGGAAACCATGGCTAAGGACATCCGCGAGAAGGAAAACAAGAAGGCAGAAAAGGCCGCCAAGCGCGCCGCCCGCAAGGAGCAGCGTGGTCAGCTCTGGCAGGCCTTCAAGCTGCAGCGGCAGCGTGATAAAAAGCTGATCCCGCTGATGCTGGTGGGCTTTTTGGTGCCCGTCGTGCTTCTTCTCCTGCTGTCCACCGTCTTCGGCTGGTGGTGGGTGAACCTCATCGTGGGTATCCTGCTGGGCATCGCCGTGGCGGTGTGGGTGTTCACCCGTCGCCTCCAGGCGGGGGTGTACGAGCAGATCGAGGGCGAGGCCGGCGCTGCGGCCTGGACCTTGAGCAACCTGCGCGACGGCGTGGGCATGAAGTGGATTGTCGAGCCGGGCATCGCGCAGAACACGAACCTGGATGCCGTCCACCGCGTCGTCGGTACCCCGGGCATCGTCCTGGTCGGTGAAGGCGACTCGAACCGCGTGAAGCAGATGATCGCCCGTGAGCGGAAGAAGATCGCCCGCATCGCTGGCAACGCCCCGATCTACGACGTCATCGTCGGTGACGGTGAGGGCGAGGTTCCGGTCCGTAAGCTGCAGAACCACCTGATGCGCCTGCCGCGAAACGTGAAGAAGAACGAGGTCGATGCCCTGAACTCCCGCATCGATTCGATTTCCCGCCTGCAGTCCCCGATGGCGAATATGCCGAAGGGCCCGCTGCCGAAGGGTGGCCAGATGGCCGGTATGAACCGCCGCGCCCGCCGTGCTGCACAGCGTGGCAAGAAGTAAAATTTAAAATTATTTAGCGCTCAACCGGCCGCACTCTGTGGCCGGTTTTTGCTTGGATGCTTGGGATTGATTTGTGGAATTAACGAACATCGGGATCGTCATGCTGATGAACATGCTCGGCGTGATAACTCCCGGCCCGGATCTGTTTCTGGTGCTGCGGATGGCTTCCCGCTCGCGGAAGCATGCCTTCGCGGCGATCGGCGGGATCATCACGGCGCTGGTGTTCTGGTCGACGCTGACCGTGACCGGTGCGAGCGCACTGCTGAATAAGAAGCCGTGGATCCTGGATTATCTGCAGATCTTCGGTGGCCTGTGGTTGGGCTATATGGCCTTTAGCCTGCTGCGGCAAGTACGGGAGTACTACCGCACGCGGGTGGGGGCGAACGCTGATCTGGTGATGGCCCCAGGCTTGGGCTCGCCGCGTGCTGCCTACCGCACGGGCGTGGCGACGAACCTCTCGAACCCGAAGGCCGTGCTGTACTTCGCGGCGATTCTGGCGCCGTTTCTGCCGGTGGGTGCGCCGTGGTGGGTGTCTGTGGTGTACGTGATCACCATCATGGCCTCGGCAGCGATTGTGTTCAGCCTGATTGCGCTGTTCGTCTCGACGGAGCGGGTGCAGTCCCGGTTGCTCTCCGTCTCGCACCTCATCGACCTGGGTGCGGGGCTGTTCTTCGGCGTGTTCTCGGTGACGTTGCTGTACAACGGCCTGACTGGCCTGTTGCTGTAGGTCTTCGACGTCGCCGCCGGTCTGACATCCCCTCCCGCGGTTTCCCCGCCGTCCGGCCCCTCTTTCCGCGGCGCCCCCTATGCGTCAGCGGGTCGCCCCCCTCTTTCCTCAGCGATCCTTCGCTGGCCCCTTCCCCCTCGCGGTGAGGGGTGCTAGCGGGTCTTGATGACGCCGGTTTGGGTCACGCGGTCGTGCAGCCCGCGGCCGTCGGTGTCCTGGACGACCGGCGGGAACATGAAGATGGTCAGCAGGATGCGCACGAAGGAGCGCCAGAGTCCGACTCGCTGGGTGGCGTCGTCGAGGCGGGCGACACCGATGCCCATCACCGCGTGGCCTGGGGTCTGGGCCAGCAGCCAGACGGTGAGCAGGCGCAGCAGCACGAAGACCAGCATGGTGAGGGTGGACAGACCACCCAACTTGGTGGTCTGGGTGGTGATGAAGAACGCGATGCCCATGCTGAGGAACCAGTCGATGAGCAGGGCGATCATGCGGGGCATCAGCGTGGAGAGCGAGCCGGGCCCGTCCTTGGGCAGGCCGATGGCCTCACCGGCGTAGGAGCTGAGTTTGTTCGGGTCTTCGTTTTGGCCGGGCAGCTGGGGGCCTTCGAGCCAGGAGCGCTTCTGAGTCATGATGGTTTTGAGCCTATCCAAGCGCAGGGGCGGGAACAATTTCCCGCGCGCCTGCTGGGCTTATTAGGCTGCCCTGACCCAGCGCGGGGCTGAAGCTGTGCGCCCGGGCGGCCGACCATAAGCGGTGATGAGGTAACTGGCTCGGTGCAGGGCCACCGAGCGCTGGCGGGCGTGGCGACCGGAAGGGGCTTAGGCGCCACAACCGGAACCGGAGCGACTGGCCCGTCGCGGAGCCGGGACTGGTGCCCAGGGCTAGCGGCTGATCACCTTCTTCGTGGTGCGCGGCTTGGCGCCGAGGAACTGGCGCTTGAAGTACTCCGAGACGGAGCTGGCCCACTGCCCGGCGCCCGGCTTCACCTGGCGTCCCTTGGTCGCCCCGCCTCGCGCGCCGGGTGCCATGCCACCGTAGAAGCCGCGGCCACGTTGGTTGTTCTGAGCGGCTGCAGCCTGCTCGCCATGCGGTGTTGCCGTGGCCGAATAGCCGTGGCCGGTGCCGTGCATGCCCATGTGCGGGGCTGAGTTGGGTGTGCCCGGCGCGCCGACGCCATGCAGCCC
>NZ_JASLIP010000064.1 GCF_030152825.1 Corynebacterium sp.
CGCATCGCACTCCGGCGAAGGGGACCGGGAAACGCGACTGACGCAGGGCCGGGTGGGCGTCCTCAAAACACCGCACGGGAACATCAACACCCCCGCCTTCATCCCCGTCGCAACCAAAGCGACGGTGAAGACCCTGACCCCGGAGCAGGTGCGATCCGCGGGTGCGCAGGCGATCCTCTCCAATGCGTACCACCTCTATCTGCAGCCCGGGCCGGACATCGTCGACGAGGCAGGCGGCGTGGCCGCCTTCGAGAACTGGCACGGGCCGACCTACACGGACTCCGGCGGGTTCCAGGTCATGAGCCTCGGCGTGGGCTACAAGAAGGTCCTCGCGATGGACTCGAAGGTCTCCGAGGATAAGGTCATCGCGCAGCAGAAGAAGCGCATGGCGATCGTGGACGAGGACGGGGTGGATTTCCGCAGCGTCATTGACGGCTCCAAGCACCGCTTCACCCCCGAGGTCAGCATGCAGATCCAGCACCAGCTGGGAGCGGACATCATGTTTGCCTTCGACGAGCTGACCACGCTGGCGAATACCCGGAAGTACCAGGAAGCGTCGGTGGCCCGCACCCACCGCTGGGCGAAGCGCTGTCTGGAGGAGCATCAGCGCCAGACGGAGCTGCGTAGCCACCGGCCGCTGCAGTCCCTGTGGGGTGTGGTGCAGGGCGCCCAGTACGAGGACCTACGCCGGCAGGCGGCCCGCGGGCTGGTGCAGCTTTCCGAGGAGGCCGAGGCCGAGGGTAAGCGCGGCTTCGGCGGCTTCGGGATCGGCGGGGCCCTGGAGAAGGAGAACCTCGGGACCATCGTGGAGTGGGTCTCGCAGGAGCTGCCGGACGACAAGCCGCGGCACTTGCTGGGCATCTCCGAGCCGGATGATCTCTTCACCGCCATCGCCGCTGGTGCGGACACTTTTGACTGCGTGGCACCGACCAGGCTTGGCCGCCGCGGCGGGGTGTACACGCTCGATGGGCGGATGAACCTCTCCAACGCGCGCTTCCGCCGCGACTTCACCCCCGTGGACGCCGAGGTCGGCGGCTATGTGTCTGAGAACTACACCCGCGCCTACATCCACCACCTGCTGCGTGCGAAGGAGTATCTCGCGGGCACGCTATGCACGCTGCATAACCTGCACTTCATGATCAAGCTGGTGGACAACATCCGGGAGGCGATGCTCGAGGGTCGGTTCGAGGAGTACCGGGCGGAGTTCATGGGCCGCTACTACGGGCCGGGCTGGGAGCAGCGCCTTGGCTAATGGGGAGGGCAGCCAGGTAGAGCGGGAGGCTGGTGCGCGGCGGGGTGCTGATCTAACACAGCAAGGCGCCGGCCGTTACGCGCCGAGCCCCTCCGGCGACCTGCACCTGGGCAACCTGCGCACCGCAGTCCTCGCGTGGCTGTTTGCCCGCCACACTGGCCGGGCCTTCCACCTGCGCGTCGACGACATCGACGCCCAGCGCTCCTCCGAGGAATCCGCCAACCGGCAGCTCGCGGACCTCGCAGCACTCGGGATCACCCACGACGGGCCGATCGTCTACGAGCGCGACTGCCTCGAGCACTACGCCGAGGCCCTGCAGAAGCTCGCTGACCAGGGGCGCGTCTACGAGTGCTACTGCTCGCGCAAGGACATCCAGGAAGCCTCCCGCGCCCCGCACGCCGCCCCGGGTGCCTACCCCGGCACCTGCCGGAACCTCAGCGAGGAGGAACGCGCCACGCGCCGGGCGGAGCTCGCCGAGGCCGGCCGCAGTCCGGCGTTGCGGCTGCGCGTCGGTGACCTTTCTTCCTCAGGCGTCGCCCCGGCCAGCCTGGTCACCACCCACACGATCACCGAAGGCTTCGCGGCCGGGGAGGCGCTGGGCGGGGACGTCCTGAAGGAAGGTACCTATACCGGCGAGGTGGACGACATGGTGCTGCGGCGCGGCGGGAACACCGCGCAGCTGGACGGCAGCGAATATGCGTACAACCTGGCTGTGGTGGTGGACGATGCGCTCGCGGGGGTGGATCAGGTGGTTCGCGGGGATGACCTGCTGAGCTCCGCGCCCCGGCAGGCGTACCTGGCAGGGCTGTTGGGGCTGCCGGAGGTGGAATACCTGCACGTGCCGTTGGTGCTCGGACCGGAGGGCAAGCGCCTGGCGAAGCGCGACGGGGCGGTGACGATGCGTGAGCTCGGGGTGGAGGATGCCCTGGCGTGGATCGGGGAGTCGCTGGGGGATGCCGTGGGCGCGCCGAATGGGGTGCGCGAGGCGCTCACACAGGGCGCATCACCCGCGGAGATCCTCGAAGGTTGGGCGGAGAGCTTCCGCCCGGAGCTGCTCTCCCGCGAGCCGGTGACGTTCACCGGCTAGTGGACCTCGAGGGAACAACGCCCTCAAGAACGGCGGGACCGTCCGGACCGGGAGGGGGCGGGTGGAGCGTGGGCTAGCGGACCTCGCGGGGCTTGAAGCGGGCGTCCACAACCGCGCCGCGCGCCTTGGCCGCCGCCTTCTGCGCGATCTTGGTGTTCTTGACCACCAGCAGGCGGGCCTGGCGGGCGCGCTCCATGAAGAAGGTGCGACGCGGGCCAGCGGTCCAGGTCTCGTCGATGATGCGCTTGGCGTAAGCCACCGAATCCGGGGAACGGGTCGCCAGCTCCTCGGCGAGTGCGCGGGCGGCCTCCGCCGGGTCCTCCGCAACCTCGGAGGCGACCCCCAGTTCGACGGCGCGGGTGCCGTCGAACACCTCACCGGTCATGGTCAGGCGCTTGGCGGTATCGATGGGCAGCAGCTGCTTGAGGGAGAAGATCCCCGACATGTCTGGGATCAGGCCCCACTTGGCCTCCAAGACGGACCACTGGGCGTTCGCGGTGGTGAAGCGGTAATCCGCGGCCGCGACGAGCTGCACGCCACCGCCGAAGCAGAAGCCCTCGACTGCCGCGATGACGGGCACGGGCAGGCGTCGGAAAGCCCAGCATGCCTCCTGGAAGGTATTGGTGCCGCGCCACGGCCGGGGCGCGAAGGCCTTGGCGATGCCTGCTGGGGTCTTCAGTGCGGAGCCGAAGTCCAGGCCCGCGGTGAAGTTATGGTCCTCACCTGCGAGGATGACGGCCCGGATTGTGCGGTCGCGCCGGATTTTGTGCGCGGTGGCGACCAGGTCGTCGAGAACGGAGAGGGTGAGGGAGTTCAGCTTGCCGGGACGGCGAAGGGTGACGTAGGCGATGCCGTCCTTGACGTCCAGCTTGACCTCGCCGTGGCGGGAGGCGGGGTCGTCGTTGTGGGCGCTGTTCGGTGCTGCGGTGGTGGAGTGTTCAGTGCGGGCTGTCATGGGATCACGCTAACCCACGGGTGCCGTGCTGCGCGGGGGATTGCGGAAGCTGCGTGGCGAGGGCCGGGCAGGGGCGTGGGCGCTGGCGCGGTGACGTGGCGAGGGTCCGGGAGGTGTTCTTCATCACGCGGTCGCGAGTGCCGCCGGGAGAGCTTTTGGCGGTAAAATTGCTCTATGAGTTCAATTATCAATCTCGTGCTCGGCACACTGATGGTGTACGTCGGTTTCGGGCCACTCCCCCTTGGTCTGCAGCTGCTCGCAACCTGGCTTGTTCAACGCCGCGAGCAGAAGAATGGGCAGGGCGCGACGGCCGGTGGTGACTGGTGGAAGCAGCTCGACACGGTCCGCGCCGGGGTGTTGGCGTTCTTTGCCGGGCTCGTGGTCTGGGTTCTCTTCCTCAGCTGGACCCCTGATCAGCTGGGCCTGCCGATGGGTGGGCCTTATGCCGACTGGCAAGTGGTCGCCTGCGGTGCCGGTGCGGTGTTCGCGGTGGTGATGCTCTCGCTGCGGACTCGCTGGTTTTACGCTGGCGCGCTGGGCGTTGTCCTGGGTTTCACCGCGGGCTTCGCGCTCGCGTGGTCCTTCTGGGCTGCCGCCAATGATTCCTCGGGGCTGTGGGCCGCGGGCTTGGTGTTCCTGCTCTTTGGTTGCCTGATCGGGCTCAACATCGTGGGCCTCATTGTGGCCTTCGTGCGTCCGCGACGGGCGCGGGAGCAGCAGCGCCTCGGGTGATGGCCGGCAGGTAGCGGCGAAGTTTTTGGGCAGAATAAAAGGACCCCGCGCACCCGTGAGAGCTCGTTGACCCTTGCTGCATTCCTGCCCTGGGGGAGTTCACAAGATGCACGCCACGCGGAATCCGCCTAAAGCATAACGCATCACCCCGGCCCTGGCCAACGCTCGATCTTGCGGGCCAATCTTTCGGGCGCTGTCCCGCGGGGACGTGGGTTGATTCCAGTGGGGGTTGGAGCCCAGCCTCGCGGCGGTTCCGGGGTCGGCTGTGCGCTTAGCTTCAAGGGACCGGAAATGCTGCGAGCGCTGGGGATTTTGTGCGCTTGGTGGCCCTGGGTATAGTAGTCAGCGGAGGATTCGACTAGCGGCCTATGTCACACGCCTGGAACGCGTGCGGGGCTCACGCCCCTCGAGGGTTCAAATCC
>NZ_JASLIP010000065.1 GCF_030152825.1 Corynebacterium sp.
GGATTTGAACCCTCGAGGGGCGTGAGCCCCGCACGCGTTCCAGGCGTGTGACATAGGCCGCTAGTCGAATCCTCCGCTGACTACTATACCCAGGGCCACCAAGCGCACAAAATCCCCAGCGCTCGCAGCATTTCCGGTCCCGTGAAGCTATCCCCAGAACCCCCGTCAGCTCCGCCCCTCGAATCCTCCAAAAGCGCACTCGCGTTCCCACGAGACAGCGCCCGAAAGATTGGCCCGAAAGATCGAGCGTTGGCCAGGGCCGTGGCGATGCGTTATGCTTTAGGCGGATTCCGCGTGGCGTGCATCTTGTGAACTCCCCCAGGGCAGGAATGCAGCAAGGGTCAACGAGCTCTCACGGGTGCGCGGGGTCCTTTTATTTTGCCCAAAAACTTCGCCACTACCTGCCAACCATTACCCGAGGCGCTGCTGCTCCCGCGCCCGTTGCGCGCGCACAGAGGCCACAATCAGCCCCACGATGTTCAGCCCAATCAGGCAACCAATGAACAGGAACACCAAGTCCGCGCCCCACAGTCCCGAGGAATCATTGGCGGCAGCCCAGAAGGACCACGCAAGCGCGAAGCCCGCGGTGAACCCCAGAACAACGCCCAGCGCGCCAGCGTAAAACCAGCGGGTCCGCAGCGAGAGCATCACCACCGCGAACACCGCACCGGCACCGCAGGCAAACACTTGCCAGTCGGCATAAGGCCCACCCATCGGCAGGCCCAGCTGATCGGGAGTCCAGCTGAGAAAAAGTACCCAGACCACGAGCCCGGCAAAGAACGCCCACACCCCGGCCGCACTCGTGCCCGCGTGATGAGGAATACCTCCCGGGCCGACTCCGCGCAGCTTCCGCAATCCCCCGCGCAGCACAGCACCCGTGGGTTAGCGTGATCCCATGACAGCCCGCACTGAACACTCTTCCGCCGCCGCAGCACCGAACAGCGCCCACACCGACGACCCCGCCTCCCGCCACGGCGAGGTCAAGCTGGACGTCAAGGACGGCATCGCCTACGTCACCCTTCGCCGTCCCGGCAAGCTGAACTCCCTCACCCTCTCCGTTCTCGACGACCTGGTCGCCACTGCGCACAAAATCCGGCGCGACCGCACAATCCGGGCCGTCATCCTCGCAGGTGAGGACCATAACTTCACCGCGGGCCTGGACTTCGGCTCCGCGTTGAAGACCCCCGCGGGCATCGCCAAGGCCTTCGCTCCCCGCCCGTGGCGCGGCACCAATACCTTCCAGGAGGCGTGCTGGGCTTTCCGACGCCTTCCCGTGCCCGTCATCGCGGCGGTCGAGGGCTTCTGCTTCGGCGGCGGGGTGCAGCTCGTCGCGGCCGCGGATTACCGCTTCACCACCGCAGACGCCCGGTGGTCCGTCCTGGAGGCCAAGTGGGGCCTGATCCCGGACATGTCGGGGATCTTCTCCCTCAAGCAGTTGCTGCCCATCGATACCGCCAAGCGCCTGACCATGACCGGTGAGGTTTTCGACGGCACCCGCGCCGTCGAGCTGGGGCTCGCATCCGAGGTCGCGGAGGACCCGGAGGAGGCCGCCCGCTCACTCGCCGAGGAAATTGCCACCCGTTCCCCGGATTCGGTCGCCTATGCCAAGCGCATCATCGACGAGACCTGGACCGCCGGCCCGCGCCGCACCTTCTTCATGGAGCGCGCCCGCCAGGCCCGCCTGCTGGTGGCCAAGAACACCAAGATCGCGCAGAAGGCGGCGGCCAAGGCGCGCGGCGCGGTTGTGGACGCCCGCTTCAAGCCCCGCGAGGTCCGCTAGCCCAGAAACGTCACCGGCTCGCGGGAGAGCAGCTGCGGGCGGAAGCTCTCCGCCCAACCTTCGAGGATCTCCGCAGGTGATGTGCCCTGCGCCAGAGCATCACGCACACTCTCAGGTTCAGCCACGGCATTCCCCAGCGACTCCCCGATCCACGCCAGGGCGTCCGCCACCCCGAGCTCGCGCATCGTCACCGCCCCGTCGCGCTTCGCCAGGCGCTTGCCCTCCGGCCCGAGCACCAACGGCACGTGCAGGTATTCCACCTCCGGTAGCCCCAGCAGCCCGGCCAGGTACGCCTGCCTAGGTGCGGAGCTCAGCAGGTCATCCCCGCGAACCACCTGATCCACGCCCGCGAGCGCATCGTCCACCACGACGGCCAGGTTGTACGCATATTCGCTGCCGTCCAGCTGCGCGGTGTTCCCGCCGCGCCGCAGCACCATGTCATCCACCTCGCCGGTATAGGTCCTTTCTTTCAGGACGTCACCGCCCAGCGTCTCCCCGGCCGCGAAGCCTTCGGTGATCGTGTGGGTGGTGACCAGGCTGGCCGGGGCGACGTCCGAGGAAGAAAGGTCACCGACGCGCAACCGCAACGCAGGGCTGCGGCCCGCCTCGGCGAGCTCCGCCCGGCGCGTGACCCTTTCCTCCTCGCTGAGGTTCCGGCAGGTGCCTGGGTAGGCACCCGGAGCGGCGTGCGGGGCGCGGGAGGCCTCCTGGATGTCCTTGCGAGAGCAGTAGCATTCGTAGACTCGCCCCTGGTCAGCCAGCTTCTGCAGGGCCTCGGCGTAGTGGTCGAGGCACTCGCGTTCGTGGACGATCCGCCCGGCGTGGGTGATCCCGAGTGCGGCGAGGTCCGCGAGCTGCCGGTTGGCGGATTCCTCGGAGGAGCGCTGGGCGTCGATGTCGTCGACGCGCAGGTGGAAGGCCCGGCCACTGTGGCGGGCGAACAGCCACGCGAGGACCGCAGTGCGCAGGTTGCCCAGGTGCAGGTCGCCGGAGGGGCTCGGCGCATAACGCCCGGCACCCCGCCGTCTTAGATCAGCCCCCTGGCTGCTCGCTCCCCCGTTAGCCAAGGCGCTGCTCCCAGCCCGGACCGTAGTAGCGGCCCATGAACTCCGCCCGGTACTCCTCGAAGCGGCCTTCCAGCATCGCCTCCCGGATGTTGTCCACCAGCTTGATCATGAAGTGCAGGTTATGCAGCGTGCACAGCGTGCCCGCGAGGTACTCCTTCGCGCGCAGCAGGTGGTGGATGTAGGCGCGGGTGTAGTTCTCAGACACATAGCCTCCAACCTCGGCGTCCACGGGGATGAAGTCCCGGCGGAAGCGGGCGTTAGAGAGGTTCATCCGCCCATCGAGCGTGTACACCCCACCGCGGCGACCAAGCCGGGTCGGCGCCACGCAGTCGAAGGTGTCCGCACCAGCGGCGATAGCGGTGAAGAGGTCATCCGGCTCGGAGATGCCCAGCAGGTGCCGTGGCTTGTCGTCCGGCAGCTCCTGCGAGACCCACTCCACGATCGT
>NZ_JASLIP010000030.1 GCF_030152825.1 Corynebacterium sp.
GCGGTCGTGGTCCATCTTCAGGCGCCAGACCGGCTTGCGACCCTCCGCCTCAAACGCGGCGATCTGCTCCTCGGTGAGGTCGCGGTCGTAGTTGTCGTAGCCCAGCTTCGGGTCGCGGCCAGCGGCCTTGTGGCGCTCCTCGACCTCTTCCGGGGTGGAGTACGCCGGGTAGACCTCGCCGGCGGCCTTCAGCTTTTCCAGAACCTCGGCGTAGATATCCATGCGCTGGGACTGGCGGTAGGGCTCGTGCGGGCCGCCGGTCTCGATCCCCTCGTCCCAGTCGAGGCCGAGCCACTTCAGGGAGTCAATGATGGCCTGGTAGGACTCCTCGGTGTCGCGCTGAGCATCCGTATCCTCGATGCGGAAGATCAGCTTGCCGCCGGTGTGGCGAGCATAAGCCCAGTTAAACAGCGCGGTGCGCACCATGCCGACGTGCGGGGTGCCGGTGGGCGATGGACAAAAACGTACGCGAACTTCACTCATGGGCTCTTATCCTACCCGCGCTGCCCCGTCGCAAGATCGAGCGCCGGGGCTGAACCACAGGATCCGCCCTGGGAGCGCAAAACCCCGGGCTGTGCATCGCACAACCCGGGGCGGGCGCGGGCCATTGCCCCGCGCTTAACGAATGGATGACTTGAAGAAGTTCCAGGACTCCTGCGCCGCATCCGGACGGCTCGGGTACCAGGTGTGCTCGCCACCCGCGACCTTCTGCACCACGGTCGACACGGCGCAGCCGCTGTAGCGGTAAGTCGTGATGTTGCCGTTCGTGGAGGCACTCGGCGCCTTGGAGAGGTCACACTTGTTCCGGGCAGCGAACTGACGGTGCACCTGGTCGATGGAGAGGTAGGTTGCGCCGTGACGGGAACCGCCGTTGTAGTTCACGATGTCGTCGCCGGTGCCGTGGATGATCATGGTCGGCACCGAGGCATTCACGCAGTTGCTCACCGTCGGGGTGTAGTACGCGCCGGACACGCCCACGACGCCCTTGACCAGGTCGGGGGCCGCGCAGCCGAGCCCCAGGGCCATGCCACCACCGTTGGACAGCCCGGTGGCGTAGACGCGATTGCGGTCTGCCTTGCCCTCGCGGACCAGGGTGTTGACGATCTGGCGGACGAAGACCACGTCGGCACTGCGGCTGGTGTTGGTGGCGTACGGGGCCCCACCCCATGCCGGGTAGGTCTCACCCTTGAAAGTGCTGCGCACCGGCTCCGGGTACACGATGATCGCGGAGTCACCGGCTGCGGTGTTCTCCAGGCCGGCGTAGCTGCGGGCCTTGTTCGCGTCGTGCTGCCAGCCGCCGAACATGAACACGACCGGCAGGTTGCTCCGCAGGCCAGACTTCGGCATCTTGACGATCGCCTTGCGGGTCTTGCCGTTGACGCTGAAAGTGCGCTCGCTCAGGTTGGCGTTATTGCTCGGGGCGGTACCCGCCCCGCCTCCGCCGCCATTTTCCAGGCCGCCGACGATGCCGTTGATGATGCCGGCGAGGTCCTCCAGGTCGCCTGCGGAGGAGCTGAGGCTGCCCATGGAGGACTGTGCCTGGGCTTCGGGGGATCCCTGCGGAACGAAGGAGAGGGAGAGGGCTGCTGCTGCGGCGAGTGCTGCGGTCAGGCCGCGGCGGAGAATGCGGCGGGACTGTGCCGGCTGCTCAGCGGGCTCACCGGCGCGCTGAGACAGGTGGGGAAGAAAGTTCATGCGGCAAATGTACTCTATGGTCCCTCAGGAAACCTAGTTGCGTCGAACACTGGCCCTTGAGGTGGCCATCGAGGAGCCCGCGGGGGCGGTCGGTAGACTGGTGGGTATGGATTCAGACAAAAGGCCGGTGACCGCTCCGGACTTTTTGCTGTCACGACCACATCACAGCATTCGGACTCAGGGGCGTAAGGCCACATTCCCGGACCCTTTCGAGGCCAGCACGGCCCTGCGCGAGGGCACCGCTGAGCTGCTGGTCGGCGCGATTCCTTTCAACACTGGCTTCCGCGCCGCGCTCATGGAGCCGGAGAAGGTCGTCACCTTCGACGGCCCGCTCGAGCCGCCCGCATACTTCCGCGGACGAGAGGCCGCCGAGTCCCTCGAGGCGGTCGAGGTCACCGTCGCGACGACGAAGGAAGAACACCAGGCCCGGGTCGCCGCGGCGATTCAGACCATCCGCCGGACCAGCCTGGAGAAGGTGGTTCTGGCCCGCGTGGCGGACGTCTACTTCGCAGACACCATCGACCCGCTGCTCGTCGCCGCCCGCTTCATCGATCTTTCCGCCAACCGTGACGGCTACGCCGTGGACCTGTCTGCGACCGGGCGCAAGGAGGACCAGGGGTCGATGTTCGTGGGTTCCTCCCCCGAGATGTTGGTCTCCCGGAAGGGCAGGACGGTTCGAGCGTTCCCGCTGGCGGGTTCAGCGCCGCGCACGGGCATTGCAGAGCGCGACGACGCGACCGCCGAAGAGCTGCGTTCGAGCGAGAAGAACCTCGTCGAGCACGCGCTTGTGGTGGAGCACTACCGCAGGATCTTGGATCCACTGTGTTCGGAGCTCGATATCCCCGCCGAGCCCCTCATTCACGAGACCACCGAGATGATTCACCTGGGAACCCCGATCGTTGGCACCCTGGCTGACGCGGAATACTCCGCTCTTGACCTTGCCCTGATGCTGCACCCAACCCCGGCGATCGGTGGCACCCCCACCGACGAGGCGGTGGGGATCATCGAGTCTGTGGAAGAACCCCGCGAGTTCTATGCCGGCGCGGTCGGCTGGTGTGATGCCAGCGGCGACGGAGAGTGGATGGTCGCCATCCGTTGCGCCTGCGTGGAGGGGGATTCTGCGCGCGTGTGGGCCGGTGGCGGGATCGTCGCCGACTCCGATCCCCACGAGGAGGCGGAGGAAACCACCGCCAAGCTGCAAACCGCGCTGCGGGCGCTCAACGTCCCCGCCAGCATGCGGAACGTCTAACCCCCGCCCCCACGGCGCGGCGAACCTCCCCCGAGGCCGCCGACTCCGTATCTTCTAGTATGCCTGAACCGGGTTGGCCAGCGTTCCCAGGCCTGGGATTTCCACCGCAATGCGGTCGCCCGGCACCATCTCCGCGGTACCGGCCGGCGAACCGGTGCAGATCACATCGCCCGGCAGCAGGGTGAACGCGGAGGATACCCACTCGACGATCTCCGGGATGTCCTTGATCATCTGGTTAGAGTTCGAGTCCTGCTTGGTCTCGGTCTTCCCGTCGTGGGTCAGGTGTGCCTTGATGGGCAGGCTGTCGATGTCGATTCCGTCGACGTTCGTCTCGATCCATGGGCCCAGCGGGCAGAAGCTGTCCAGGCCCTTCGCGCGGGACCATTGACCGTCAGCGAACTGCAGGTCGCGGGAGCTGACGTCGTTGACGATGGTGAAGCCCAGGACGACGTCCTTCCAGTTGTTACGGTTGACGTCCTTGCACGGTCGCCCGATGACGATGGCGAGCTCGCCTTCGAACTCGACACGGGTGGCCCACTCGGGGATGCGGATCGGGGCTTCGGGGCCAACGACGGCTGTCGGGGGCTTCAGGAAGATGGTCGGTGGGAGGTGCTCCGCGCCCTGCTTGAAGACCTCCTTGACGTGGTCGGCATAGTTGCGACCCACGGCTACGATCTTGCTGGGAAGGATCGGCGCGAGCAGCCGAACCTCCTCGATCGGCCACGACTTGCCGGTGAACTCCGGCTCGCCGAATGGGTGATTAGCGATTTCGCGGCAGGTGGCGCCGGTGCCGTCCGGCTGGCCACCCTCAAGCACCGCGAATGTCATTCCTTCTGGGTGAGCAATTCGGGCGATACGCATAGGTACCAACCCTACCTGGCTGTGCGCTCGATGATGTCGCTTAGGGTACTTGTTATCGAAAGATTATTTCTTTCGTGTTTCAGCATCGCGAGCAGCAGCTCCCCGCAGGCCAGCGCGTCGCTGAGCGCATTGTGGGAACCGTAATGCGGTAGCCCGTAGCGTTCCCGCACCCGCGGTAACCGCAGATCCTCACCGCGCGGGTAGGTCGCCATGCGCTCGAAGTACCGGCGTTCGATGGCGAAGGTGTCGATGACCGGGACGGAGAGACCCGAACCGAAGTGTTGCCTACAGGCCTGACCTAGGAACTGGGTCTCGATGGGCGAAAAATGCACGACCATCGCCCGGCCCCGGAGCGCCAACAGCAATCTGCTCAACACGTCGCGCAGCGGCTCCCCTGCCTCGATGTCCGTGTGGGTGATGCCATGGATCTTCGCCGATTCCATGCCGGCAGGTACGCGCTCCAGGGCCTCCGGTTCGTGGTGGATCACCGCGTAGTCCGCCTCGGCCGGGGTGATGCGCCCGCCAGTCATGGGCACCCAACCGATGGAGAGGATGAGGTCCTTCTTTGGATCCAGGCCGGTGGTTTCGACGTCCACGGCCAGCAGTGGGGCCTCTCCGATGGGCTGGTCCACCTTGGCACGGGGGACGTCGTGGTACTCCGCCAGGGCGCCCGTCGCCTGACGGGTACGCCAGGAAGTACCCAGCCAGGGAGCCTGCCACCACTTCGCCATCGCTACTCCTTTAATAATCCTCTCGCTCGGCTTCGCCTTACACGCTGCGCACTGGGAAACGCACCGAGAGCCCCGATTGGGCCTTCTTGATGATCTGGAAGGCATCCCGCAGGTGCTCCCGTTCCATCTTCTTTAACTCCCCCGGGTCGACCCGGTAGTCCGGCGCCTCCCCCGCCGCGTCCTGCTTCGCCTGGTGGTGAAGGCTGATGGAAGACAGGAAATCGAAGGCATCGGTGAGGTCCGCTGCAGCCGATCGGCTGAGCGACTCCCCCGCCGCCGCGGCCAGCCGTGACCGGGTGGAGAGCTCGTGGCTGCCGCTCAGAATCGCGTGCAGGCGCGCGATCTGCACAACGGCGGCCAACCCGCCCTTCTTGATGTCCAGGGTGTGCGCGTGCTCGCCGCGCCGCCCCAGGATCAGGCCCCGAAAGACCCCAAGCGGGGGTTCCCGGCGTACCGCGAGCGCGGCGAGGTGCGCGTGCAGCCGGGGTGCCTGGTTGGCCGCAGCAGTTGCATAGGCGTGGATCTCATCGACCATCTCCTCCCCGCCGCCGACGGCCCGCATGTCGAAGAAGGTCTGCGCGTGCAACAGGGCGTCGGGCTCGGGGGCGGTGATCCAGTGGTGGAAGGTCGCCCGCCATTGGCTGACCGTCATCCGCCACTGCGAGTTGGAGGCCATCATGTCGCCGGGGCACAACGGCTGCCCGGCGGTCGCCAGCCCCTGACAGACCATCTCGCCAAGGCGCCGGAAGTACTCGCCGTGCTCCTCGGGCTGGTATTCATCAGAGATGACCAGGGCGTTGTCCTGGTCGCTGGCGGTGCCCATCTCGCGGCGCCCCTGGGATCCCAGCACGGCGAAGGCGAAGGGCACAGGGGCTGGCCCCAGTTCCTCCTCAACAAGCGTGAGAAGCCGCCTGGTCAGCGCGTCGGTGGCCACGGTCAGCAGTCGCTGGGCCTCCTCAGAACTGGCCCCGCGCTCCAAGAAGCGGATGGCCACGGCTTTGGCGGAGCGATAGGTCTCGGCCAACTCCTCTGGCGTGTTCTGGCGGGCGAGCTGTCCGGAAAGGTAAAGGGGGTCGGATTGCATGAGACGCATGATGTCGGCCGCGGCGATGATGCCCGCGACCCTGCCGTCGTCGACGACCGGGATGTGGTGGATCCCGCGCTCCGCCATGAGCAGCATGGCCTCGAAGACGAGAGCGTCTGACCCCAGGGAGAGGGGGTTGGCGGTCATGGCCTCGGAAACCGGCGAGTCCCCACTGATCTCCGCAGCGACGGAGCGGCGCATGTCTCGGTCGGTGATGATGCCACGGAGCTCGCGGTCGTCGATGACTAGCAGCGAGCTGACGTTGTGCTCCCCCATGCTGATCGCGGCATCCCGCAGTGTGGTCTGTGAAGTTGTCGCGGCGGGGTCAGTGATAGCGAAGGCTCCCAGCGGGGTGCGCAGCACCTCAGAGCTGGTGTTGCTGCGGGTCTGTTCCGCCGCGAGCCGGATGCGCTCAGAGAGGCTGGAGAAGTAGCGCAGGAAGTCGGCGAACTCTTCTGCGAGCGGGGCGAAGGTCTCCCGCGAGATGTAGATGATGAGGCTATCCTCCACGGCCTCCATCTGATAGTGGGATTCGGGCTCGGCGACAAGCGTGGAGTAGCCGAAGGTCTGACCGATATCCCGACGGTCCAGGAGGATGCCGTCCTCATCGATGACGTCCACGGCCCCGGAGCGGATCACGCCGAGCTCGTCGTTGACCTCCCCGTGGCGGATGAGGACCTCGCCTTTGCGGGCGTAGCCGATCTGGGTTCCTGCGGCGAGGGCGTTCAGGGCGGGTTTGGGAAGCCGGGAGAAGGGCTCGTGGGCGGCGAGGAAGCTGCGGATCTCCTCGACTTCGACGCTGACTGGCGCATTCATGGCCTCAACCTACCCATTCGGATTTAGGTTTGGGAGCCAAACCACTGAAGTGCTCCTCGCTGACGCTCCCAAGACATGACTAAGCCCGAGCCTTCCATGCGGAAAGCCCGGGCGGTAGACGTTGGACCCAGCGCTGGGCTAAGCCTGGACCGCTGCGGCGATGCGGTCGCCGACTTCGGCGGTGCGGATCGGGGAACCATCGCGGCCGGCAGCCTCGTCCAGCACGGCCTTCTCGATCTTCTCGGCGTTCGCCTCATCGCCTAGGTGGCGCAGCATCAGGGCCACGGAGAGGATCGCAGCGCATGGGTCGGCGATCCCCTGGCCGGCGATGTCCGGGGCCGAGCCGTGCACCGGCTCGAACATGGAGGGGTTCTTGTGGGTCGGGTCGATATTGCCCGAGGCAGCCAGGCCGATGCCGCCGGTCACCGCACCCGCCAGGTCGGTCAGAATGTCTCCGAAGAGGTTATCGGTGACGATGACGTCGTAGCGGGATGGGTCGGTGACCATGTAGATGGTGGCGGCGTCGATGTGGTTGTAATCCACCTCGACGTCCGGGAATTCCTGCCCGATGGTCTCGATGGCGCGCTGCCACAGGCCACCCGCATTCACGAGGACGTTGGTCTTGTGGACCCAGGTCAGCTTCTTGCGGCGCTCCTGGGCGCGGCGGAAGGCGTCGCGGACGACGCGCTCGACGCCGAACCAGGTGTTCTGGCTGACCTCGCTGGCAACCTCGTGGTCGGTGCCCTCGCGCAGGGTGCCGCCGTTGCCGCAGTAGAGGCCCTCGGTGCCCTCGCGGACGACCACGAAATCGATCTCGCCAGGGTTCTCCAGCGGGGAGCTCGCCCCCGGGTAGAGCTTAGAGGGGCGCAGGTTGACCGCATGATCAAGCTTGAAGCGCAGTGGCAGCAGCAGACCGCGCTCCAGCACGCCGGCCGGGACGGTGCGCGGGTCGCCGATCGCGCCCAGCAGGATCGCGTCGTGCTGCTTGAGGCTCTCCAAGTCGGCGTCGGTCAACGTCTCGCCATTACGAAGGTAGCGCCGGGCGCCGAGGTCGTATTCCGTCGTTGCGACATCGTCGCGCACTGCCTTGAGGACCTTCAAGGCCTCCGCGGTGACCTCGACGCCAATACCGTCACCATCAATAACCGCGAGTTTCATAGAATGAACCCCTTCATCTCACCATCTGGATGGTGAAAGTGTATCACCTCACAGCTTAGGGCTGAAAGAATTTCTATAGCTGGGACGGAAATCCGCTCCCCCGGCCCCGGCGATACGGCGCTGTTTTGTTAGCTTGAAGACATGAGCGACCTCCATAACATTCGCCCCTACCCCGGCGGTTCTCCTAATCACCACGACGCCGACGGAGTGGAGTCCACCGCCCTAACAATGAGCGGACTAAGCAAGAGTTTCGGCGAGACCCAGGCCGTCAATAATCTCAACCTTCGGATCCCGCGAGGCAGCATGTACGGCGTCGTCGGTCCGAATGGTGCCGGCAAGACCACCGCCCTGACCATCGCGACCGGGCTACTAGAGCCAACCAGTGGCAACGCCTGGATCTGCGGCATTCCGATGTGGGATCACGCCTCCGCCGGGCAGGTCAGGGCAGCGAAACAGCGCTTCGGCCTGTTGGCGGATGGACTGCCCATCTTCGACCGGCTCACCGCCCGGGAATACCTCGATTACTTGGGCCACCTACGCGGAATGGACCCGCAGGTCATCGAGCAGCGCACCGAGGAGCTCCTGGAGGCGATGGACCTCACCGGCGCAGAGGGTAAGTACATCGTGGACTTCTCCGCGGGCATGACTAAGAAGATCCTGCTCGCCGGCGCCATGCTCCACGGCCCAGAAGTACTGATCCTGGACGAGCCTTTCGAGGCCGTCGACCCGGTCTCAGGGCAGGTCATTCGAGACATCCTGCGCCGCTACGTCGCGGCCGGCGGCACCGTCATCATGAGTTCGCACGTCATGGAGTTGGTTGAGGGCCTGTGTGATCACGTGGCCATCATCGCCGAAGGCCGGGTACTGCGCGATGGCACCATCGACGAGGTCCGCCAGGGTAAGCCTCTCAACGAGGTCTTCGTCTCCCTCGTGGGCGGGCGCAGCCTTTCGCAGGGTTCCTTCAGCTGGCTCGGCACTCAAGGAGACGCCCAGTGAGCCTCGTCCCAAGCCAACAGGCCGCCCCCGCGCGTGCCAAAGAGTCACTGACCAGGCACCTGATTCGGCTCCACCTGAAAATGTGGCGCCGAAGCTTCAAGAAAGACTGGGTCCTGATTTTCAACGCCGTCTTCATGGCCTTCTTTGGGGTCCTCGGTACCATCGGGCTCGGCGCGTTCAGCTACGCAATGCTCACCCAAGAACACGAGGCGCGCATCCTGCCACTAGCCATGGCAGCCGGTGCACTCATCTACCTCCTCATCGTGTTCGTGTGGCCCAGCCCGGAAAACCACTTGACCCCGCAGAAGTTTGCCACACTGCCGGTCACCGAGCGGCAGCTCTTCCCCGGCCTAACCTGCGCGGCGTTCCTGCAGTCCCGCGCCCTGCTATCCATCGCCTGCTCGCTGATCATGGCCGGCTTTGGTGTGGCCGGAATCCAGGCAAGCGCTCCCCCACAGTCCAGCCTGCTCTCCGCGTTCTGGGTTATTGCCTGCCTCGCGCAGGGCATCGTCGCCGTACTCCTGGGCGAGGCCCTAGGCTCGCTCAGCTCGGCGATGGCCAGCCGCGTGTGGTCGGAGCGGCTGGGGTACGCATTTTCCTTCCTCTTTCTCATCGCCATTATGGGGCTGAATTTCACCACCAATGGTGTGCAAAGCCTGGATAACATGCTGGAGTTGGGCACGCTCTTCAGCTGGACGCCGTTTGGTGCAGCGGCCGGCGCGGCAGCCTCCGCCATCGAGGGCAACGTCGGCGCGAGCATCGCCCAGGGCTTCATTGCCGCCGCGACGATTCTGGGGTGCCTGTGGCTCTGGCGCACCGCCCTGCGCTTCGAATTGACCCACCCGATCCGAAGCAGCTCTGATCAGGCCACGAAGCACACCGGTGGGGTCATGCTGCGCTGGGCGTCTGCGAGCCCCCGCGGCGCGGTGTATTCACGCACGCTGCGGTATTGGCGCCGCGATGTGCGCTATTCCTATCAGGCCGTGGTGTTTATTCTGATCGGCGCCATGCTGCTCGCTCTCGGCGTGCTCCAGGGCACTGGGCTGCAGTGGTATGCACCCTTCATCGTCGCCCAGGGCGTACTGATGGTCAATGGCAATGACTTCGGCCTGGATGGTCCCTCTAATTGGGTGAACATGGTCTCAGGTGTGCGCCCGAAGGATCTTATCGCCGGCCGCCTGCTGGCCTCTCTGACGGTCATCGGCCCCATTTTTCTCGTCGTCGTGATCAGCCTTGGGGCCATCGAGGACTGCCGCCCGCTGTGGGCGGGTATCAGCGTGCTCGCTGTGTGTTCCCTGGTGCAGTCTCTGGGACTTGCCCCGGCTTTCGCGCTGCGATTCCCCTTCCCCAGTGCCACGCCGGGCACGAGCCCGATGAAGAACCGCTCCGGTACGTCCAGCAACGCGTTCATTCTCTCCATTGTCGGCCTGCTTGGACTCTTCATACCGCTGATCCCCGGAGCAGCGCTGCTGATCATCGACCTCCACGATGCTGGGTCCTGGGCGGATGCAACCCGGCTCACCGCTATTGGCATCGGGGTGCAGCTCCTGATCAGTGGCACCATCGGGTTGCTTGGCTACCGCTGGGCGGTGAAGAACACCTCCCAACGCTGGCCAAAGGCCTTCGCGAAGGTCCGCAACTGGGTCTAGGCCCCGATAGAAGTCACAGCTCATCAGCTCAATATCGAGCGAACTGAACTAGGTGCCGGGAAAAGAAAAGCAGGGCAGCGAAACCGCTGCCCTGCTCACTTTTGCGGATATGTTTTAGCAGCACACCCACTTGCCGTCGATGAATGCGTGGCGATGCCCATCGTGGTCATAGTCAACGTGGTCGCCGTGAGGGATGGCCACGTGGCCGCAGCCTGGACCGTGCTCGTGATCGTGATCCTCGTGAGCCACCTGCTCCTCGGTCTCGCACTCCACCCACTGGCCATCAAGCTCGCGGTGGATGTGTCCATCGTGGACATAGTCCGTGTGATCCTCGTGCGGAACGGCGACGTGACCGCACACTGGACCATGCTGGTGCTCGTGGTCTGCGTGAACTTCGTGCTTGGCCAGTGCCATGACTGCTCTCCTTGCATCCATCGGGCGCTCCGACTGGCGGCCTACTCCCTTAATGACAATAAACAGCCCCTTATTGATTGTCAATAAGGGGCTGTTTATTTTGTTTACCCAGCTCAGGGCCGGTTAAACATTTTCATTAAGGGAGCTTAGAAAGCGACCTGGAAGGCATTCTCAGCAGAGAGCTCCGCGTTGACTGCCTCCAGCTCATCCTCGGTCAGCGCACGGTCGATGCGCAGCACGAGGGTTGCGGTGCCGTCCTCAGTGTTCGGGGACAGAGCCGCCGCAGCAATGTTCACGCCCTGCTGACCCAGGAGGGTGCCGATGCGGCCCAACGCACCGGTCTGGTCCGCGTAGACCAGGAAGAGGTTAGTGCCCTCGGCACGCAGGTCCAGGCCGCGGTCGTTGATGCGAACGATCTTGTCGACGCGCTCCAGGCCGGTCAGCGCACCAACGACGGTGGCCGAGGAGCCGTCAGCGGCGACGACCTTGACCTCCAGCACGCTGCGGTGCGTGACGGACTCATCCTGGGACTTCACCTCGAGAGCCACGCCGCGCTGCTCAGCAATGGACGGGGCGTTAACGAAGGTGACCTGCTCGTCCAGCACGCCGGAGAAGGTGCCGCGCAGGGCAGCCAGGCCGAGCGCGTCGATGGACTCGCTGGAGAGCTCGCCGCGGGCGGTGACGACCACGGACGCCGGAGCACCGTCCAGCAGCTTGGCGGCAACCGCGCCCAGCTTCGTGGCCAGGTTCAGCCACAGGGCGACCTCCTCGGAGACCTTGCCACCGGAGACGTTGACGGCATCCGGAACGAAGTCGCCGGCCAGGGCCTTGAGGACGGAGGCAGCGACGTCGGTGCCTGCTCGGTCCTGCGCCTCGACGGTGGATGCACCCAGGTGCGGGGTGACGACAACCTCGTCGAGCTCGAACAGCGGGGAATCCGTGCACGGCTCGGAGGCATAGACGTCGAAGCCCGCGCCACGGATGTGGCCGGACTTGATGGCATCGGCGAGCGCCTGCTCGTCGACGAGGCCGCCGCGGGCAGCGTTGATGATGATCTGACCCTTCTTGGACTTCGCCAGGAGGTCAGCGTCGAACATGCCGCTGGTCTCCGGAGTCTTCGGCAGGTGGATCGTCACGAAGTCCGAGCGGCCCATGAGCTCCTCAAGCTCAACGAGCTCCACGCCGAGCTGTGCGGCGCGGGCCGGGTTGGCGTACGGGTCGTAGGCGATGATCTCAGTCTCGAAAGCGGCGAGGCGCTGCGCGAACAGCTGGCCGATGTGGCCGAAGCCCACGATGCCGACGGTCTTGCCGAGGATCTCCACGCCCTTGAAGGAAGAGCGCTTCCACTCGCCGTCGCGGAGGGTCTTATCGGCTGCCGGAATCTGGCGGGCGGTAGACAGCAGCAGGCTGATGGCGTGCTCGCAGGCGGAGTGGATGTTCGAGGTCGGCGCATTGGCGACCATGACGCCGCGCTCGGTCGCGGTCTCGATGTCCACATTGTCGAGTCCGACGCCGGCGCGACCGACGATCTTCAGATTCTTGGCGGCCTCGAGCACTTCCTTATCCACCGTGGTGGCGGAGCGCACGAGCAGGGCGTCGGCATCGACGACGGCGTCAAGGAGTTCTGGTCGGTTCGGGCCATCCACCCAACGGACGTCGACGGAATCGCCGAGTGCATCGACGGTGGACTGAGAGAGCTTATCTGCGATTAGTACAACCGGGCGGTTGGTGGTGCTCAAGGGAATTCTCCTGAAAAATTTTCACTTCCCCAGCGGGTGAAACGACCGCGTCACCCGAGGGGGCCCACGCCTGACCGTGTATGGCGCATGACCCCACAATCATATCCCTTGGCGGTGGCGTGTGTGCTGTAGGCCACCCTTAAAAATCCCCCCGCTGGGCGGTGGTTTTGCATCTATTGGGAACCCCACCCCGCGGTGTTGCCTTCACCGGCGAGCCCGAATCCTGGATTCGCCCAGATCATCTGCCCCTCACCCAGTAGGCACGAGCTCCAGTAACCAGCCCAACCATGTCGCGGCTGTTCACTCTCGCCCACTCACGTCGACCTCACTGCACCCCCTTGCAGCGGCGACCAACGTGAGTTGATCTGAGCCCCACCCCTGGTCCGCAACCCCGCGGACACCCAGGAACCGGGCTTGCCGGTAAGGTAGCCAGCCTAGCCCCGACTCAGCGGTGCATCATGCTGACAAACCTAACCTAGGAAATTTCGTGAGCATTCGTTTCACCTTTGCGTAATTGGGAAAAACTTTTCCCCACACCACCCCCTGTGTGTTCTATAGATTCCCCCGCTGCCAGCATCTTTAAGAATTCTTTAGCACCCCCGTTAGCTCTTCCTCAGTGGTCAGGTGGCGCTTACCTGATGCTCTGCGGAGAATGATCCCCCGTGAATGCCTCCGCACCTAGCTCACCCTCTGTTCCGCAGCCACCGCCCCGCCTCGGCCCGGTCACAGCACTTGCCGCTGCGGGCATGCTTCTCGTCGCCGTGATGGGGTGGTTCCTGCAGGACTCCACCTTCGACCTGGCCGCGACGCAGGCGGCGAATCGTACCTTCACGGGCGCGACACGCCAGTTTTTCGACGCGGTCTATGCAGCTCTCCTCGGCCACAACCTACCGCTGGTGCTGCTGGCCGGCCTGGTGGTGACCGGTCTGATATCTCGCCGACTATTGCGGCCCCTGATCGTTGCGTTGACGATTGCCAGCACCTGGGCACTGGTCTTCATCCCGAAGGCTTTGGTCGGCAGGCCACGGCCCGACTGGGATTTTCTAACGCACCCACCACACAGCCTGCCCAGCGATATGAGCTTTCCCAGCGGGCACACGACGTTCATCGCCGTCACGGTGGCCGTCTGCCTCATCGCGACGTATCGCGGTCTCGACCCGAGCCTGTCCCGTTCGACGGTGGGATGGAAGGGATTCGGCCTGATGGCTGTGGTCGGCTGCGGCGCCATCGCGCTCATCGTGACCACCGTGATGGCCCGTGGCGTCCACTTCCCCAGCGACGCAGCCGGGGCCATTATCTTCTCCTTCAGCCTGGCACCGTTGGTGTGGACGCTATGGGAAACACTGGCATTTTTCCTTCTTTCTCGCGGACGCTCGGCTCCCCGCAGCCGCCAGGGCCCTGTGGCATGATTGGTGCCATGATGCACTCGCGACGTCGCCCCACTGCCCCGCTCCTGACCCTCATGGGCATCGCGTGCGCCGGAGCAGCACCCTGGTTCCTCGTCGGAACTGCTGCTGCGGAGCAGCCGGTGGTCCACAGCATCGTGCAGGCGCAGGCGGCACCGGCCGTGCCCCACACCAAGGTGGACGTCCAGGTGGCTGACGGCTCCAGCGTGCTGGGCGACGCCGCGCGCCAGGGAATGATCGAGCAGACCGCGAGGATCGATTTCCCCGACTCCGTCCAGAAGGTCGTCTACGTCCTCATCCCGGGCAGCAGCGATAACTTCAACGACGACGTCCTCGACTGGGCAGCCCGAAACATGCCGGAATTGGTCCCCGACGGCACCGGCAAGGGCGCCACATGGGAGAACGGCACTCTGATCCTGGGGGTGGGTACGAACACCCGAACCAACGGTGTGTACTGCGGCAACGACGTCTGCCAGGACCTGGATATCTTCGAAGGCCCCCACCTGGACGCTTCCCTGGAGGCGATGAAGGACAGCTTCCGCCGCGGGAACTTCGCAAATGGCCTCGTGGAGGGCGCCAAGGTCGCCGCGGATACGGAGCTGGGCGCGCGCCTGGCCGAGGAGAAGGCTCGCGAGGACCGCAACGCCATGCTCGGCGTCGGCGCGGTGGGCGTGGGCGCCGCGGGCCTGGGAGCGGCCGCCTGGCAGCACCGCAAGAAGAAGCTGACGGCCACCGCGAAGCAGCAGTTCTACGAGCTTTCCACCCACTACTCCGAGCTCTCGCAGAGCCTGGACGCCCTGGATATCCGCGCCAATTCACTGAGCTCCCCGCTGGCCAATGCCGAGCTCCGCTCGCAGTGGACCACGATCCGCGACGAGTTCTTGAGCCTCAACAACCGGGTCGGGGCACTAAACCTGACGCTCACGAGCGATGACAAGGAGTTCTACGCCAAGCACAACCAGATCGCGAGCGCGCACGAGACGCTCGAATCGATGAGCAATGCCGAAGAGAACATCAACCTGATGTTCGAGTTGGAAAGCGGCGATCAGATCAAGCGCGAGCGAGAGCTGCACTCCATCAAGCAGGACCTCTCCGAAGCGCTGTTCGAGGTGCGCAACCGGGAGGCGATCCGCCAGCTTAAGAATGTCGAGGCGCAAGTCGATGAGCTGATGCGAAACCTGCAGGCCCCGGACTTCATGGACCGGTTGGCCCGCATCGTCAGCGACCAGGCGCACGCGCTGGAGCTGGCCGCGCGCGACATGAAGCACCTGGACCGCGAGGCTCACAGGGACGAGCGCCCCTCCCTCACCGACCGCGACTGGCGCCCCGGTTACGTGTACTCGAACTGGGTGCCCTACTACCTGCTGGCCTCGTGGCACAGCGCGGACACCCGGGCCGCCGAGTCTTCCTCCAGCAGCGGCGGGGGCATTGCGAATACTAGCTTCAGCAGTGGCTTCTCCGGCGGTGGCGGCTCCTCCAGCTGGTAGCGGGGAGCTTTCCCGCCAACTGTCCACGCGGGGCTAACAGACGTTGTGTGGCCCCTCGTGCTCAACGTGGCTCGGGCGCTCGACTTGGATCGTCGAGTGCACAATCCCCCGCTCTTGAAGGGCCTCCTGGGCCACACACAGCACGGCAGCCGGGTCGCGGTCCTCCGGAACGACCAGGTGCACGGAGGCGAGCGCGCTCGTTCCGTCGAGGGACCACAGGTGCAGGTCGTGAACATCCACCACGCCGTCCACCTCCCGGAGAAGCGCGTCGATCTCAGCAGGCTCGTAGCCGGGCGGGGCCTGCTCCAGCAGGATCCGCAGCGTATGCATCATGAGCTGCCAGGCGCGCGGCAGCACGAGTGCTGCGATGACAAGGGAGGCGATGACGTCCGCGTACTGCCACCCGGTCGTCATGATGACGCCACCGGCAATCAGGACGGCGACGGAGCCCAACATATCCGCTAGCACATGGAGGAACGCGCCCTGAACGTTCACGGAGTGCTCCCGCTGGCTATGCAGAATCCATGCGGATACCGCGTTCGCGACCAGACCAATGAGCGCGATGATCATCATCGGGCCAGCGAGGATCTCGACGGGCTCGCGTAGCCGGCGGATGGCCTCCACCACAATCCACACCGAGATACCAAGCACGGTGATCGCGTTGACGAGTGCGGCCACCACCTCCACGCGCCGGTAGCCAAAGGTCGCCTGCGCGTTGGAGGCGCGGCGCCCGATGAGGATCGCGATCACCGCGATGATGATGCCGGCTGCATCGGAAAGCATGTGCATCGCGTCGGCCAGCAGGGCAACGGAGCCGGTGATCAGCCCGCCGATGAACTCGGCGAAGAAGATCGTGCCGGTCACCACAAGCACGGTGAGAAGTGCGCGCATCGGGGCGTCCGTCGGCGCGTGGGAGTGAGAATGCCCGTGTGCATGGGAGCGATCGCGAGAATGCGAAGAACCGTGGTGATGCGCATCGGCACCACCACGGTTCTGTGGGCGCTCGAAGGCTGCGTCAACGTACTCGCTCATGCCGTCAAGCTTAGGGAGCGCCACCCTTATTGACAACTTATTGAAAATGGTCGGGTGGCGCCTGCGCGGGGTCACTCCCCGCGAGAGATTGAGGCCTTAGGCGGTCTCGTTCAGCGGGTTCTTAACCCAGCTCATGAGGTCGCGCAGCTTCTCGCCAGTCTTTTCGATCTCGTGATCGTTGTAGCTAGCGCGCAGCCCCTCGAGCTCCTTGTTGCCGCCCTCGACGTTGGCAACGAGGCGCTTGGTGAAGGTGCCGTCCTGAATATCGGACAGGATGCCCTTCATGCGCTCCTTGGTATCGGCGTCGATGACGCGCGGGCCAGAAATGTAGCCGCCGAACTCCGCGGTATCAGAGACGGAGTAGTTCATATTCTTGATGCCGCCCTCGAAGATGAGGTCGACGATCAGCTTCAGCTCGTGCAGGCACTCGAAGTAAGCCATCTCCGGCTCGTAGCCCGCCTCAACCAGAACCTCGAAGCCGGTCTTGATGAGCTCCTCGGTGCCACCACACAGGACGGCCTGCTCGCCGAAGAGGTCGGTGACGGTCTCCGCCTCGAAGGTGGTCGGGATGACGCCCGCGCGGCCGCCGCCGATTGCGGCAGCGTAGGACAGAGCCAGGTCGCGGCCGTTGCCCTTCGGGTCCTGCTCGACGGCGATCAGGCACGGAACACCCTTACCGTCGACGTACTGACGGCGCACCAGGTGGCCCGGGCCCTTCGGCGCGACCATACCGATGGTGATGTTATCTTCTGGCTTGATCATGCCGAAGTGGATGTTCAGGCCGTGACCGAAGAACAGGGCGTCGCCGTCCTTCAGGTTCGGGGCGATGTCGTTTTCGTAGATCTGTGCCTGGGAGGTATCCGGAGCGAGCAGCATGATGACGTCGGCCCACTCGCTGGCCTCGGCGTTGTTCAGGACCTTGAAGCCGGCCTCTTCAGCCTTCTCGCGGGACTTGGACCCCTCGCGCAGGCCGATGGCAACCTCTACGCCGGACTCGCGGAGGTTCTGCGCGTGAGCGTGCCCCTGGGAGCCGTAGCCAATGATCGCAACCTTGCGACCCTGGATGATCGACAGGTCAGCGTCGTCGTCGTAAAAAACATCAATTGCCATGAGGTTTCAACCTTTCTCGCCAGCCGCGTCTGCCCGCGGCTCGCTATCGATGAGCATGTTTAGATTATAACAGAAATTTCACTCTTTGAGATGAAATTTACCATTCTATGAAATTTTGCGCGGGCGGGTGCCCCCGATTTAACGGCTCGGCGCCATCGATCGCGGACCACGGGACATCGCGGTGACGGAAGACTCGATGAGCTCGCGAATACCGAAGGGCTCCAGAACATCCAGCAGCGCCTGCAGCTTGGACGGGGTGCCCGTGGCCTCGATGATCAGCGAGTCCGGGCTGACGTCGACAACGTGCGCACGGAAGAGCTTCGCCGCCTCGACCACCTGCGTGCGGTTGCTATTACCCGCAGCGACCTTGACGAGCAGAAGACCGCGTTGCACCGTGGTTTCCGGATCCTGACGCGACACCTTGAGCACCGGAACCAGCTTGTTCAGCTGCTTCGTGATCTGCTCGACAACGACTTCCTCGCCCTCGACGACGAGGGTGATGCGGTTGACGCCGTCGGTCTCAGTACGCCCCGAGCTAATGGAGACGATATTGAACGCACGCCGGGTGAACATGCCGGAGATGCGGGAGATGATGCCGTCCTCGTCCTGAGTCAGGACCGACAGAGTGTGAAGGTTGGACATTAGTTCTGTTCCCCTTCCTGGGCGTCGATGTTGTCGACTTCGGTGTCCTGAAATTCCTGCATGGTCTCGTGGATCTCGGCCGGGGTCTCCGCTGCCGATTCCTCGTCGTCGAAAAGCGGGCGCAGGTTGCGGGCGTACTGCACCTCGTCATTGGAGGTACCGGCCGGGACCATCGGCCAGACCTGGGCGTCCTCACCGACGATGAAGTCGATCACGACCGGGCGGTCATTGATCTCGCGTGCCTTCTTAATGGTCGGGAGAACGTCCTCCTCCTTCTCCACGCGGAAGGCGGCGCAGCCCATGGACTCCGCAAGCTGCAGGAAGTCCGGGAGGTAGGTTTCCTTGGGCTTAAGGTTGGTGTGCGAGTAGTGGCCGTCATAGAACAGGGTCTGCCACTGGCGCACCATCCCGAGGTTGCCGTTATTGATCAGCGCGATCTTGATTGGGAAACCCTCGACCGCACAGGTGACGAGCTCCTGGTTCGTCATCTGGAAGCAGCCGTCGCCGTCGATAGCCCAGACTTCCTTATCCGGCGCGCCAGCCTTGGCACCCATGGCCGCCGGCACCGCGTAGCCCATGGTGCCGAGACCACCGGAGTTCAGCCAGGTGCGCGGGTGCTCAAAGTCGAGGAACTGCGCGGACCACATCTGGTGCTGGCCGACACCGGCACAGTAAATCGCATCGGGGCCGACCTCCTTAGACAAGGTCTCGATGACGAACTGCGGGGCCATCTTCTCGTTCGGAGTGTGCTCGTAGCCGCGCGGGAAGTGCTCCTGCATCTCCCCCAAATACTCACGCCACTCGGTGGTGTCCGGACGAGACAGACCGTGGGTGTCGATCGCCTTGTGCAGCGCGGTGAGAACCTCCTTCGCGTCGCCGACGATCGGCACCTGAACCTCGCGGATCTTGCCGATTTCCGCAGGGTCGATATCCGCGTGGATGACCTTGGCGTTCGGCGCGAAGCTCTCCAGCTTCCCGGTCACCCGGTCATCGAAGCGGGTACCGATGGCAACGAGCAGGTCGGAGCGCTGGAGGGCAGCCACAGCAGGCACGGAACCGTGCATACCCGGCATGCCCATGTGCAGCTCGTGCGACTCCGGGAAGGCACCGAGGGCCATCAGGGTGGTGACCACCGGGATGTCATTCGCTTCAGCGAAGGTCCGCAGCTCCTTGTGCGCCTCGGACTTGATGACGCCGCCACCGATGTACAGCACTGGGCGCTTGGCCTTACTAATGAGGCGCACGGCCTCCTCAACCTGGCGACCGTGGGGCGTGGTGACCGGACGGTAGCCCGGGAGGTCGAACTGCGGTGGCCAGACGAAGTCCAGCTCGGCGTTCTGCACATCCTTCGGCACATCAACCAGCACCGCCCCCGGGCGCCCGGTGGACGCCAGATGGAAGGCCTCGGCCATCGCCGCCGGAATATCCTCTGGGCGGGTCACCATGAAGTTGTGCTTCGTGATCGGCATCGTCACGCCACGAATATCAGCCTCCTGGAAGGCATCGGTGCCCAGCAGACCCTTGCCAACCTGGCCAGTAATCGCCACGAGTGGCACGGAGTCCATGTTGGCATCCGCGATCGGGGTGACCAGGTTCGTCGCACCCGGGCCGGAGGTAGCGATACACACGCCAACCTCACCGGTGACCTGGGCGTAACCCGTGGCGGCATGGCCGGCCCCCTGCTCATGGCGCACGAGAACGTGGCGGAGCTTTTCGGAGCCATACAGGGCCTCATACAGCGGGAGGACAGCGCCACCCGGGAGCCCGAAGACCACGCCGGTCCCCAGCTCTTCAAGGGAACGCACGATCGCCTCTGCGCCGTTAATGCGCTCGGGCTTGCGGGCCTGCGCGACGCCGCGGCTAGCCGCAGCGACCGTGGCGGGCGTGGGCTGTGAGCGTGAAGTGTTGTTCACGGTTTCAATCGCTCCTTGCTCGGCACGCGAGATTGTTACTCGCTTCTACTTCATCGGGGACAAAAACAAGAACGCTGCAACCTGCCGCATTTCCCCGGAGCTCGGAGACCGGCGGGCTAAGCATTGTGATGATACTAACAATATGGGTCCCGGATGGCAAACTTCTCTACCTGCACGTTCCCAATAGTTGAAATGTTTATTCCCATAGAGTGATTGCATGAGCGCGCTTGGGTGACGCGGGAGAACTACCCCAGACCGCGTCATCCCCCGCCCTTCTTCGCAGCCAACAAGCTGCCTGAATTACCAGCGGAGACCCGGCAAGGTCACAGGCTGCCTCGCTAGGGTTGTGCGCTATGCAAGCATCGACCTATTACCTCACGCATTACGCGATCAAGGCCTGGGAATGGCTCATCCACCCCGGCCTGGCGCTGGCCACACTGGCGGTCCTGGCGGTCCTGATACCGCGAGTCGGCAGACTGTGCGTCCGCGTCGTCGCCCAGCGGCTGGATGCCGATAAGGAGTCCACGAAATCCAAGCTCGCCCTCGCCGGCGCGCTGGTGTACCTCGTCGAAGCGGTGGTCTACTTCATCATCGCCATCCGCGCCCTCACCCTGCTCGGCGTACCGGCGGCCTCGGCTGCCGTCCCCGCCACCGTCGTTTCCGCCGCGATTGGTTTCGGCGCGCAGAACATCATCGGGGACTTCCTCTCCGGTGTCTTCATCATCACCGAGCGCCAGTTCGGCGTCGGTGACTACGTGAGCTTCGAAGGCACAAACAATGCGGTGGAGGGCACCGTCGTCGCGCTCACCCTCCGCGCCACGAAGCTGCGCACCGCCAGCGGCGAAATGGTGACCGTCCCCAACGGCAAGGTCGGCGCGATCACCAACTTCTCGCAAGATTGGTCCCGCGCCTTCGTCGAGATGGACATCCCGCTGCGCCCCGGCGAAAACATCGATCACCTGGTCTCGCAGGTCGAAAAGGCAACCAAGCGCGCCGTGTCCGCCCCCGAAATCAAGCCCAACGTCACCGGCGACGTCGACGTCATGCCCGCCATCGCCGTCGTCCAACCCCAGGCTGCCGGTCAGCCGTGGGCAGTGACCTTCCGCGTCACCGTCGACGTCGTCCCTGCAAAACAGTGGGCCGTGGAGCGCGCCATCCGCTCCGCCATGCTGAATACCTTCTGGGAGCGTATGGAAACCGTTCCCGCCTCACCTTTCGTCGCGAATGACTCCCCCGGCGCTTCCGCCCCACGCGGCACGGCGCCGGGAGCAGCCCCGAACACGGCAGCGGACGACTCCACCCCCACGACCGTGTTCGCCACCCGGCAGGAAGCAAGCGCTTCTTCGCAGAGCTCGTCCCATGACGGTGTCCACAGCACGGATACGTCTCGTCTGTCCGATGACGACAATTCCGGCACCCCACTGGACCCGGACGCAGAGGTCGCGATCATCCGGTCCAAGGACGACGGTCCGGGGGCAGCCTCCAATGACTCGCTCATCGTCGGCACCGAGGACGATGAAGAAGAGGACCTCGATTCCGGGGTATTCAAGCGATATGACTACAGCTCACGCTTCCAACGCTGGCTGACCTTCGGTGGCCGAACCAGGGTCTCCACCACCCTGCTGCTCTTCTCACTCGTGGTCCTGGGGCTGCTGGCCGCAGCGTCCTCTAATCCGGACGACGGCCGCGCCGGCGTGCTCAACCCCGCTTATTGGAGCGACCGGCCGGCGAAGACCAGCGAACAGACCGAAACGCCTGCGCCAGAGCCGACGCAGCCCGCAACCCAGGACTCCCCGGAGCAAGAGGGGCAGCAGCCCCAACAGACTGGCCAGCCGGACAGCCCGGACCCCCGCTCCACGCAGGAGCCGAACGCCAACGAACCGCAGCGCAGGCAGCAGAATCAGGCCCCGCAGCCTCAGCAGCAAAACCAGAATCAGAATCAAAACCAGCAGCCTGACGGGAATCGCGGTGCCGAGGCACCGGCAACCGATGGTGCAGACTCCGGGACTGGCACGGGAGACACCGGTGGGGACACCGGGGGCTTCTAGCGCGATCACTCTGAGAGCCCATGGCGAAGGAAAAAGGGATTTAAGCCCCACCCCGGGCACCTGGTTAAATGGCTCACATGAGCGCCCAGGACAACACCCCCACGAATAAGCCCCGCCCCGACCACAACCACGGTCGACCGGCGGTGCGTCCCCAGACTTTCCACCCGAGCCGGGAAAACATCCTGGTCGGCTTCGTCATGTTCCTGATTAGCCTCATCTTCACCGGATACAACGTCTCGGCCTTCTTCTGGATCCCCCTGCTCCCGCTGCTGTTCATCGTGTGGGTCATCAAGGCAGGAACCCGAGTGGATAGCAAGGGCATTACGGCCAAGCCTCTGATCCGACCGTCCAAGACCGTGACGTGGCAGGACTTCCAGGGCATCCGTTTCAACAAGGCGGGGAAGGCCTACGCCGCTGCCACAGATGACTCGCAATTCTGGCTGCCTGGCATCACCTTCAACAGCCTCCCTGCCCTCGCCGAGGCCACCGCAGGCCGCATCCCGGACCCCCTCACCCCGGCGCGCCTGGACATTCACAACAAGGTGCAGGTCGTCAACCGCGATGGTTCGGCTGTGCTGATGGACTCCGAGGATTACGCTGAGTACGAGAAGCAGCGTCGCGCGGAGTACGAGGCCGAGCACCCCACGGCCGAGCCAGCATCTGATGCGGATTCCGTCGCCTCTCCAGGGAGCGCCGAGAATCCGGGTGCCAGTAGCAACTCCGAGCGCGCTCGCGATAACTAAAGAACAGAACACCGGCCTCGCGTTACCCGCTTCCAGGGACCCTACGGGGGCCGGATAGCCACTTTCACCCATAGAGATATTGAAGAGAGCACTTCGACAATGACATCTCGAGACAACACCACTTCCTTCGGAGCTTCGATCCCGCTGCGCTCCGACGTCACGACGCAGGGCCGCAACGCTGCGGGTGCACGTGCGCTGTGGCGCGCGACAGGCATGACGGACGATGACTTCCACAAGCCGATCATCGCCATCGCGAACTCCTACACCCAGTTCGTTCCGGGCCACGTCCACCTCAAGGACGTCGGCGACATCGTCGCGGAGGCCATCGAGGAGGCCGGCGGTGTGGCACGCGAGTTCAACACCATCGCGGTCGACGATGGCATCGCGATGGGCCACGCCGGAATGCTCTACTCCCTGCCCTCCCGCGAGATCATCTCCGACAGCGTGGAGTACATGGTTAACGGGCACGCCGCGGACGCGCTGGTGTGTATCTCGAACTGCGACAAGATCACCCCGGGCATGCTGAACGCCGCGATGCGGTTGAACATCCCGGTCGTCTTCGTCTCGGGTGGCCCGATGGAGGCCGGCAAGGCCGTCGCCGTTGATGGTGTGGTCCAGGCCCCGACGGACCTGATCACCGCGATCTCCGCCTCCGCCTCCGACAAGGTCGACGCCCAGGGCCTGCTGGACGTCGAGTCCGCAGCGTGCCCGACCTGCGGTTCCTGCTCTGGCATGTTCACCGCCAACTCCATGAACTGCCTCACCGAGGCGCTGGGCCTGTCCCTGCCGGGCAACGGTTCCACCCTGGCGACGCACGAGTACCGCCGTCGCCTGTTCACCCAGGCCGGTCACACCATCGTCGATCTGTGCCGCCGCTACTACGGCGAGGGCGACGAGTCCGTCCTGCCGCGGAATATCGCGACCAAGCACGCCTTCCAGAACGCGATGGCGCTGGACATGGCGATGGGTGGCTCCACGAACACCGTGCTGCACATCCTCGCCGCCGCCCAGGAGGGCGAGGTGGACTTTGACCTGCAGGACATCGATGACCTCTCCCGCGAGGTGCCGTGCCTGTCCAAGGTCTCACCTAACTCTGAGTTCCACATGGAGGACGTCCACCGCGCCGGTGGCATCCCCGCGATCATGGGTGAGCTGTGGCGCGGCGGCAAGCTGAATGAGGACGTCCACACCGTGCACGCGAACAGCCTCTCCGAATGGTTGGAGGCCTGGGACATCCGCGCGGAGAACCCGAGCGATGCCGCCATCGACCTCTTCCACGCCGCTCCGGGCGGGGTGCGCACCACCGAGGCCTTCTCCACCGAAAACCGCTGGTCTTCGCTGGACACCGATGCCGCTGGCGGCTGCATCCGCAACGTCGAGCACGCCTACACCGCCGATGGCGGCCTGGTCGTGCTGCGCGGCAACCTCGCCGAGGACGGCGCGATCATCAAGGCTGCCGGCATCGACGAGGAGCTGTGGCGCTTCGAGGGCAAGGCCCTCGTCGTCGAGTCCCAGGAAGACGCGGTGCGCGTGATCCTGGACAAGAAGGTCTCCCCAGGCGACTGCATCGTCGTCCGCTACGAGGGCCCGGCGGGTGGCCCGGGCATGCAGGAGATGCTGCACCCGACCGCCTTCCTGAAGGGCTCCGGCCTGGGTCGTGAGTGCGCGCTGATCACGGATGGCCGCTTCTCCGGCGGTTCCTCCGGCATCTCGGTCGGCCACATCTCCCCCGAGGCTGCCCACGGCGGGCTGATCGGCCTGGTCGAGGACGGCGACCCGATCCTCATCGACGTCCACAATCGCACGCTGGAGCTGCAGATCTCCGAGGACGAGATCGCGCGCCGTCGCGGCCAGATGGACGCTTCCGAGACCCCGTGGCAGCCCACCACCCGCAAGCGCCGCGTTACCAAGGCCCTGCGTGCTTATGCGGCGATGGCTACTTCCGCCGATAAGGGCGCAGTCCGCGAGGTGAAGTAGCCACCATGGCTCAGGCCTCCACCGGCGCCCTGGCTCCGAATGCTACGGAGCCTGCGGGGCACGATCCGATGATCCGGGTTCGCGATGCGCACCTGCACAACCTGAAGCACATCGACGTCGACCTGCCCCGGGATACCCTCGTGGCGGTCACCGGCGTGTCGGGTTCGGGCAAGTCCAGCCTGTCCTTCGGCACCATCCACGAGGAGGCACAGCGCCGCTACCTGGAGTCCGTCTCCCCCTTCGCGCGCCGTCTCATTGGTGGCGCGGTCAACCCGCGCGTCGGGTCGGTCACGGGGCTGCCGCCGACGGTGGCGTTGCAGCAGTCCACCACCCTGGGTGGGGCGCGCTCCTCCGTGGGCACGATCTCGAATATGTCGAATAGTATTCGGCTGCTCTTCTCCCGCTCCGGCAGCTACCCGGACGGCATGCGCGAGCGGTTGGAGTACGGCAGGCTCGATTCGGACGCCTTCTCCCCCAACACCACCGCCGGCATGTGCCCCGAGTGCCAGGGCACCGGCACCGTGCACCGGCCGACGGAAGAGTCGATGGTGCCGGATCCCAGCCTGTCCATCTGGGATGGTGCGATCGCCGCGTGGCCAGGAGCGTGGTTGGGCAAGAACTTCCGGGACATCCTGGGCACCCTCGGCTACCCGCTGGACGTCCCGTGGCGGGATATTCCGCAGGAGGACCGCGACTGGATCCTGTTCACCGACGAGCAGCCCGTGGTCACCGTCCACCCGGTGCGGGACGAGAACGCCGTGCACGGGTCCTATAAGGGCAAGTGGCGCTCGGTTTCCACCTACCTCACCGACACCCTGGCGGAGACGGAGTCGGATAAGAACCGCCGCCGGGTGCTCTCCTTCATGCACTCCTCGACGTGCCCGACGTGCCAGGGTCGCGGCTTCCAGCCGGATACCCTGCAGGTCACCTATGCCGGTTATGCTATCGACGAGTTCAATGGCTTGGCGCTGAAGGACGTTCTTGCTGTGCTGGAGGAACGTCTCCAGCAGTTGGCGGGAATCACCAAGCAGCGCTGGACCGAGCACGATGAGGCCGAGGAGCTGCTGCTGGATCAGGTGCTGCCCACGGTGCGCGCCGCAATCGAGCTGGGGCTGGGGCACTTAAGCCTCTCCCGCCCGGCACGCAGCTTGTCCGCGGGCGAGCACCAGCGCCTGCGGCTGGCCTCCCAGTTGAACTCGAGCCTGTTCGGAACGACCTATGTGCTGGACGAGCCCTCGGCCGGCCTGCACGTGGTGGAGCGGAAGGCGGTCTCCGAGCTGCTGCAGCGCTTCATCACTGCTGGGAACTCGGTGCTTCTGGTGGAGCACGATATGTCTCTGGTTGCCGGCTGCGATTGGGTCGTGGACATCGGGCCTCGTGCTGGTGAGCGCGGCGGGAAGCTGGTGTTCTCCGGCCCGACTGCCGAGTTCCGCTCCCGCGCCGAGCAGCTGGGTTCCCCCACTGCCACCGCGCTGAACGAGGACTTCCCGGAGTTGACGGCCACCCCGGCCGGCACCGGTGAAGCAATCGGCCTGACAGGCGTGCACGCACGCGCCTTCGACGGGGCCGACGTGGACTTTCCGCTGGGGGCGCTGACCGCGGTCACGGGGGTGTCCGGCTCCGGCAAGTCCACCCTGGTCATCGGGGTGCTGGCAGACGTCGTATCCCGCTCGGCCAAGCAAGTAGTCGGCGCCGACGAAGTCTCGGACGACGACCCGGATGCCGAGGTCACGGCAGGTTCCGACGCTCACGGGGATTTCCGCGTGGATAGCGCCACGGGGGTCGATAAGATCCGCCGGCTGGTGCACATCACCCAGAAGCCGATTGGGCGGACGGTGCGTTCCACCGTCGCGACCTACACGGGGCTGTTCGATCACGTCCGCAGGCTCTTCGCCGCGACCCCAGAGGCGAAGCGGCGGGGCATGTCGGTCTCCGATTTCTCCTATAACACGAAGAAGGGCCGCTGCCCGGAGTGCGATGGCGCGGGCAGCATCGAGGTCGAGCTCGTGTTCCTGCCCGGCACGTACACCACCTGCCCGGCCTGCCACGGCAGGCGCTATAAGCCGGAGATCCTCGAGGTGCAGTGGAACAGCCGCAGCATCGCCGACATCTTGGCGCTGACCGTTGACGAGGCGCTGGATGTCTTCGCCGAGGAGCCAAGGATCCTGCGCTCCGTGGAGTTCCTGCACGCCCTCGGCCTGGGCTACCTACGCCTGGGCCAGGGGTCCCCGGAGCTCTCGGGTGGTGAGGCGCAGCGCATCAAGCTGGCCTCCGAGATGCAGCGCGGCTCCAGCCACAAGCACAGCCTCTACCTCCTGGACGAGCCGAC
>NZ_JASLIP010000047.1 GCF_030152825.1 Corynebacterium sp.
CGAGCGGTCGCCTGAGTCAGAAGAAGGTCGCGAACTTCGTCGACCACTGCCAGCGCGTGACCGAAGGCCAGATGCTGGACATTCACGCCACGACCTGGAAGTACAACAAGCTCATCAAGGACCAGCGGGACATCATCGACGCCCGCCGTCAGAAGCTGCTGGATACCGACGCTGCCTGGCGGGAGCTCGCCGAAGCACAGCCAGAGAAGGCCGCCAGCCTGCAGGAGCAGGGCATCGAGCAGGCCGTGCTGGAGCAATCGGCCCGCGCGATCATGCTCTTCCACCTGGACCTGCAGTGGAGCGAACACCTGGCCTACCTGGACGACATCCGGGAGTCCATCCACCTGCGCGCCATCGCCCGGGAATCGCCCATCGACGAGTTCCACCGCATGTCCATCGCCGCGTTCGGCGACTTGGCAGCCCGTGCGGTGAACAAGGCAGAGGACACTTTTGCTGAGGCAGAGTTCACCAGCGAGGGCGTGGACCTGGCCGGCCTCGGACTCCACAAGCCGTCTGCGACCTGGACCTATATGGTCAACGACAATCCGCTCTCCAGCGGTGGCGGCTCGTTGATCGGTTCTGTGGCGCAGATGTTCCGATAGTTATGAACTTGTGAAAACAACCTCGGTGACTCTCCATCGCCGGCGGGGTAGTATTGTGTTGTCGTTAGCCAAATACGTTCCAGAGAGGATCTCACTATGAGCCAGAACACCGGTAAGCCGGAGGCATCTGTCGAGACCACATCGGTGTTTCGCGCGGACCTCCTGAAGGAGATGGAGTCCGGCGCCCAGGCCGACGCATCTCCCTCCGGTGTCGAGGGGTTGCCGGAGGGCTCCGCCCTTCTCGTGGTGAAGCGCGGCCCGAACGCCGGTTCCCGCTTCCTCCTCGATCAGGAGACCACCGCCGCTGGCCGTCACCCGGACAGCGACATCTTCTTGGATGACGTCACCGTCTCCCGTCGCCACGCTGAGTTCCGCCGCAACGGTGCGGACTACGAGGTCGTGGACGTCGGATCCCTGAACGGCACCTACGTCAACCGCGAGCCGAAGAACTCCGCGGTCCTGTCCAACGGTGACGAGATCCAGATCGGCAAGTTCCGCCTCGTGTTCCTGAACGGCGCGAAGGAAAGCTAAAACCCGTGGCGGCACAAGAAGGTAACGCAGCGAAGAAGCTGCTCGAGCAGAACCCGGCGCAGACTGGGGAGAAGGTGCTTCCCACCGCCTCCATTGGCGATGTGCTGAAGCAGCTGAAGCCTGACTTTCCGGACGTGACGGTATCCAAGATCCGCTTCCTGGAGTCCGAGGGGCTCATCACCCCGCGCCGGAGCCAGTCTGGCTACCGCCGCTTCTCCCCGGAGGACATTCAGCGTCTGCGCTACATCCTGACCCACCAGCGCGATAATTACCTGCCGCTGAAGGTCATCAAGGAGCAGCTTGACGCGATGGATGCTGGGAAGGTCACCCCGGTCTACGCCAAGCGCCAGATCGCCGGTGCGATGTCCGCGGAGCAGTTCCGCACCTCGGAGCCGCGCCGCCTGACGCGCGCGGACCTGACGGCGCGTGCTGGTGTCGAGGACTCCTTCACCGGTAGCCTGATCCGCCTCGGCCTCGTAACGGCCGACCAGTCCGGTTTCTTCAGCGTGGACGACATCACGATCGTGCAGCTGGCGGACCGGCTGAGCGAGTTCGGCCTCGATGGCCGCCACCTGAAGGCTATGATGACCATCGCGCACCGTCAGCTCGACCTGGTCTCCCGCGTTTCTGATCCGCTGAAGCACGCCCGCGACGAAAACGCTCGCCAGCGTTCTGCGGAAACAGCTCGCGAGGTCTCCGCGCTGTTGCTCTCCCTCAACGCCGCCATCGTGAAGGGCAACCTCGACTAGATTCTCTAGAGCTTTGGGCCCGCGCCTACCTCCCACAAGGGGAGGGGCGCGGGCTTTATTTTTTGGCAAGGGGCGCACCAAGGGGGTCTCAAAAAGTTATCTGACACGCGTGTTGTTACACATGTGTCGTTTGTTATCAATGTTAATGTTAACCTTGAACTTGAACTTAAGGGTTTGCGGTTGACGTATCCGCCGACCCGGCTATTCTTTAACTAGCAAAAGGGCTCGCGTAGGCAGCCACGGTCAGGAGAAGCGAATGGGTACAAACGACGGCCAGCAGGATGCACTCTTCGATGTGCACGGGCCAGACTACGAGGTGGGCTACCGCGTGCCCATCGCATGCCAGGTCGCAGGTATTACTTACCGCCAGCTCGACTACTGGGCGCGTACCGACCTGGTGAAGCCCTCTATTCGCAATGCTTCCGGCTCCGGTTCCCAGCGCCTGTACTCCTTCCGCGACATCCTCGTGCTGAAGATCGTCAAGGGCCTGCTGGACACCGGCATCTCCCTGCAGAACATCCGCAAGGCAGTCAGCAAGCTGGAGAACCTCGGTGTGGACGACCTCGCCGGCCTGACCCTCGTCTCCGACGGCACGACCGTTTACGAGTGCCGGTCCTCCGAGGAGGTCATCGACCTCCTCAACGGCGGCCAGGGCGTGTTCGGCATCGCAGTTCCAGGTCTGATGAAGGAGCTCAGCGGCGATATCACGAGCTTCCCATCGGAGAAGATTTCCCAGGACCCGGCGATCGACGAGCTCGCAGAGCGTCGCCGCCGCCGTCGCCTGGCCTAGGCCACAGCCTGTCGAGAAACTTTTAAGCCTCGCTGCCCCCTGACCGCAGCGAGGCTTAAAGAATATCCTTGAGTACCCCGTCCACGGCCTTCGCGTCGCGGGCGGGGTAGAACTTTCCGCCCGTCGCCTCCGCGATCGGCGTGAGCTCGCCTGCGGAAACATCGCCACCGATACCCACGATGTCCACCCGCACCTGCGGGTTCGCTGCAGCCAGCTGGGCCTTCAGCCGCTCGACGGAGAGCTCGTCCTGGTTCTTACCGGCCAGCACCACGACCATGCGGCCCGCTGGCTTCTCCGCGCCCGCCGCCGCAGCGGAATCCACCGCCGCCTTGTGCGCGGCCGAGATGGAAACGTTCGCGTGGTTGCCGCCGCCCACATTCAGCTGGTCCAGCACCGCACCGGCGGCCGCCCCACCATCGCGGACCGAAAGGTCAACGTTCACGCGGTATGGAGTACGTGCCCCGGGGGAGAGCTGCGAAGAGTAGTTCCACAGGCTCACCGCACCCTCGTTCTCGCCGACCCGCTGGAAGGCGGAGTGCAGTGCACCGCGCACCACGTCGAGACGGCGCGCATCGCCCTCGACGACACCCATCGCGTCGGAGGTATCCAGCAAGAAGGTGACGTCCGTGCCACGAGCCAGCGCCGGCTTCTTCGCCTCGTCCTCGTCCTTCTTGGAGCCCTTAGCCTTTGCGTCCTCGCCGCTCTTCGCGTCCTTAGCGCCGTGGCCCTTGCCTCCGGCCAGCGCGGCAACTTCGGTGGTCGGCAGCTTCTGCTCTTCAACCGCGAAGCTGGTGAAGTCCGAGGCCGCACGTTGGCCAAGCTCCGGCACTCGGTCGCCGGCTTCAAGGCGGAGCATCGGACGCGCCGGCTCGCCCACGGTTGGGGCCTTGCTACCAGCCGCCCGCACGCCGTGATCCTTCGCGGCAGGCAGGACTGCCGCGGCGTCCTCCGGAACCCACGCTGCAGGGACCTCAGAGTCCAGCTTGGACAGGCCGTCGCGATCCGCAACCTCGGAGACGGCGGCGGTGACGCAGTGATCGGCGACGACCCGGTCGGCGTCGTTATACGCGCTGGCGAGCTCCTCGGCCGCCTCCTTGGCCTTGGGTGCGGCCCAGACGCTCAGCTCGTAGTCGCCCTCCGCGCACTCCTCGGCGGCCACGGTCTCCTGGTTATTCTTCGACACCGCTGACCAGCTGATGATCAGTGCGGTGACTAGTACGACCGCGATCAACACGGCCCAGACCCACCCGGCGACCTTGAAGTTATTCTCACCACTCGCGTGACGCGCCATCGACCCTCCAAAAATCGTGTTCAAACCTTCAGTTTAGTGCAGCCCGGTGCACCTCGACCCTGGATCACGTGCCCGGCGCGTCTTGCTTTGCCCGCCGGGGGTGATCCTCCTGGCTGAGCAGCAGATCCAGGAGCACCAGCAACTGGGCGCGCAGTTCCTGGGCGCGGCTGGTCAGTTCCCGCTGGCGGCGGACATACTCCGCCTTACCCTCGGCGGTCTCGATGCGCACCGGCTCGAAACCCCATTCCCGCAGGTCATAAGGGCTGGCCTCCATGTCCAGCTGCCGGAAGTCTCCCGCCAGCTCGAAGCAATCCACCCACAGCTCTCCCGGCACTACCGGGCCCAGCTTGGTCGCCCACTTATACAGATCCATGCCAGCGTGCAGGCAGCCCGGCTGCTCAAAGAGCTCCTGGTCCTCCCGGGTGAGCTGATTCGCATTCATCGGTGCAGAGGAAGAAGTGAAGAACCGGAAGGCGTCGAAGTGCGTGCACTTCAGCTCGTGGGACTCCACCACGTCGTTGGTGCCAGCCGCACCCAGCCGGAGTGGCTCCGGGTGCCGCGGGGCATCCCGGTAGACCATCGCCCACTCGTGCAGCCCGAAGCAGCTTAAGACCGCGGGCCGGGCAGCCGTCGCAGCGAGCAGCCGCCGGATGAACCGGGCGGTCTCGCCCCGGCGCGCCAGAAACGCCGCCGGATCCAGCCGCCAGGTATCCCCAACGCGGTGGTAGAAATCCTTCACCTGCGGCAAGCCCTCCACCGAGTCGTCCGGGCGGATCTCCAGTGCCGTGCCCAGCCCCGGGTGCCACTTCTTCAGCTTCCCAGGGGTCACCGGGTAGTAGCTGAAGAGGAAGTCCCACACTGGGTGGCGTTCACCCTGCTTGCGGCGCGCCTGGTGTGCTGCGGTCAGCGATTCCACCCGCTGAATGTGGGCAGCCTTGCGGGCCTGCCACTCAGCCCAGCCCAAGACACGCTCGGCCGGGCGGGTGGGGGATAATTGCGTATCAGTAGCCATGCAGGCCTTCGCTGCCTCCTCTTGTCTTCGGGGGATCTAGTACTTCTAGTCGTGGGTCCAGTCGCGGACGGTGCCCACGAGCTCCTCGATGATGTCCTCCAGCATCACCAGGCCGATGGTGCGCCCGTTCTCCACGACCGCGGCCACGTGCGAGGAGTTCACACGCATCGCGCGCATTGCCAGGTCGAAGTTCTGCGTGCTCGTCACGGTGATCAGCGGGCGGATGGGGACGGCGACGTCGCGGTCGGCGAGGAAGTCGTCCAGCGCGTCCTTGACGTGCACGTAACCCAACCAGGTGCCGTTCGAATCGGCGACAGGGAAGCGGGAGAAACCCGTCTCCACCACCGCGCGGTGCACCTCCATGACCGTCGGCCCGGACGCCCCGAAGGGCAGGGCGTAGACGTCCTCACGGGGGATGAGCACCTCGCCCATCGCGCGGCGGGAACTAGCCAGGGCGTTGGAGATGCGGTCCGCCTCGTCGGCGGCGATCAGCCCCTCGGAGCGGGACTCCGCGATCATGTTCGCCAACTCGTGCGGCGAGACCGTGGAATCCAGCTCGTCCTTCTGCTCGACACCGAACGCGTGCAGCACGGTGCGTGCCATCCAGTTCAGCACGACCATGATCGGGTGCGTCACCTTGACGAACGCCAGGTGCGGCAGGACCAGGTACGTGCCGACCGTCTCCGGGCCGGCGAGCGCGATATTCTTCGGCACCATCTCGCCCAGCACGATGTGCAGCATCGTGATCAGCAGCAGCGCAATGGTAAAGCCGATCGGGTGGACGAAACTCTCCGGCAGCCCCAGGGCCGCCAGCGGGGCCTCGATGAGGTGGGCGATCGCCGGCTCGCCGATCATGCCCAACAGGACGGAGGCGATGGTGATACCAAACTGCGCGCCCGCCAGCATGATGGTCAGATGCTCGACGGCGTAGCGGACCTTCTTCGCCCGCTGGTTACCCGAGGCGATCATCGAGTCCAGGCGGTCCTTACGGGAGGAGATCAGCGCGAACTCCACCGCCACGAAGAAGGCGTTGACCAGGATCAGAAAAACGGCAAGAAGAATGCCCCACAAATCACCCATTAGTTTTCACCCTCCTCGTCGATGTACTCGGCGGCCTGCTCCTCGGTGATCGGGCTCAGGATCACCCGATCGACGCGATGCTTATTCATCGACACCACCCGGGCCAGCCAGCGGTTGTTCAGCCCGCTCTCGAAGGAGTCCCGGAGTTCCCGCTCGGAGCGGGGGAGGACCACCTGGTCGCCCTCCAGCGGCACCCTGCCCAGGGCGGACATCACGAGCCCACCGAGGGTTTCATAGGGGCCGTCCGGGGCGGTGTAGCCGACCTCCTCGAAGATCTCATCGGTACGGACCAGGCCGGACATCTCCCACATCTGCCCGGTGCGGCGGACCTCGGCGTCCTCGTCCTTATCGTCGTACTCATCCCAGACCTCGCCGACGATTTCCTCGACGACGTCCTCGATGGTGATGATGCCGGAGGTGCCGCCGTACTCGTCCGCGACGAGAATCAGCTGCGAACCGGCGGAACGCACGCTCTGTAGGACGGCCTCGCCACCCAGGCTTTCCGGGACGGTGGGGACGGGGCGGGCGAGGCGTTTGACGGTGGTCGTCGCCAGCCGCTCCGGCTGCAGTGCGACCGCGTCCTTGACGTGGACGACGCCGATCGTGTCGTCGAGGTCGCCGCGGGTAACGGGGAAGCGGGAGTGGCCGGTCTCCATGGCCAGCAGGATCAGCTTGTCGGCGGTGTCCTCCTCATCCAGCGACTCGACGGTGGAGCGCGGCGTCATGATGTCGTCGGCGGAGATGTCGCGGAAGCGCAGGGAACGGTCCAAAATCTGAGCTTTGGCCTGCGTGAACTCGCCGGTGCCGGCGGAGGACTTCACGATGGCGGCCAGCTCCTTCGGGCTACGCGCGCTCGCGAGCTCATCGGCCGGTTCGATGCCGACGCGGTGCAGCACGAAGTTCGCCATGTTGTTGAGCCAGGAGATGAAGCCGCGGAAGAATTGGTTGAAGGCCCACACCGGGCGGATGGTGAAGCGCGCGACCTTGATCGGGTCGGTGATCGCCAGGTTCTTCGGCACCAGCTCGCCGAAGATCATGGAGAGGGCGGTGGCCAGGATGACGGCGAGGGTCAGCGCGATCGCCATCGAGGCGGAGTGCGGGATGCCGAACAGATCCAGCATCGGGGTGAAGAACTTCGCCAGGATCGGCTCGGCGAGGAAGCCGGTGGCCAGGGTCGTGATCGTGATGCCCAGCTGGGCGCCGGAAAGCAGCAGCGAGAGCTCGCCGTGAGCCTTTTGGATAAGGCGTGCTGGGCCGTCGTTCTTGTCCTTGACGTGTTGGTCGATGGTCGATCTTTCGAGACCGGTGATGGCGAACTCGATCCCGACGAACAGCCCGGTGCCCGCGGTCAGTGCAATGAAGCCCGCGAGGCCGAGGATGCTCAGCAGTATGTCCATATTCTTGAGAAGTTGTCCTTGGCGAGGAGTGAGTGGGTGGTGGGTTGTGCGTACCCCGGCGGACCGGGGCGGTGGTGGTTATTCACGGAGAATCCGGCGGACGAGCCTGGTGGACTCGACCTTCTCGTAGCCCAGGTTAGCGGCCCGCATCATGGTCGAAACTTCGCGGACCTGGTCGGGGAAGGCGAGCAGGGCGACCGTGCCGGACGCGCCCGCGCGACCGGTTCGACCCGAGCGGTGCACGAGCGCCTTGGGATCGCGCGGCGGGTCGATGTGCACGACGGCGCGCACGCCAGGCACATCGATGCCCCGTGCGGCGATATCGGTGGCGACAAGCACGCGCACCTTGCCTTCCCGGAAGTCAGCGAGCGCTCGCTGGCGGGACTGATGGCCACGGTTGCCATGCAGGGCGGCGACCTTGACGCCGCCCGCCGAGAGGTGCTTCGCCCAGCGCGTCACCGCATGGGTGGTGCGCACGAAAAGCATCACGCGGGGCACCTTGCGTGCGATCGCGCGGACCGCGGCCTGACGCTGGCCGTTATCGGCGACCTCGCTGAGAAGGAACTCCACCGGAGATCCTTCGTCCTTGGCTGCGCGTGAAGTTGGGTGAGTAGCCGCGGCTCGTGCCTTTGCCTCAGCCTGGTGTCCTGCACCGGCGGCGGGGACTGGCGCTGCCGCCGAGATCGAGCGTGCGCCGGAAGCCTCGATGCGGACCGGGTTACGGGTCCAGCCCTCAGCCAGGGCCGCGACCTCGCCGTCTAATGTTGCGGAGAAGAGCATCCGCTGGCTGTCTTGCGGAGTGCGTTCGAGAATTGCCTGCACCTGGGGAAGGAATCCCAGGTCTGCCATGTGATCGGCCTCGTCCACGACCGTGACGGCGCAGTGCTCCAGGGAGATCGCACGGCGTTTAATGAGGTCGTTCAACCGACCCGGGGTGGCCACGACAAGGTCCACCGTGCGGGCCAGGGATGTGAGATTGGCTCGCACCTTCACCCCGCCCACCAGCACCAGCGCACGCAGGCCCAGAGCTGCGGCATGCGGGTCCAGGTTCTCGAAGACCTGCTCCGCGAGCTCGCGGGTGGGGCAGAGCACCACACCACGCGGATTGCCCGGCCGCGTCGCGCGCGGCAAATCCCCGGAACTCAACCGAGCCAGCATGGGAAGCCCGAAGGCGAGGGTTTTACCCGAGCCGGTCGGAGCGCTGGCCAGCACGTCCTTGCCCTCAACGGCGGAGGGGATCACGCTGGCCTGGATGGGAAAGGCTTTACGCAGCCCCGCGCGCTGCAGGGACTGGGCGAGCGCTACTGGTAGCCCGAGCGATCGAAACTCGGGCTGGGAAGACGGCGGCTCTGGGTCAGGCGACGGCACTTAAGCCTCGACCTCGCTGCGGTCGCCGGACCAGAGGGTGTGGAAGGCGCCAGGCTTGTCCACGCGGCCGTAGGTGTGGGCGCCGAAGAAGTCTCGCTGGCCCTGAATCAGCGCGGCCGGCAGGCGCTGGGCGCGCAGGGAATCGTAGTAGGAGAGCGAGGAGGCAAACACCGGAACCGGGTGCCCCTGGGCGGTCGCGGTCCCGACGACGCAGCGCCACGAGTCCACTAGACCAGACATCTGCTCCAGGAAGTACTCATCCAGCAGCAGGGACGGAAGCTGCGGATCCGCCTCGTAGGCATCGACGATGCGGTTGAGGAAACGGGCGCGGATGATGCAGCCACCGCGCCAGATGCGGGCCAGGTCCCGGGGGTCGACGTCCCAACCGTATTCCGCCGAACCCGCGAGGATCTGGTCGAAGCCCTGGGCATAGGCGACCATCTTCGACGCGTACAGCGCGCGGCGGACGTCCTCGATGAAGTCCGCACGCTGGGCGGGGTCCACTGGGGCTGCCAGCTCACCGGAAGCGAGCTTGCCCTGGGCGGCCTGGCGGGCAGGGCTATCAGAGGAGAGCGCGCGGGCAAACACCGCCTCACCGATACCGGTGACCGGGATCCCCAGGTCGCAGGCGGACTTCACAGTCCAGCGCCCCGTGCCCTTCTGGCCGGCAGCGTCCACGATGATGTCCACCAGCGGCTTGCCGGTTTCGGCATCGACCTGCGCTAGGACCTCCGCGGTGATCTCCACGAGGTAGGACTCCAGCTCGCCGGTGTTCCACTCGCGGAAAACCTCGGAGATCTCCTTCGGGCTCAGCCCCGCCCCGTAGCGCAGCAGGTGGTAAGCCTCGCCGATGACCTGCATATCCGCGTACTCGATACCGTTGTGGACCATCTTGACGAAGTGGCCAGCGCCGTCCGGGCCGATGTGGGCGCAGCACGGCTCGCCATCAACCTTCGCGGAAATGGACTCCAGCAGCGGGCCCAGGGACTCGTAGGCCTCGGCGGTGCCGCCCAGCATGATCGCTGGGCCGTTCAGGGCTCCCTCCTCGCCACCGGAGATACCGGTGCCGACGAAGTGCAGGCCGCGCGCGGAGATCTCCTTCTCGCGGCGGATCGTATCCGTGTACAGGGCGTTGCCACCATCGATGATGATGTCGCCCGGGTCCATGACATCGGCGAGCTGCTCGATCATGGCATCGGTGGCGGGGCCGGCCTGCACCATAATCAGCGCGCGGCGCGGCTTTTCGAGGGAAGCCACGAAGGCCTCCAAGGTCTCGGCTGGAATGAAAGAACCCTGCTCGCCGAAGTTCTCCATGAAGCCCTCGGTGCGGGCGAAAGTGCGGTTGAAAACCGCTACGGTGTGGCCGTGATTCACGAAGTTGCGGGCGATATTGGACCCCATCACCGCCAGGCCGATCACGCCGATCTGGGCGAGCTCGCCATCTGGTGCGCCTGCGGGTGCCTGATTCGAGGAAGGATTCGGTGCCGAAGGTTTACTCATGATTTCGCAGTTTACCCCGACACTTCGTGGTTAATCTATTGACATGAACGAACACATGAAGACCATGCTGGAGCTCAGCAGCACTGCCGGCCAGCGTAAGCTCACCGGCGAAGAGCTCGACACCCTTAATGGAATTATGACCGCAACCAACGGGCTGGAAGAGACGCTGGGTGTTCGCTACACCGAGGTAGCACCTCATTCCCTCACCCTGCGCCTTGAGGTGCAACCGATTCACCTGCAGCCTTGGGGGATCACCAATGGAGGCATCTACGCCACGCTGGGGGAGACCGCAGCCAGCATGGCCAGCTTCGTCGCCGCGGGCGCGGGCCCGATCGTCGTCGGAACGAACAACAATACCGACTTCCTGCGGCCTTCGAAGGCGGGCGACGTCATCGTCTCCACCGCGACCGCTGAGCACCTGGGGTCGACCTCCCACCTGTGGCGCGTCGAGCACCGCAATGAGGAGACCGGGAAGCTGCTGGCCCTGACCATGCTGAAGACAGCTGTGATGAATAAGTGAGTTAACGCCACGCAAAAATCCCCGGCCAGCCACCACGAAGGAGGGGCCGGGGATTGCGCTTTTCTAGTGCGCTCGGGCGCGAGTGCGGGAACTAGTCGGCGTCAGCCGGGGTGTCGCGACCCTCGCCAAACTTGAGGTTATCGCGAACCTCGAGGGAACGGATGCCCTTCTCATCCTCCAGCTTGCGCAGCTTGTTCAGCGCGTTGCGGGCGTGCAGCTGCTGGCGGGTAGCAACCAGCTGCCAGCGGCGGCGGGACACGGAGTTCAGGCCCCAGCTGAACGCGGCGATCGCGCGGTTGCGGAAGCCGACCAGGTACAGCAGGTGCAGGGCCAGCCACATCAGCCAACCGATGAAGCCGGAGACCTCGGCCTTGTTGATCTTCACCACAGCGTTGAAGCGGGAGACGATCGCCATGGAACCCTTGTCGAAGTAGTCGAACGGGGCGCGGGCCTCCGGGCTGGTGCCATTCTCGATCTCGTCGATGATGGTCTTTGCTGCGTACTGGCCACCCTGCATGGCGACCTGGGCCACGCCTGGTAGGCCGTTGAGGTTGATCATGTCGCCGATGAGGAAGACGTTCTTGTGCTCGCCCAGGGTCAGGTCCTCGTTGACCATGACGCGGCCCGCGCGGTCAGACTCCACGCCAGCCTGGTCGGCGACGTGCTTGCCCAGCGGGGAAGCGGCCACACCGGCGGACCAGATCTTGGCGTAGCTCGGGATCGAGGATTCCTCGCCGGTCTTCATGTTCTTGTAGGTCACGCCCTCGCGGTCGACGTCGGTGACCAGGGAGTTCAGGACGACCTCGACGCCAAGATCCTCGAGCTTGCGACGAGCCTTGCGGCCCAGGCGCTTGCCGAACGGTGGCAGAACCTGCGGGCTACCGTCGATAAGGATGATGCGGGCATCGTTGGTATCGACCTCGCGGAACTCCTTGGCGAGGGTGCGGTGGGCCATCTCAGCCAGCTGACCAGCCAGCTCCACGCCGGTCGGGCCAGCGCCGACGACCACGAAGTTCAGCAGGCGGCGGCGCTCCTCCGGGTCGCTGGTGATCTCGGCGCGCTCGAAGGCGCCGGTAACGCGGGCGCGGATCTCCAGGGCATCGTCGACAGACTTCATGCCTGGCGCGAACTCAGCGAAGTGGTCGTTACCGAAGTAGGACTGTGCCGCACCGGCAGCGAGGATCAGGGAGTCATACTCGATGACGGCTTCCTTACCACCCAGGTCAGCAGTGACGTTCTGGCCGTCGATGTCGATGTTGCGGACCTCGCCCTTGATCACGCGGACGTTCTCGTCGTCCGCCATCAGCTGGCGGATGGAAGGTGCGATCTCACCTTCAGACAAGATACCGGTCGCGACCTGGTAGAGCAGTGGCTGGAACAGGTGGTGGTTGGTGCGGTCGATGATGGTGACCGCGATGTCCTTGCCCTTGAACTTCTTTGCCGCGAACAGACCGCCGAAACCACCGCCGATGATGACGACGTGGTGGCGATTACCTGCTGGACCAAGGGAGTTGGTGGTCATAAGAAACTAATGCTCCTCAGCACAATATTTTTGGTTTTTGGATTCAAGTTCTCGCTGATATACGGACCCTGTGAGATCCTCACGAAGCGTGCTTCAACAATCTTAATGCTTAAGGCCATGTAAAGCACTTTCGGGATCCACCTGATGTGGGTTGTTTCGCGAGTGTTAATAACCCGTTTGGGGCGCGATATCGACTAACTTTAGGGATAACTTCACCGCCAATAGCCGAGCCGGCCCCGCGCGCACCGGGAGAGGAGAGTCTGATAGTTCCCGTGGAACGTTTCTCTCTCGACCCCTATATCGACCCCGAGCGGTGGCCGCACCTCGCTGAGATGCCCCATGGTCGGTTCCTCAGCAAGCGATCCGAGGCATTCCGGGAGCGGCTGGAAAAACTGTTGGACGACGAGGGAATTTCCTTCGACTCCAAGGACGAGACCTACCTCGAGGTGCGTGACGGCCTCATGCTCGACCGGGCGGTTGCCCAAGGCTGGCTGGGGCTTGCGGAAAGCTACCTGATCGGGGAGTGGCGGGCTGAGCCTTTGGTTAAGGTGCTGGAAGTTCTCCTTCACCAGCCCCTCGAAGCGCCGATGAATACCTTGCTGGGTGGGATTAGCCCACGAAAGCCGCGCCACGATTTTGGTTCGGTGCGTGCCGGCGAGCTGCCCGATGGTCTCGTGGAGCTGTACGCGGGAGCCACCCGTGCCACCGCCACCGCGCTGTTTGCCTCGGCCGCCCGCACCACGGAAACCGTTCAGGTCGACCGCAGGACCGGAGAGATCCTGGTGGACGATGAGGAGAAACCCGCCCCCCGCGGTGTGGCCGGCGTGGCAACCGGCGTGCGCCGCCGTTTCAGTAGGCCGGAGGAGCCCGTCCGCCTCGATGAAACCTGGTACCTCGAGCCCGCCGACGTGCAGCGCCAGGACCTCAACTCCGGGCAGCTGCGCCGCATCAACTTGATGCTGGACGAGGCGAATGTTGGCCCTGGCGACCGCGTCCTCGAGCTCTCGAGTTCCGGCGGGCAGTTGGCGATCCTTGCCGCTCAGCGTGGCGCATCGGTGAGCGTGCTGACCTCCGATGAGGAGCACGCCGAGGTGGTGCGCTCCCGCGTGCGTCAGGCCGGCGTGGCCGGTGGCGTGCGGGTGGAGCTGATCAGCGGTCCAGTGCCCTCGCCACGGCAGTGGGCCGGGGAGTACGACGCCATCTTCTCCACTGAACGGCTGGAAACCCTAGGCCGAGGTGGCCTTGGGCACTTCTTCCGGGCTGTGGACCGGCTCCTTGCGGACGGGGGCGTGGCCGTGGTGCAGACCCTGGTCGCCACCCCGCAGATGCGCGAAACCGCGCGGGAATCTCTCGACGTGGTGCGCGGCTACATCTGGCCTGCCCTGGAATACTCGCCGGCGGCACTGATCCGCCAGCACATCTTCACCGCCGGGCTGGACGTCGTCGCCGAAAATCACCTGGGGCCGCACCTCGCGGCGACCCTGCCGATGTGGCGTGCCCACTTCGCCTCCCGCGAGCGACAAGCTGCTGCCGCGGGCTTCGACGCGATCTATCGCCGCCTCTGGGACTTCCAGCTCGCGCTGCACGAGGCACTCGTGGGCGCCGGCGACATCGACTGCATGCAGTTCGTCATTCGCCACCGGCGTTAGCGCGAGGCGGGGTCGGTCGTGTGAGGCTCTGATCGAAGTTTCGCAATTCGCGCACACAGCTATGTCCTTTGCCTAAACTAACCTCTATATTCGCGCCCCACGATCCCGTGGAGCCGAGGCAGATGCCCGTAGATAAGGGGAGGACAGTTTGAGTACGCAGTGGAATCCGGACGTCATCGTCGTCGGTGCAGGCCTGGCAGGCCTTGTCACCGCCTACGAGGCCGCAACGGGTGGGTTGAACGTCCTCATTCTGGACCAGGAAAACCGTAACAACCTGGGCGGGCAGGCGTTCTGGTCCCTCGGTGGGTTGTTCTACGTCGACAGCCAGGAGCAGCGGCTCATGGGGGTCAAGGACAGCGAAGACCTGGCCTGGCGCGACTGGGAGAACTCCGCGCAATTCGAGGACACCCCGAACGACCGCTGGCCGAAGGCCTGGGGCCGGGAGTACGTCCGCTTTGCCGCCAATGAGAAGCGCAGCTACCTCAAGAACCTGGGGCTCAACGTTCTGCCCACCGTCGGTTGGGCCGAGCGCGGCTCCGGCGACGCCTCCGGGCACGGCAACAGCGTGCCGCGTTTCCACCTGACCTGGGGGACGGGGCCGGAGGTCGTCCGCGTCTTCCGCGAGCAGGTCGAGAAGCTGGAGCAGGAGGGGCGCATCCACTTCGAGTTCCGTCACCGCGTCGATGAGCTGATCACGGGAGCTGGGGCCGACGGGCGCACCCGCATCGAAGGCGTGCGCGGCACGGTCCTGGAAGCAACGGATCTCCCGCGCGGCGAGGCATCCTCCCGAACGGCCACGGGGGAGTTCGAATTCCGTGCAGCGGGCATCGTCGTCGCTTCCGGCGGAATCGGCGGAAACCTCGATCTGGTGCGCAAGCGCTGGCCGACTGACCGCTGGGGGCCCGCCCCGGAGGACATGGTCACCGGCGTGCCGGCCCACGTGGACGGCCGCATGATCGGCATCTCCGAAACTGCGGGTGCGAACCTCGTGAACACCGACCGAACCTGGCATTACCCAGAGGGCATGCACAACTGGAACTCCATCTGGCCGGGCCACGGTATTCGCATCATCCCTGGTCCCAGCGCGATGTGGTTGGACGCGGCGGGCCAGCGGCTGCCCAATAACCTCATCCCGGGCGGCGATAACCTCGCGGCGCTGAGCCATATTGGGCGCACCGGGATGGGATATAGCTGGTTTATCCTCAACAAGACCATCGCTGCCAAGGAGTTTATCTTCTCCGGCTCCGAGCAGAACCCAGACCTGACGGACAAGAGCGTGAAGAAGCTGCTCTCCAAGCTTGGCTCCGGCATGCAGGTCGCCGTGCAGGCGTTCATGGACCACGGTGAGGACTGGGTGATCGCCCACGACCTCAGCAGCCTGGTCAAGAAGATGAACGAGCTAGTCGGGCCGGATAGGCCACAGGTCGATGAGGAGGGGCTGCGCCGTCAGATCGAGGACCGGGATAGCCAGATCGAGAACAAGTTCTCCAAGGACTATCAGATCAACTGCATCCGCACCGCACGCCAGTACCTGGGCGACAAGGTGGTGCGCTGTGCGGCACCGCACGAGTTGATGGACCCGAAGCACGGACCATTGATCGCCGTGCGCTTGAGCGTGCTGACCCGAAAGACTCTGGGCGGCATCGAGACCGACCTGGCCGGCCGCTGCCTCACCAACGACGGGGAGGTCCTGCCGGGGCTCTACGCGGTCGGCGAGGTCGCGGGCTTCGGTGGCGGCGGTATGCACGGCCAGAACGCGCTGGAAGGAACCTTCCTCGGCGGCTGCATCCACTCCGGAAAGCGGGTCGGCGAGCAGCTGCGGTACACGCTGCCTCAGGCCGGCGCCGGGGTGTAGCGCGACCCGAGGGGCAGGGCTCACGCCGGTGGGGCGATCGGGTGAGCGCTGTGCCCCGCTGTAGCGCGGGGGGATCAGAGGCTGGAATTAGATCGAAAGAAAGCGGTTAGTGGAGATGACACCTCAGGAAAACAACGTCAGTGTCCGGCGTGGAAACGTCGGGGACACCCCGTGGCACGAGCTCGACGCGCACCAGTGGCGCGCGAGGGTAGCGGAACGTACGGCAGTTGAGGGAGTGCGCGCAGCCCTCGAACGAATTGAGGAGCGAGACGCGTTCATCAACGCTTTCAGCCAGGTCTTTGCGGAAGACGCCCTGCGGGCAGCTTCAGCGCTCGACCAGCTTGATCCCTCGGAGCGAGGTGCTCTCCACGGTGTTCCCGTTGCCATTAAGGAAGAACTCGATGTCGCTGGTGCCGTGACGAGCTTTGGAACCCGTGCGAACCACACGCCGAAGTCGAAAGACTCCGTGGTCGTGGCTCGTCTCCGCGCAGCTGGAGCGGTCATCATTGGCAAGACCAACATGCCGGAGTTCGGCGCTTACCCGCTGACCTCCTCACAGGGCTACGGGGTGACGCGCAACCCCATCGATCTTTCCCGGACCCCAGGTGGCTCCTCTGGGGGTTCCGCCGCGGCGGTAGCGGCAGGGATGGTGCCGATCGCGATGGGTGGCGATGGCGGTGGCTCGGTCCGAATCCCAGCGGCGATGTGCGGGCTGGTAGGACTCAAGCCGGGTCGGGGAGTGCTGCCCACCGCCCCCTATACCGACCTGTGGAAGTCCCTGGGGACGTCCGGCCCGATGGCCCGAACGGTAGACGATGTCGAGTTGATGCTGTCGGTCCTACGGGACGAGGACCTCGTTCCGTCCGGATCGGGTGGGGCTAGCTGGGAGCGGGCATCGTTTGACCCGGTAGAGCAGCGCGGACGGGATTTCAGCGAGAGGCCATGGCAGGTGGCATGGCTGGACCGGTCGAGCACGCCGTTCATCCCGGTGGCAGCAGCGAACCGCCAGGCGCGGAAGCGTGCCGCAGCACAGCTTGAGGCCCAAGGGGCGCAGCTTCGGCCGCTGTCTGCCCGACTGCCGGATCCCACGCTGCCGTTCCTGATCCTCATGTTCGCCGGAATCCGGAGCGAAATCGGGCTGCTGGAAAAGCCCGATCGCATCGAGAAGCGCCACCGACTGACCAAGCTGGTGGGCGCGCTCATGAGGCCGAAGATGGTGTCCTGGGCGGAGAAGAAGGCAGCCGCCATTGGGCGCCAGGTCTCGGACATCATGGCCCGCGAGGGTATTGATGCGATCCTCACGCCGACCGTGGCCGACAGGCCACGCCGCGCTGACCTGTTGGTGGGGAAGGGGGCCATTCGTGCCTCCCTGCTGAGCATGCCTTCGATCGCATACACGGCCATGTGGAATGTCGCGGGTCAGCCGGCACTAGCCGTGCCGATGGGGCAGGGCAGCGACGGGCTTCCGACCAGCGTGCAGCTGGTGGGAGATGTCGGCGCCGAGAAAAAGCTCCTGGATCTTGCCCGTGAACTGGCGTGATTCGGACGATCCGGCGGACGGTGTGTGTCTTTCAACACAGTTTCGCAATATGAGGATAAGTAAATTTTAAGCAATACTGGAGAGCGTTCGTATTTGTGATATTTACGAAAGAGGCTCTCATTAGTGTCTTTGAGAAACACTTTTAAAATTGCATTATCTTTTGTTGGCCTCCTGGTCGGCGCTGGTTTCGCGACTGGTCAAGAGGTCATTCAATATTTCGGCTCCTTTGGACTCTCCGCACTGTGGGGTGCGCTGCTCGCCGGTGTCCTGATGACCATCGCCGGGGCAGTGATCCTGCAGCTCGGCAGCTACTTTCTGGCGCAGGAGCACCGCATGGTGTTCCGGAACATGTCCCACCCGATCGTCTCCAGGTTCCTGGACTTCGGCGTGACCTTCACGCTGTTTGCCGTGGGCTTCGTGATGCTCGCGGGGGCGGGATCCAACCTAGAGCAGCAGTTCGGCTGGCCTGCCTGGGTCGGCTCGCTGATCATGCTGATCCTGGTGATGATCACCGGGCTGATGGATGTCGACCGGGTCTCCAGCATCATCTCCACGGTGACGCCGCTGATTATCATCGCGGTGGTCTTCGCATTCGGCTACACGCTGTTCAACCTGCCGGATGACATGGCTGCGATGGGGAAGTTGGCTCAGGGGGCCGAATCGCCAATCAGCCCGTGGTGGCTTTCCGCCCTGAACTACACGGGGCTTGCGCTGCTGCTGGGGTTGTCCATGGCCCTGGTGATCGGTGGCGCGAACACGAAGCCACGCGAAGCGGGTGTGGGCGGCCTCATGGGTGGCCTCATCTACCTGACGATGCTGATGATGGCGACCTTCGTCCTGCTCGCCAACTTCGACGTGGTCGGGGACTCGAGCGTTCCGATGCTCAGCCTGATCGATCACATCAACCATCCGCTGTCCTATGTGATGGTCGTGATCATCTTCATCATGATCTACAACACCTGCATCGGCATGTTCTACGCGCTGGGGCGCCGCCTGACGGCCAACCACCGCGATAAGTATCGCCCCGTGTTTCTGGGCGTCTGCCTGGTGGGTTTCGGTGTGAGCTTCTTCGGCTTCGAAGCATTGATGGCCAATGTGTATCCGATCATCGGCTGGGTGGGGCTGTTGACGATCGCGGTGCTCGTCGCCTGGTGGATCAAGTCCCGGGTTCGCATCCAGCGCGAGGCTAAGTTCCGCGAGCGCGCCACCGAACTGGTGAATAAGTTCCACGAGGGGGAGGAAGAGCTGAGCGACTCGGAGGGTCGTGAGCTCAAGAAGATCGTGGAGAAGTCCAACGTGGGCAACTATGAGCTTGCCGAGGCACTGACTCGTGAGTTCCAAAGTGAATCTGAGGATCTTGAGGACGAGGACTCGGCTGAGGACGATGCCGCCGAGGCGTCAGGGGCTTCCGAGAGTTCGGCCGACGATAAGAAGGATTCGACGACGGAGATTGAAAACTCGACCCAGGAGCTCATGGATGAACTCGAGGTTGATTGGGAGCCCGGCGAGGATTCCGAGCTCAAGGAATCTAAGGACTCCTAGGACTCCAGGGGGACTGACGGCCCCGCTGTATCTGCAGCGGGGCCGGAGGGACTTGGCGCAGGCCAGGACCCCATAAATCTAAAGTGTCATAATGTATATTATCGGACAATTACGGCCAGGCTGTTTGCTGGTGGGTTGGTTGAGCCCCGTAGCTCGCCACTGTTGTGTATCGATCACAAAGCCCTAGTGTGCCCTTCGCGACAGGTCTAGGATCATTCTGGTGAATCGCTTATTCGCGTCGTTGACGCAGAATCCGGCGCGCCTCGTGTCCGTTGGATTCTTTGGGCTCATCGCGCTGGGCACCTTATTGCTTCTCATGCCTTTCTCCGCGCCCGACGGCGACTCCGTCTCGCCACTCGAGGCCTTCTTCACAGCGACGTCCGCGGTGACGCTGACCGGGCTTGGCGTGCGGGACACCGGCACGGGCTTTACGGGTGCCGGGCAGGTCGTCATCCTGGCTCTCATCCAGATCGGCGGCTTCGGAATCATGTCCTTGACATCCCTCGCCGGTCTCATCCTCAGCGGACGGCTGGGCCTGAAAACCAAGCTCTATACGGTCGCAGAGCGAAAAACGCTCACCGTTGGCAGCGTGAAATCCACCATTATCGGCGCGATTATTCTCACGGTGGTCTGCGAACTGTTGGTTGCGAGCGTGCTCGCCGTTCGTATGTTTGTGGGCGGCTACGCCGATAGCCCCGGCGAAGCGGCATGGATGGGCCTATTCCACGCCATTTCCGCCTTCAATAACGCCGGCTTCGGGCTCGACGCCGGTAGCCTCATCCCTCACGTCGGAGATGCTTGGATCATCCTGCCGATCGGTCTGGCAATCGTCTTCGGTGGCCTCGGCTTCCCCGTGCTCGACGAGCTCATCGCGCGTGTCCGCCTGCGCAGGCAACGCAGGAACCCGCCGCGCCTGTCTATGACCGCCCGGATCACGCTCACTGGCACGGCTGTCCTCCTGATCAGCGGTTTTGTGATGTTCTGGGTACTCGAGCGCAATCACGCTTTTGCTGGCATGAGTGGTGGCACCGCGGCGCTCGCTGCGGTGTTCCAGTCCATCACGACCCGCACCGCCGGCTTCCAATCCGTCGACTTTGGAGAGATGTCCCCCAATACCCTGATGGGCACCGACATCCTGATGTTCATCGGCGGTGGCTCCGGTGGCACCGCCGGCGGTCTCAAAATCACCACGCTCTTCGTGGTGCTCGCAGCGATCGTGGCAGAAATTAAGGGCGAGAAGGATACGGTCATCGGTGGCCGCCGTGTCGATCACACCGTGATCCGACAGGCTCTTACCGTCGGCGCCGTGGCGGTAAGTGTCATAACAATCGTTATCGCGTGCCTGCGCACCTTCAACCCCCAGTTCACTGCTGACCAAATCCACTTTGAGGTCATCTCCGCCTTCGGCACCGTCGGCCTCTCCACTGGCATCACCGCTGACCTCAGTGGCGCCTCGCAGCTCCTTCTTTGCTTCGTGATGTTCATGGGCCGCGTCGGCCCCATCACCCTCGTCGCAGCGCTTGCCACGACGACCCCGAGCAAGCACTACTCCTACCCCGCAGAAAGGCCGTACATTGGTTAACCCACTCGATAAGCTCCTCCCCAGCGCCCGCCCCATCCACTTGCCACCAGTCGCAATCATCGGGCTTGGCCGGTTCGGTTCCGCGATGGCTGAAGAGCTCCACAGCCACGGCGTCGACGTACTCGGCATCGACGTCGATGAAAAGTTGCTGCACGACAGCGACGCCCACCTCACCGACTCCTTCATCGCCGATGCCACCGATCCCGAGGCCCTCAAGCAGCTCGGTGTAAAGGATTTTCAGCAGGTCGTCATCGGCATCGGTAGCAGCCTCGAAGCCTCGATCCTGACCGCATCGAACCTCGTGGAACTCGGGGTCAAGGACATTTGGGCCAAGGCGGATTCCGACGCCCACGCCCGCATCCTCACTCGCGTGGGCGTACACCACGTCGTCCGCCCCGAACGAGACACCGGCCGCCGCGTCGCGCACCTGCTCAGCGGCCGTTTCCAGGACTATACCGTCTTCGACCAGGGTTACGCGATGATCACCCTGCGAGCCCCCAAGGAACTGGTGAACCACTCCCTCAACCGGCACAGCCTGTGGGCGAAGCACCGCGTCCAGCTAGTCGCCGTGCACAGCGGCAATCAGTGGGCCCCACCCTTCGCCGACCACCCGCTCTCCCCCGACGACAACGTCATCCTCGCCGGTGCACCAGCCGACCTAGAGAAGTTCGGCCGACGCTAGCCGCCCGTCGCCTGGCGGATCTGATCAGCCATGATCACACCGGCGATGCTGAAGTAAATAATCAGGCCGGTGGCGTCCACCAACGTGGACACCACGGGCGTCGAGAAGACCGCCGGGTCCACGCCCAACTTCTTCGCCACCAGCGGCAGCACGCCACCAACGATGCAGGCCCAGGTACAGATCGCCACGATCGTCAACGAAATAGTCAACGCGACCTGCGGATAGTACAGGAAGGCCAGAATTGGGAAGATCACCGTACCCAGGAAGACACCCAGCAGGAAGCCCACCCGAACCTCACGGCCGATGACCCGCAACACGTCCCGGGGTCTCACCTCGTTGACCGCGAGCGCACGCACCACCGAGGACGCCGCCTGCGAGCCCGCGTTACCGCCCGTACCGATCAACATCGGCACGAAGATGCTGAGCACCACCACGGCCTCGAGCACATCCTCGAAATACTGCATCACGTTGATCGTGAGGAAGGCGGCCAGGATCAGGACGATCAGCCAGACGCCGCGCTTCTTCGCCAGCGTCATCACCGTCGCCGTCAGATAAGGCTCGTTCAGCGGCTCGGCGCCACCGGCGCGGTAGGCATCCTCCGTCACCTCGGCCTCGAGGACCTCCATGGCGTCATCGACCGTGATGACGCCCAGAATGCGGTCTTCGTCGTCGACGACGGGCAGTGCCAGAAGGTCAGCTTCCTGGATCAGTCGGGCCGCGTGCTCCTGGTCGTCATAGGCGGAGACACTGTGCTGCTCCTCCTCGAGCAACTCCCCGACCAGCGTTCCCTCGGGCGCGGTGACCAGGTCCGCGAGCTCCACCATGCCGAGTAGCTTGCGCGACTCATCGGTCACCGCCACGGTGGCCAGCGCGATCGAGTGATGCGGGCCCGAGGCATAGCGCTGAGCGCGCGACTGCAGCTTTTCCAGGGATTCCTCCCGGGTCGCGTCCGGGGTCAGCACCGTGGGCGTGGGCACCATCAGACGGCCCGCAGACTCGGATGGATAACCCAGCAGCCCACTCGTCACACGTCGTTGGGAATACGGCAGTCCCTGCAGCAGGCGCGAGGCGACCTTCGCCGGCATCTCATCCAGCAGGGATGCCTGGTCATCCGGGGCCAGACTCGCGAAGATCTCGGTGACGTGGTCGTCTCGCAGCGCGTCCAGCAGCTCGGCCTGGTGCACCGGATCCAGGTATTCGAAGACATCCAGGGCGCGGTCCTTGGGCAGCAACCGGAAGGCCACCGCCTGCTCCGCCCCGGAGATTCGGCCGAGCTCTTCGGCCACCACGACCGACGAACGATCGGCGAGCCACCGGCTCACCGCGTCGAGGTCCTTGTCGTCCAGCAGGTCTTCGAGAAAACGTGCATTCGATGCCATATCAGTGGCCACCCCTCTGGCTGCTCGCCCACAGTTGATAACAGGTCAGTGCGATCAGCGCGGCGCAGACCGCGGCAAAGAAGTAGTCAAGGCCGGTGCCATTACTCACGAGCCACCCGCCGAGCGCGAGCAGCACCACAAGCCGGATAACCCGGGACCACAGGAGAAATTGGGTGTTCAATGGTGCTCCTAATATTGACCGCGATTGTTCTCGCGCGCGTCGCGTGTGGGGTTTAAGGCTTCTCGAAAACGAGAAGCAGGTCGATCGTTCCTTCGTCAGCGATCTTGGCCGCGACGAACTCTGGGGTCTTGATGTTGAAGTCCGAACGCTTGAACGGCACCTTGCCCTGGACGACGACCTTGTCCCCCGTGCGCAGCACCTTCAGTGGCGCGCTGACCTTATTGGACTCGCCGCGGAGGGTGAGCTCTCCCGTGACGTCGACCTCACCGACGGAACCGTCCTCCGGAATGCCACTCAGATCCACCGGCTCGGTGATGCTGAACTTCGCCTTCGGGTAGTCCTCCGTGTGCAGGATCGAGCGGCGGACGTTGATGTCGCGCTTCTCCACGTCCGAGGAGATCCCCGCGACGCGGACCTCCACCAGGCCCTCCGTGAGGGTGCCGTCCGAGACCTGCAGGTCGCCCTTGATGTTCTCCTCCGTGCTGTTATCCGCACGTCCGGAGGTGGTCTTCTCCTGCCCCGGCAGGATCTCACGGAAGGTATAACCAGCCTGGGTGTGGTTGGCACCGGCACCAGGGACGATCACCCAGTGACCGTCCGCTGACGTTGTTGGCTCGGGTCCGCCCTCGACGAGATCGGCGGTTTGCAGACCCCGGTCAGTGAGCAGCTGATACGCGATCGGCCCAACGCCGAACAGGAATGCCGCGATAATACCGATAACACCCAGAGTGATAATTCCCTTGCGCATGGCACCCAGCCTAGTGCTAAGCAGGGAAGATTAGGAAAAGGTGGGGCTTAAGCGCGTCCCGGGGGTTGGGGGTGGTTCAGCTGCTCCGCGCGGTGCGCCAGCCGCACCAGGTCCGTAGCCATGCCACGCAGCTCGGCGGGCTCTGCACGCTCGTCTATCGCGGTGACGAGGTCCTCCGCCGCGCACCTGAGTTCGAAGAGCTGATCCCCCAACTCATCCCCGGTGTCCCCTGGAGTCCCCAGCCGGGTGCTTGTGGGCGTGGGTGAGTCCGCCGCCGGCTGGCTCGCACGTTGCTCGTAGGCCCGTTGGCGGCAGGACCGGCTGCAGAATTTGCGTGGCCTCCCCCGCTTCTGGCCGGGCATTTCCTCCCCGCACCACGCGCAGAACCCCGGCGTGTGGGGGAAGTCTTCGCGCGCAATGGGGGTGCTCATGGCTAAAGATCCTAACCCTTTCGGGAAAACTGGGAACAAAACCCGCACCCGGTGCGTTATCTACGTTGATGGCGCCTCGGAGGCGCCGCTAGCGAACTTCGGAAGTGAGGAACTAATGGCAGACCGCGTACTGCGAGGCAGTCGCATGGGTGCCGTGTCGTATGAAACCGACCGGGACCACGATCTCGCGCCACGTCAGATGGTGAAGTACCAGACTGAGGACGGCGAAATTTTTGAGGTCCCGTTCGCTGACGACGCCGAGATCCCGCAGGACTGGCTGTGCAAGAACGGCCAGATGGGCACCCTCGTGGAGGGCGAGGGCATTGAATCCAAGCCTGCGAAGCCGCCACGTACGCACTGGGACATGCTTCTCGAGCGTCGCTCCCTGGAGGAGCTCGACGAGCTGCTGGAGGAGCGTATCGAGCTGCTGCGTAAGCGCCGCCGCGAGGCCATGAAGCTGCTCAAGGACCAGGAGAAGGCTTAAACCCTCCCCTCGCCTCAGCACGAACAAAGGCCTGGCCACGTTATCAACGTGACCAGGCCTTTAGCGTTGCGCTTTTCGGTTAGCTCTGCAGAGCGCGCTCCACGGTGCCGGCGCCGATACGTGCACCCTCGCGCATGAGCTGGCGAACCTGGTACATGCGGTGGCGGAAGCCCCAGCGGGTCACCTGAGCCATCGCCTCGCCGACGATGCGGCTGCTCATCTTGGACTCGCCGATCTCGCGCTCGGTGAAGGTAATCGGGACCTCACGCACGTCGGCGCCCTCGTTAACAGCACGCCATGCCATGTCCACCTGGAAGACATAACCCGCGGAGTCCACGGCGTCGAGGTCCATGCGCTCCAGCAGGTCGCGCTGGAAGGCGCGGTAACCGCCGGTGATGTCGGACAGGCCGGCACCCAGCGCCATGGAGGCGTAGATGTTGCCGCCACGGGAGAGGAACTTGCGGTCTGCCGGCCAGTTCACGGTCTTGCCACCCTTGACGTAGCGGGAACCCAGGACAAGCTCTGCACCATCGTCGATCTTGTCCAGCAGCAGGTGGAGCTGCTCCGGGGCGTGGGAGCCGTCGGCGTCCATCTCGCAGAGAACCTCATAGCCGTTCTCGATGCCCCACTTGAAACCGGCCAGGTAAGCCCCGCCGAGGCCACCCTTGCCCTCGCGGTGCAGTACGTGGATGCGGGAATCGTCCTTGGCCATCTGATCCGCCAGGTCCCCGGTGCCGTCCGGCGAATTGTCGTCGACGACCAGAACGTTGACGCGCTCCGGCTCGGCCTCCAACAGGCGACGCGTGATGATCGGGAGGTTATCGCGCTCGTTGAAAGTCGGGATGATGACGAGAGTCTTATCGCTGAGCTTCTTCATAATGTGATTAGTTTATCTGCTTTTCTTGCGCCGTGTGGGCCGAGACGCGAGGAACGCCCCGATTATCCCCAAAACACCCGCGGCAGCTAGCCCCAGCTCTACCCAGGGACCCGCGGCCACGGACGGCGTAATGCCATCGCGCAGCGGGATATCGGCCTGCAGGATATCCGGGCGGAACAGCCGGCTCTGGGCCACCACTTCCCCATCCGGCATGACGATCGCCGAGACCCCGGAGGTCGCGGCTACGACGACCGCCCGGTCCGTCTCGATCGCCCGCATCCGGCTCATTGCGAGCTGCTGGTAGCTCATGTCCGTGAAGCCGAAGGTGGCGTTATTCGTTGGACTAGCCAGGAACTCCGCACCATTGCGCACCGCGTCGCGGGCGCTGGCGTCGAAAGAGATCTCGTAGCAGGTGGATACGCCCACGAGGACGTCCCCGCGGGCAGCGGGCATCCGCACCACGCCCGGTCCGTCGCCGGGGACGAAGTTGCCCGCGCGCTCGACGTTCTCGTTGACGTGCTTGAGGATCTCCCGGAAGGGCATGTACTCGCCGAAGGGCTGGAGGAACTTCTTCACGTGCTTCTCCCCCGGCCCCGGCTCGCTGCTGGTGGCAGGGCCCCAGGTGAGCATCGTGTTTTCATTTCCGATGACGGTGCCGACCATCACCGGAGCGTTGACTGCCGTGACCGCCGAATCGATGGCGGTGTAGGCGTCCGGGTCCTTAAACGGGTTCACATCGGAGGAGTTCTCCGGCCAGATGACCACGTCAGGCTGCGGTGCCTCGCCGGTCGCGACCGAGTCCGCCAGCTCGTGGGTGCGCTGCACGTGGTTGTTTAGCACGGCGCGGCGCTGGGCCGCGAAATCCAGGCCAGCTCGGGGGACGTTGCCCTGGATTGCGGCGACGTTGACCTGGCCCGCGGTGGGCTCCTGGCTAAAACTCGAGCCGTAGATGACGGAGGCCAGCAGCACAACGCCCACCACGCCGGCGTACTGCAGTCGGATCTTCGGGGTGACCGCAGCCCGGGTGTTGTACGGCGGTCGGGCTGCTAGGTAGATGAGCCCGCCCAGCAGGACGACCAGGAAACTCACGAACGCGGAGCCACCAAGTCGGATATCGGCGGCCAGTGGCCCGGAAACCTGGCCCCACGCCAGCCGTCCCCAACCGAAGCCCCCGAACGGCCAGTGGGAACGGAAACCCTCGACGGCGACGAAGAACGCGGCCGCGCCCACGATGCTGCGCCAGTTCCAGGTTCCGTTGCCCCAGCGCAGCAACCAGCGGGCTCCGAGGCCAAAAAGCAAGGCGTAGAGCGCCTGCACGATGGCGAGCGCGATCCACGCGGAGGCGCCGACGAACTCACCGATCCACGGCAGGAGAAAGCCATACGTAGCCAGCGAGTTGAGGAAGGCGAGCGAGACTGCGTGCCGCTGCGTGACAACGGCGAAGAAGAGCGCGTAGCCCAACGGGGCTGCCCACCACAGCCCGGTGGGCTCGTAGGAGGCGAAGACCATGAAGCCCGCAAAAAGGGCTCCCACCACCCGCCACGGTGAGGGAAGGTTAGCGAGCCACTGCTTCATCGGGCGCTATCGGTCCCGGCAGGACCCTCGTCCCCGAACTCCTCGCTGCGGTGGTCAATGACCTCTCCCCAGCCCGGGATGTTGCGTACCTGCGGATCGCTGGCACGGGAGGACACGATGAAGGATTCCCCACCCAGGCGGGTGATCTTCGCGCGCAGCGCGGTTCCCATGCTGCGGCGGGCGATCGAGCGGGTCGGCGGGAGCATGAACAGAATGCCCACGACCCCCGTCACAACCCCAGGCAGAGCTACTAGCAGAGCACCGAACGCAGAGAGCGCTGCATCGCCGGTTAGTTTTCCTGGCGACCTGCGGTCCCGCAGCACGCGCACCGTCAGCACACGCATCTGCCAGGCGGCGATCGCGACACCGAGGATGAACAGCCCCAGGTACAGCAGGATCGTCCAGCCGAAGCCGAGCCACTTGCCCAGCAGAATAAAGGCCAACAGCTCCACGACCACGTAGAGGAAGAAGCTCCTGCGCATAAGTTTTCTGTGTCCTCCTAAAAGACAATCAGCGCACCAGCGGCATGCGGTACCTGATAGCAGTAACGCTGCAGCGGTGTTAGAGATTCCATCGTAGTCCCGGCGGCAGCAAAAGCGCTCTAACGCGGCGCGAGCCGCCACAGCCAACGCGGAACCAGCTGCATCACCGCAGCCAGCACGCGGAGCTTGCCCGGAATCCACACGTCGTCGCGGCGGCGCTCTAGGGCCTCCACGGTGGCCTTCGCAACCACGTCAGGGGTGGAGGACATCGGCGCAGGATCCATCCCCTCGGTCATCCGTCCGATGACGAAGCCGGGGCGCACGACCATCAGCCGCACCCCGCTGCCCCGCAGGGCGTCCTGCATCCCCTGGGCGAACCCATCCAGGCCGGCCTTCGCGGAACCGTAGACGTAGTTCGGGCGGCGCACCCGGGCACCGGCGATCGAGGAGTACGCCACCAGCGTGCCCGTGCCACGGCGCTTCATCCGCTGGGATAGCTCCGTGAGCAGCACGGCCTGCGCGGTGAAGTCCGTGTGCAGCACCCGGTAGACCTCAGCACCGTCCTCCTCCGCGAGCTGCTGGTCCCCCAGCACCCCGAACATGGCGAAGGCGGTGTCGATCGGCCCGCAGCCCGCCTCCATCTCATCGATGATGCCGCTGTGGCTCGCGGTATCTGCCGCGTCGAAGAAGTAGGTCTCCACCCGCTCTGCACCCAAGCCTCGTAGCTCCTCGGCCAAGGTTTCCAGAGCTTCAGGCCGGCGTCCTGCCAAAAGGAAGGACTGCCCCGGTGCCAGCAGGCGCGCGATGTGCTCGCCGATCTCGCTGGTGGCGCCGAAAATGGCGATATTAGACATCGATAGCCACAACCCCTCGTTGCATCGCGTCCACGGCCTTGCGCGCGGACTTCCTCACGTCGTTGGAATAACCGGTCATCTTGATCTGATCCAGCAGGTCCTTCACCCGACCACAGGCGCGGACGAAGTCACCCGGGGTTAGCACCGCGCCCGAGGCCTCCGCGGCCTGCAGGCAGTATTCCAGCGGTGCCCCGGCCACCCACTGGTGAACCGCCGTGGCGAAGCCCAGCTGGGGCTCCCGGGTGGCGGTCAGGCGGTGGCGTTCCTCGTCGCTGACAAGCTCCTTGTACACGCGCAGCGTGTGCGCCACCGCCTCCTCCAACGCATCCGTCGGCAACTGGGTGCGCACGGTGGATTCCCGACGGTTCTCAAACACGCAGGCACTCACCGCAGCAGCCAGCTCGGCCGGGTCGAGCTCATCCCATAGCCCGCGGCGGAGGCACTGGGCCACCAGCAGATCCGATTCGTGGTGGATCCGGGCCAGCTTCTCGCCCTCTTCGGTGACCTTCGCCGCCGGGGCACCGCCCTCACCCGCCCAGGTTTCCACGTAGCCCAGCTCCTCGAGCAGAGCGATGATCCGGTCGAAGGTGGCGGTCAGCGAGTCCCCCGGCTGCTCGGATTCCTGCTTCTGGTACTCCCAGCGCCGGCCGGCCTTCAGCACGGACTGTGCCTTCTTCGCCAGCTCCTCGCGCTCCGCCCAGGAATGAACCGGGTGGACATGCAGCTGATTGCGCAGCTCCGCGGCCTTCTTCGAACCCCCGCGGGCGTGCGGGCGGATCTTCTTCGGCTTATCCAGGTGCATGCGCCGCAGCTGGGAGGCCACAGCCCGGGCGTGGCGCTTCGGTGCGCGCTCCACGCCCCGGTGGATCCGCATGTGACCGATGATCACCGGGGTGTTACGGAACATGTCGGCGGCCACGCGCTCTACCCAGCCATCGTCGAGAACCAGGGTGGGGCGCGGATTGCGGGAAGAATCGGAACGGACGACCACAGCGGTCACCGGGTTCTTGCCCGTCGGCAGGGCGATCACATCACCAACGTTGATCGAGCGCAGCAGGTGTTCGACCTCCTGCTGGCGCTCGAGGGCCGCATCCCGCTTCGCCTGCCGCTCCTCGTGGGACAGCGTGCGCCGTAGCTCCGCGTAGTCCAAGACCTGCTCGGTGAGCTCGGCGGCGTCGGCCCGCTGTGCGGCCTCGGTGCGTCCCACCAGGGCCTCCAGCTCTGCACGCTCCCGGTCGAAGTCTTGCCGCCGCAGCTCGACGGCGTGCGCGCGCTCCACGATCGTGTCATTAGCCTGGTACTGGGCGAAGGAACGCTCCAGGATCCGGTGCGCCTCCGCCCAGCCCTTCGTGGCGATGAGGTTGACCGCCATGTTGTAGCCCGGCCGGAACGTCGAATCCAGCGGGTACGTCCGGGCCGAGGCCAGCGCTGCCACCGCATAGGGATCGACCTGGGGGCTCCACAGCACCACGGCGTTGCCCACCGTGTCGATACCGCGGCGCCCTGCGCGCCCCGTCAGCTGCGTGTACTGGCCCGGGGTCAGCTCCGCGTGAGCCTCCCCGTTGAACTTCGTCATCTTCTCCAGCACCACCGTGCGCGCGGGCATGTTGATGCCCAGCGCCAGCGTCTCGGTGGCGAAGCAGACCTTCAGCAGCCCACGGCTAAACAGCTTCTCCACGATGTGCCGGAACGCCGGCAGCATCCCGGCGTGGTGCGCCCCGAAGCCCCGCATCAAGGCCCGGCGCCACTGGCGGAAACCCAGCATGTGCAGATCCGCCGGCTCCAGCCCAGCCACGCCCTCGTCGATGACCTCGCCGATCTCACGAGCCTCCTCGGGCGTGGTGAGCTCCACCTTCCGGATCAGCAGCTGCTGCACCGCCTTATCGCAGCCGATGCGGGAGAAAATGAAGTAGATCGCCGGCAGCATCTTCGCCTGCTCCAGGTGGCGCACCACGTCCTCGCGGCGGGGCCCGCGTTGATTGCCATAGGCCTCAGCCTTGCCCACCGCCGAGAGCAGGGAACGGTTGATCGCGCCGGGGTGGTCCTCCCCCGCCAGGTGCTCGGCGTTCTTGCTGAACAGTCGCATGATCTTCGAACCGACCATCATGTACTGGGTCAGCGGAACGGGGCGCTTATCAGTGACGATGATGTCCGTCTCGCCCCGCAGGGTGCGCAGCCAGCCGCCGAACTCCTCCACGTTGGAGACCGTCGCCGAGAGCGACACCAGGGTCACGCGCTGGTCCAGGTTGAGGATCGTCTCCTCCCACACCGGCCCACGCCACCGGTCGGCCAGGAAGTGGACCTCGTCCATCACCACGTGGGTGAGGCTGGCCAGCCGGTCCGAGTCCGCGTAGATCATGTTGCGCAGGACCTCGGTGGTCATGACGACGATCGGCGCGTCCGGGTTGAGCGTCACGTCGCCCGTGAGCAACCCGACGTTCTCTTCGCCGTAGCTGGCGCACAGGTCGTGGTACTTCTGGTTGCTCAGTGCCTTGATCGGCGTGGTGTAAAAGCAGGCCCCGCCACCGTGGAAGGCCATGTAGACCGCGAATTCGCCGACGATCGTCTTGCCGGCACCGGTCGGTGCTCCCACGAGCACTCCCCTGCCCTCGGCGATCGCAGCGGCTGCGTCAAGCTGGAATTCATCGAGTTCGAAGTCGTATTCCTTCCGGAACTCTTCGACCAGCGTGGGGTAGTTTTTTGCGTTGCACGTAGCGCTGTTAGCCATATGTATACCGAGTCTATCCGCTCGCTGTTGCTCACGCGTTTCAGGACGTCGGTTCGGGCAGACACTCAATCCCCGGTCTGCTGCTCATTGGGGCTGCGGTGGTGTTTAGTTGTCCTCGTCGAAGATCTCGGCGTAGTTGAAGGAGTTCCGCCGTCCCATGCCCGGGTCTGCCGGTGCCTGACCCGCGATGCCCTGGGAGGCCCTGATCGGCTCGGCGCGTTCGACAGCCTCGGCTGGCGCGACCGCGCCGGAGGGGCGAATCTCGGAACCAGGAGCGTCTGCCGCCTGGGCCTGCCGCTTATCCCGGCGCTTATCGTTGAAACGGATGATCAGGTAGGCGATCTCCATCATCAGGGTCAGTGCGCAGCCGAGCGCCAGCATGGAGAACGGGTCAGCCGGGGTCACGAAGGCCGCGAAGGCGAAGAGACCGACGATGATGTAGCGGCGCTTCGTCTTGATGCTGTCGTAGCGCAGTAGACCCGCGAAGCTCAGCAGCACCGTGAACAGTGGCAGCTCGAAGCTGACGCCGAAGACGAGCAGGAGGATGAGGACGAAGCTGAAATACTCGCTGCCCTTCAGCGCGGTGATCTGGGCCTCGTCGCCGACCGTGAGGAGGAAGTGCAGGCCGTGGTGCAGGACGAGGTAGGCCAGCGCGGCGCCGAAGAAGAAAAACAGTGTTGCTACCAGTGACACCGAGACCGCCCAGCGGCGCTCATTCTTCTTCAGTCCCGGGGTGATGAAGCCCCAGATCTGGCCGATCCACACCGGAGCGGAGAGCACGATGCCGGCGATGAAACCGACCTTCAAGCGCAGCAGGAACATCTCGAAGGGGCCGGTGGCCAGCAGGCGACACTCCCCGGTCGCGGCACCGAAGCGCACCTCGGAAGGGAGTTTGCAATAAGGCTCGCGGAGGATTTCCCCCAGGCTGCGGAGCGGGCCCACGTTGGTGCCGTACCAGAGGTAGCCCAGGATCGTGCCGATCAGGATTGCGATGACCGCGATAATGAGGCGGCGGCGGAGTTCCTGAATGTGCTCGACGATGCTCATCGCGCCGTCGGTTGGGCGTTGGTTGGCACGGCGAAAAGCCCGGCGGCGGGGCCGCTGGGCTGTGCGTGCTGCCTGAGGGGTGTTACTCATGCGGAAAAGCGGAAACGCGGCGAAGCTGGGCGCGAGTTTCTACCTAGTTGCTGTTCTGATTCTGCTGCTGCGCTGGATTAGGCTGCGGCGCGCGCTGCTGCTCGATGGCCTCCTGCCCGTTCTGCTCTGGGTTATCGGTGCGCATCTCGTCCATCTCGGACTTGAAGATGCGCATCGAACGGCCGAGGGAACGGGCTGCGTTCGGCAGGCGGGATGCGCCGAACACGAGAAGGACAACCAGCAACAGGATGAGGATGTGGCTACCAGAGAGCATGAAGGTTTTTGCCTTTCAGGACCAGCGTTAAAAATCTCAGTCTTCAGCTTACATCGGGGAAACGGTCCCGATAAACCCCCAGCCCTGTTTCCGCGCGTCGCGCGACGCGTCCGGCGAGGCCCGGGGTTGAGAGTTCCGCGACCTGACCGGCATGGGCGATCAAGAAGCGCTCCAGCCAGGCCCCGGTGTCCGGCATCGTCACAGCGGTGCTCCGGCTCTCGGGGCTGGTTTTAACGGAGGTGGCTTCGGTTCGGGCGTCTTCGCTTACGCCGCCGACTCCCGCGTCGGCGTCCTGCCACAGCGGGAAGTACTCCAGCATCCACAATGCGGAGTCGGATAGGCGGAAGTAGGCCCAGTCGGCGGCCGCACCGAAGTCGAAGGGATCGGTTGCATCGACCTCGGTGGACAATCGTGCCGGTGCACTGGACTCCTCCCCGAGCGTGACCTCGCTCATGCGGGAAACCCGGAAGTTCTTCGGGGTCTCGTCCACCACTCCCGCGTCATCGAGGCTGCGCGCCAGTAGATAGGCGTTGCCCTCGATCATGCGGATCGCATCCGGCACCAGGCGGCGGCTACTGCGCTGATCCCGGCTGAGAGTGAGGTACTCGCAGTCCACGACACACCTCTCCGCGAGTGCGGTGCGCAGCAGCTCCAGGGTGGACTCCACAGTGTTCTCCGGGGCGTTGGGCTGGCGTTGCGCAGCCGTTTCCTGGTGCTCCGGGGTGATGATGCCGACTTGAGAGGGACCGGCATCGGTGCCCGTCGAAGGCTGGTTGGCCACGCCCTGCTTGCCCTCCAGGAGGCCACGCAGCTTCTCGGTCACCGAGTCCACGGCTTCCCGCTGCTCGGCGGGGACAGCGTCCCGGACCGCTTCCAGGTTGAGCAGCAACGCGCCGGCCTCCACCGTGCTCAGCCGCACCGGGCCGTCCAACCCGGCGGTGAATTGCGCCTCCGCGGTGGTGCGGTCCATCGCGATTTCAACCAGTGAGCCCGGATAGTAGCCCGGCAGCCCGCACATGCTCAGTTGCTTGAGCTCGTGCTGGATTTGGGCCACGCTGAGTCCCAGGTCGCGGGAAGCCCGCATGAAGGAGCCACGCGGGTGGGCCTGGAACCAGGCCAGTACCGAAAGTGTCTGGGCGAACTGCTGGGCGACGAGGTTGACCGGCGGCGCCTGGACGTCGGCCAGTTCGTCGTCCATGGCCTGACCAGGGGTATGCGGCTCCATGAAATCCGGCTCTTGCTCGTCCACAGCTGAACCGCCATCTAAGGTCGCGGCGTCAGTATCCGTAGGCTGCGTGGCTGAGATCTTTTCCTGGGTGCCCAACTGCTGGGCGCGCTGCAGAAGGTCGAGGACCTCAACGACGAGCTGCTGGGGCTCCAGCAGCACTGCATCCGGGGCATAGCTCGCCGCCGTCTGCACTAGCCAATCACGATCCACCGGCCCGACCGTCCCCACTCGCCCTTCGGGCGTATCGCGGAGCTCGCTGGCCATGTCCTGAAGTTCGATGGCGCCGTCCCCCGTGAACAGCACGTTAGCCGTGACCTTCGTCTGGTGCCCCGCCAGCCCGCGGCGAATCAACTCGCCGGCCGGCACCGGCTGACCGGTCGCGGGGTCGGTGGGCGCCTGGTGCTCGACGAACTGCGCCTCCGCCCGAACATCGGAGAGCCTGGCCAGGCGAAAGGTGCGCTGGGCACCCCGGTCGACGTCGAAACCAGTGACGTATAGCCGCCCATCGATCCCGGCGACCGCCCACGGATCCAGCGTGCGCTGCTCCGGCTCGACCAAGTAGGCCGGGTAGTACCAGAAAGTCATCCGCAGCCCGCGCTGGGTGGCGCGGAAAATAGCATCGACGCTGCGCGGATCCAGTTCCACCATGTCGGGGACGGGCTGAACCACGGCGGTATCGTCGACCCTGCTGAGCCCCGCGCCGGCGAGCTTCAGCTGCGCCTGCGCCGTGGGGCCAGCCATCGCGGAGTCCACCGGTTGGCGTGCCCACTGCGTGGCGGTCGCCAACACCTGCAGCTCGGCTTCCGAGAGGTCCAGATCCGGGAGGAAGACCTGCTCGGGTCGCAGTAGCCAGTAGTCCTGCCCCTCCCGGCTTTCGTGGCTCAGCTGAATCCCCAGCTGGCGCAGCGACTCCCGGTCCCGGTGGAACACGCGTTCCCGGGACTTGAGCTGCCCGGAATAGCCCTCAATATTCTCGACGACCCAGGCGGTCGGCCGCGGGCTTGGGGCGTTGAGCAGGCCGATGACCAGGTTGAATAGCCTGCTCGCGCCCTGCTGCCAGGTCACCTTCACTGGCCGGTTGCGGGACCCGGCGCTGCCGGGCTTTCCTGGACCCACCATCAGTGCTTAACCCCGCGCGGGCGCGTCGGCACCGCCGAAATCGGCCATGCTGGCGATCATCTCGTCCACCTGCGGATCCGTGGCCGCAAACGGGTCCGGGAGCGCAACCTCGCTGCCGAATTCACCGTTGATCTTCAGCCGCATCCAATCCACGGTAGTGGCACAGCCGTGCTCCCGCGCGGCGGCGAGGAAGCGTCCACGCAGCGCCGCGCGAGTCGTCGTCGGAGCCTGGTCCATCGCCTCGCGGATCTGCTCCTCGCTCAAGATCGAGGCGGCCTGGCCGCGGCGCTTCAGCACGTTGAACAGCCCACGGGTGGGGTGAATATCGTGATAGCGCAGGTCAATCTGCGCCAGCCGCGGATCGGTCAGCTCCAGCCCGTGGCGGGAGGCCATGCCGTCCAGCAGCTTCTTCTTGATCACCCAGTCGATCTCGGTATCCACCGGGGAGAAATCCCCGGTCTCGAAGCAGTCCAGGACACGACCCCACAGCTCCACCACCGGCTCGAGCTGCTCGCGCGGGGTGCCCAGCCAACGCCCATCGACGCACTCTGGTTCTGGGCGACGCTCCAGCCACTGCACCGCAGCGGCGTGGAAGGTGCGCTGCATCTCCAGTGGGGTGGCAGTCTCGCCGCTGCGCAGCTTGAGCTCGGTGAGCCCCGTGAAGTCCCGAGCGATGTCCCGAATGGCTCGAATCTCGTTGGCCAGCTCGTAGTTCGGCAGCTCTACGCCCGCCTCGATCATCTCGAGGACCAGTAGCGCGGAACCGATCTTCAGCGCGGTGGTGGTCTCGGACATGTTCGAGTCCCCCACGATCACGTGCAGGCGGCGGTACTTCGAGGAGTCCGCGTGCGGCTCGTCGCGGGTGTTGATGATCGGCCGGGAACGGGTGGTGGCACTCGAAATGCCCTCCCACATGTAGTCCGCCCGCTGGCTCATCATGAACCCGGCTTCGAAGTTCTCATTCGGGGCGCCCGGGCTTGGGATCGTGAGCTTGCCCGCCCCGCAGATCAGCTGGCGGGTCACCAGGAAGGGCAGCAGCTGGGAGGATAGGTGCTTGAGCAGCACATTGCGGCTGATCAGGTAGTTCTCGTGGCAGCCGTAGGAGTTGCCCATCGAGTCGGTGTTGTTCTTCAGCAGGAAGACGTGCCCGCCGACACCGTTGCCGGCCAGCTCTTCCTCGGCGCGGCTCGCCAGTTGCTGGACGAGCTCGTCACCCGCGCGATCGTAAGCGAGCAACTGGTGCAGGCTATCGCACTCCGCGGTCGCGATCTCCGGGTGCGCGCCCACATCCAGGTACAGGCGGGAGGCGTTCTCGGTGAAGATATTGGAGCTGCGGTACTTCTCCACGATGGGAGAAAACAGCAGCCGGGACACCTCATCGGGCCCGAGGCGGCGCGTGCCGTCGAGGACGTTCGTGATGCCGTACTCGGTCTCCAGCCCCATGATGCGGCGGACGTAGACGGGATTCTCCGCAGCTGCCTGCTCCGTTGGCGTGGCTTCTCCGGTCACCGGGCTCACTGTCCGCCCTTCTGGACGTAGGAGCGGACGAATTCCTCGGCATTGGTCTCCAGCAGTCCGTCGATTTCGTCCAGGAGGTCGTCCGTCCCGGTGACGTTGACCTGCTGGGTGCCCGAACCCTGCTGCGGGGCGTCGTTGTTCTCGGCGTCGTCGCCGCCCCCGCCGCCGAAGACCTGCTGCTGAGCGTTTGCCATGCCTATCTCCTCAAACGTTGATTAGTTGACCTTCACATTACCTGGGCTCCCGGGCGCGGTCGGCGCTAGCCCACGCCCATCACGCGCTCGGGCAGAGCGGCGATCAGCGCGGCCGCCACCTCGGAGAACTCCGGCGCCTGGCCCGGCTCGGCCTCCGCGAGATTCTCTAGTACGGTGCCGGCGAAACTGCCGGCCGTGGACTGCAGCGGCTCAGGCAGCCCCACGCGCAGCGCCGGGTGCCCGTCGTGCGGGTGCTCCAGGACGACGCTATCCCAGTTCGTGGCCAGGATCTTTGGGGCGTAGTGCTTAACCAGCGCCCCACGCAGCCAGGCCCGCGTCCCCCGGGGCGGGGTGTCGACGGCCGCGGCGATCTCGGAATCGTCGACCAGCGTGCGCATCTTCCCGCGCGCGACGAGCGCGTGGTACAGCCCGCGGGCCGGGTCAATGTCGTGGTACTGGATATCGATCAGCGCCATCCGCGGATCCGACCACTCCAAGCCCCGGGCGCGGTATCCCTGCAGCAGCGCGTATTTCGCCGTCCAGTCCAGCCGGTCGGAGGTGCGCAGCGGATCAGCTTCCAGGTCGTCCAGGATCTCCTCCCACAGCGCGAGCACTCGCTGCTCGTCGGTGGTGAGCTTTCCTGCCGGTTCGAGGGCGCCAATGACCGTCTCGCGGATCCTACGCTGCAGCTCGATCGCGGTGGCGGTGGTGTTGCCGTAAAGGCGCAGCGGGGTCTTCAACTCCAGGTCGCGGGAGACCCGGCGGACATCCTCGACGGGATCGATCAGCACGATGTCGCTGAAATCGGCGCCCGCCTCGACGGCCTTGAGCACCAACGCGGTGGTGCCGAAGCGCAGGTAGGTCGCGAACTGGCTCAAGTTCGCATCGCCGATGATCACGTGGAGGCGGCGCCAATCATCCGCGGTGGCGTGTGGTTCGTCGCGGGTATTGACGATGCCGCGGTTCAGGGTGGTCTCCAGGGATACTTCCGTCTCGATGTAGTCGGCGCGCTGGGAGATCTGGAAGCCCGCCTGCTCCCCCGCCTGCCCGAGACCCACGCGGCCCGCACCGGCGTAAATCTGGCGGGTGACGAAGTGCGGGACCAGCGCCTGGTGCACGTCCTCGACGTTGAGGCTGCGCGGGTAGAGGTAATTCTCGTGGGCGCCATAGGACGCGCCCTTGCCGTCCACGTTGTTCTTGTAGATCTTCAGCTCCGGCTGGCCCTCGACCTGACCCGCTGCCTGCGCAGCCGCGTGCATGACCCGGTCGCCGGCCTGATCCCAGACCACCAGGTCATAGGCGCAGGTGACCTCAGGCGAGGAATACTCCGGGTGGGCGTGGTCCACGTAGAAACGCGCACCCGCCGGGGTGATGACGTTGGCGATGCCCACCGCGTTCGGGTCGTAGCTGGGGGCCGCGCCGGAACGGTAGCGGCGCAGGTCGAAGCCACGGGCGTCGCGGAGTGGGGACTCCGAGTCATAGTCCCAGCGGGTCCGGCGGTTGACTCCCTGCCCGGAGACCTCCGCGTAGGCGACGACCGCCTGAGTGCTCGTGTACACGGGGCTGGCTTCCGGGGCGTCGACGGCGACGATGCCGAACTCCGTCTCGGAGCCGAGCACGTAGCCGGTGGCCTCGTTATCCTTCTGAGCGTTCACCAGAGTTTTCCTTCCAGGAGTCGAAAAGTGTTCTCTCGTCGGGCTTAGTTTCCAGTTCGGCCTAGTCCGCCAGGGTGATGTCCACGACCCGGCCGGTGCCGTGCCCGGAGATGCGTGCCCATTCCGTGGGGTTGGTTGTGTCCGGCAGGTTCTCGCTGTCGTTGATCTCCGCCGTGATGGCATCGAGGACGTCCGCGGTGCTCAGCCCGCCCTCGGTGGCAGCCTCGCTCGTGCTTGCGGTCTGCGACAGGGCGCGCTTGATCGCGAAGGTCTTCGCACGATCGACGATATTGGCCAGCATCGCGCCGGAGACAAAGTCCGCCCAGTACAGATCCTTGGTCTGCCCATCCGCCAGGTGGAGGGTCACGTAGCGGTGCGCGGCATCCTGGCGGAAGAGCTCCTCGGCGATGATGCGGCACAGCGCGGCCGCGGCCTCCTCCTTGCCACCGTGCTCCGCCACCAGGTCCGCATCCAGCGGGAGAGAGGCGTCGATGTGCTTGGACAGGATGTCGAGTGCGGCGTCCTGGTCGGGGCGGTCCACCCGGATCTTCACATCCAGGCGGCCCGGGCGCAGGATGGCGGGGTCGATGAGCTCCTCGCGATTCGAGGCGCCGATGACGATGACGTTATCCAGCCCCTCCACGCCGTCCAGCTCGGAGAGCAGCTGCGGGACGACCGTGGACTCCATGTCCGAGGACACTCCGGTGCCACGGGTGCGGAAGATGGCCTCCATCTCGTCGAAGAAGACGATCACCGGCTTACCGGCGTGGGCGATCTTGCGGGCGCGCTCAAAGATCTGCCGGATCTGGCGTTCCGTCTCACCGACGAACTTATTCAGCAGCTCCGGGCCCTTGACGTTGAGGAAGTAGGAATCCGCGAAGCGGGACGCCTTGTCGCTGGAGCCCATGGACTTCGACAGCGAGTTGGCCACTGCCTTGGCGATGAGCGTCTTGCCGTTGCCGGGCGGGCCGTAGAGCAGCACGCCCTTCGGTGGGCGCAGCCCGTAGTGGCGGTAAATCTCCGGGTGCAGGAAGGGCAGCTCCACCGCGTCCCGAATCTGCTCTATCTGATTGCTCAGGCCGCCGATGTTTTCGTAGCTGACGTCCGGGACCTCCTCCAGCACCAGGGAGGTGACCTCGGCCCGGGGGATCATGTCGAAGGCCCAGCCGCTGCGACGGTCGACGACCACGCTATCGCCGGTGGTGAGCTCCCGGTTCGTGATCAGGGACTGCAGCGGGCGGGCAGCCTTGACGATCGACTCCTCCCCCAGCTTGTCCGCGATGATCAGGCGATCACCGACGACCTCGACGACCGCGGCGACGTCGCCAGAATCAGCGAAGCCGGTGACCTCCACGACCTGGAGATTCTCCCCCAGCCGCACCGTCACCCCGGGCTGCAGATCCATCCGGTCCAGCAGCGGGGAGACAGCCAGGCGCATGTGGCGGTTCGAGGTGAAGACCTCCGCGGTCTTCCCCGAGCCGTTGAGCTGCAGCAGCGTGCCGTAGGTACTCGGCGGCTCCGCCATATCCGCCAGGCGGGAATTGATTTCCGCCAGCTTCTCGCGGGAGGCCTTCAGCGCCTCGGTGAGCTTCTCGTTCTGGGCCCCCAACCGATGATTGGCCAGCCGCAATTCGCGGGCGGTGGGCGAAGGCTGATCGGAGGGATTCTGCGCAGTCATGCCACCAATCCTACTGAAGGCCCCGCAGCCCAAAACCTGCCGGTAGGCCTAGCGGAGAGGCCACCGGGAAGCGCGCCCCGGCAGCCGTACTCGGATCGCTCTAGCGCCGTGCCCGCCGTTGTGGCCGCGGGGCGGTCACGCCATCCGCCAGGCGACGGGCCCAGATGAGGAACGCGGTGTGCGCGTTCATGCGGTGCTCCGGCCGGGTGGCCAAGCCCTCCACCTTCCACTCGCGCACCAGCGACTCCCAAGCGCGCGGCTCAGTGAAGCACCCCAGCTCCCGGATGCCCTCCATCACCTTCATCAGCTGCGGGACGGTGGCCACGTAGGTCATGAACACCCCGCCCGGGACGAGGACGTCTCGCACCGTCTCCAGAACCTCCCACGGTTCCAGCATGTCCAGCAGGACGCGGTCGACCTCGCCCACGGACTCGCGGGTGGCCTCCTTGACGTCGCCCAGGCGCACGTCCCAGTTCTTCGGCTTCCCACCCATGATGTTGTGGACGTTGCTCACCGCGTAGTCAAGGTGATCCTGGCGGACTTCATAGCTGATGACCTTCCCGTGCTCACCGACCGCGCGCAGCAGCCAGCTGGACATCGCGCCGGAACCAGCACCAGCCTCGAGCACCGTCGCGCCGGGGAAGATATCCCCCTCCACCAGGATCTGTGCGGCATCCTTCGGGTAGATCACCGCTGCGCCACGCGGCATGGAGAGCACCTGGTCGACCAGGAGGTGACGGAAGCAGAGGTACTCCCCGCCCACGCTGGACTCCACGACGGTGCCCTCGTCCGCGCCGATGATGTCGTCGTGACGAATCTCGCCCTTATGGGTGAAGAAGCTCTCCCCCGGGGTCAGGGTGATGCTGAAGTGTCGCCGCTTCGCGTCGGTCAACTGGACGCGGTCTCCGGCGGTAAAAGGTCCGGTATAAGCCATAGGAAAACCCTAACCTACTAGACTCTCAAATCACTATGATGGAATCGCGTCTCGGGGAACGGGTGCTGGCAGGCGTATTCGCCTTCATCGCCGGCTTTATCGACTCGGTGGGTTTTCTCTACCTGGGCGGGGTGTTCCTCTCCTTCATGTCCGGCAACACCACCCGCTCCGCCACCGCCATCGTCGACGGCAATTGGGACATGGTGAGGGTGGCCGGCGGCTGCATCATCTTCTTCCTGATCGGCGTGATCAACGGTGCGTTTACGAAACGCATCGTGGTCCGCGCCTTGGACGAGACCCGGAGCCGGGAGTTCGTCCTCGTCAACGTCAGCTTCTGGTTCGTCCTCTCCAGCGTCCTGATCGAGCTGGAGCACCACAGCGCGGCCATCATCGCCCTGTCCATCGGCGTGGGTACCATGAACAGCATCTTCGAACGCAACGGCGAGGTCGCTATCCCGCTGACGTATATGACGGGCACGCTGGTGCGCACGGGGCAGCGCTTCGTCGACGCGTTCTTCGACGGCCGTCACCTCGTCTGGATCCTCAACCTCTCGCTGTGGCTGAGCCTGTCCGTCGGGGCGATCGCCGGCGCCCTGGCCTACCGGATGCTGGGTATCCACGCCGTCGAGCTGATGACGCTGATCACCCTGGCGACCGTGGCGATCAACCAGCTGGTCCGCGACCATCGACGTCGCGCCGGCCTGCCGCTGTAGCCCACCGCAGCCACGCTTCGCAGAGCCCCTGCGGTGGCCCGAAAACCGAGAACAAAGCCGAAGGAGAATTAGTGTCCACCCCGACCGAGAAACCGCAGCCGAAGGTCTCCCTCGACCGCTTGGCGCTCTCCCCCTCCCGCGCCGGGGACTATCAGCAGTGCCCGCTGCTCTACCGCTTCCGCAGCATCGACAAGCTGCCGGAACCCAAGACGATCGCGCAGGTGAAGGGAACCCTCGTCCACGCGGTGCTCGAGGAACTCCACGCCCTGCCCCGCGAGCAGCGCACCTACCCGGCCGCGGTGAAGATGCTGAAGCCCGCGTGGGCAAAGATGGTGGGCAAGGACACCGATCTGAACGAGCTCGTTCCGGAAGACCAGCTCTACGACTTCCTCGTCGACGCCCGCGCCCTGGTCAAGGGGTACTTCCAGATGGAAAACCCCCAGGGCTTCGACGCCCACGAGGTCGAGGAGTTCGTCGAAGCCACCCTGCCCAACGGGGTCCCTGTCCGCGGCTTCATCGACCGGGTGGACGTCGCCGCGAATGGCCAGGTACGCGTCGTCGACTACAAGACCGGAAAGAAGCCGCCACCGCGCTTCGCCGCCCAGGCGCTGTTCCAGATGAAGTTCTACGCCCTGGTCTACTGGCGGCTGCACGACCTGATCCCGGCCCAGCTTCGGCTGATGTACTTGAAGGTGGCCGACGACCTGGTGCTGCAGCCCACCCCCGCTGAGCTGCAGTACTTCGAGCGCGACCTGCGCGAACTCTGGGACCGCATCCTCGCTGACATCCATAGCGGGGACTTTCAGCCGAAGACCTCCAAGCTCTGCGACTGGTGCTCCTTCCAGGAGCTCTGCCCCGCATTCGGCGGCACTCCCCCGGAGTACCCGGAGGTCCGCTAGCGCCTACTCGTAGCGGCGACCCCGGTACATCGGGTTGAGCAGGTTCTCCGTGCTCAGCACCTCGTTGAGGGTGTCCTCGTCGAGCAGCTCCTTCTCCAAGACGAGTTCGCGCACCGACTTCCCGGTCGCCGCGGCCTCCTTGCCGATCAGGTCGCCATTGTGGTGGCCGATCAGGGGGTTGAGGTAGGTGATGATGCCGATCGAGTTCTCGACGTAGTTGCGGCAGACGTCCTCGTTCGCGGTGATGTCCACGACGCACAGCGTGCGCAGCGTGGTGCAGGCCCGCGCCATGAAGCGAATGGATTCGAAGGCGCACTGCGCGATGACCGGTTCCATGACGTTGAGCTGGAGCTGGCCGGCCTCGGCGGCCATGGAGACGGTGACGTCGTTGCCGAAGACCTTGAAGCAGATCTGGTTGACGACCTCAGGGATCACCGGGTTGACCTTCGCCGGCATGATCGAGGAACCCGCCTGGCGAGGTGGGATGTTGATCTCCCCCAGGCCGGCGCGCGGGCCGGAGGACAGCAGACGCAGGTCATTACAGATCTTCGACAGCTTCATCGCGGTGCGCTTCACTGCCGCGTGGGTGTTGACGAACGCACCGGTGTCGCTGGTTGCCTCCACCAGGTCGTACGCGGAGGTGATGTCCAGGCCCGTGATCTCCCGCAGGGATGCGATTGCCGCCTGGCGGTAGCCTGGGGGCGTGTTCACGCCGGTGCCGATCGCGGTGCCACCCAGGTTGACCTGTCGCAGCAGGGACTGCGCGTGCCTGAGCTGCGCGGACTCCTCGGCGATGTTGTTCGCGAAGGCGCGGAACTCCTGGCCCAGGGACATCGGGACGGCGTCCTGCAGCTGGGTTCGGCCCATCTTGATGATGTGGTCGAACTCCTGAGCCTTAGCGAATAGCGCGCGCTCCAGCGCAGCCAGGTGCTTGAGCAGTTCGTCGATATCGAAGTGGAGGCCCAGGCGCAGCCCAGTTGGGAAGGCGTCGTTGGTGGACTGGGACATGTTGACGTCATCGTTCGGGCTGATGATGTCGTAGCGGCCCTTCGGGTACCCGAGGTGCTCCAGCGCGAGGTTCGCGATGACCTCGTTGGTGTTCATGTTTTGGGACGTCCCTGCCCCGCCTTGGAAGACGTCGATGGGGAACTGATCCATCGCGCGGTGTTCCTCGAGCACCGCATCGCAGGCCGCGACGATCGCCTCGCCCTTGTCGATGGGCAGAGCCTTGACCCGCATGTTGGCCATCGCGGCGGCCTTCTTCACCATCACCATGCCGCGGATGAGCTCCGGGATGTGGTTGATGTTCGTGCGGGAGATCTGGAAGTTATCCACTGCTCGGAGGGTGTGGATTCCGTAGTAGGCGTCTGCCGGAACCTTCATCGTGCCCAGCAGGTCTTCCTCCAGGCGGTAGTGTGCGCCGCTGCGGGCTTCCAGGGAGGAGGATTCGGCTGAGGTGATGATGTCCGTCGAGCTCAGGACGTGCCCGTCGCTGGAGCTTTGGGAGTTCGGGGAGGGCTTGGGGCGGTGTGCCATGTGAAACTGCCACCTAAACTTTCGCGTCAATCGCCACAGGCGTTAAGGGGTGTTGGGAGCCGTACTGATGTCCCGGTGCGGCGGAGCATAGGGACGCTCTCGCTGACCGGTGCAGGAACGGGTGTACTTAAAGAGTGTAGAAGAAACGGCGCGCTGCGGGCGCGGGGCTATCTCCCCTGGGGTAGCCGTGGAAGAAAAAGGAGGCCGCCACGACGGCGACCCCGTTGAGGGATAAGGCGAATCCGCTAGATACGGGCGATGCGGATATCCGTTGCGAGGATCGCCTCCGCCCCCAGGGCGGACAGCGAATCCATCAGCGCGTTGGCCTGCTTGCGTGGCACCATTGCGCGCACCGCGACCCAGCCTTCATTAGCCAGCGGGGAGACGGTCGGGGCCGAGAGCCCCGGGGTGATGGCGGCAGCTTCGTCCAGCACGTCCCGGGAGACGTTGTAGTCCAGCATGACGTAGTTCTGGGCGTGCAGGATGCCCTCCATGCGCTTCAGCAGCACCTGCTTTGCTTCGTCCATCTCGGCCCCCTTGCGGCCGATCATGACGGCCTCGGAGACGCACAGCGGCTCGCCGAAAGGCTCCAGGCCCTGCGTGCGGAGGGTGCGGCCGGTGGAGACCACGTCGGCGATCGCGTCGGCCACGCCCAGGCGGATGGAGATCTCCACCGCGCCGTCCAGGCGGATCACCGTGGCGTCGATGCCCCGGTTCTTCAGGTCCTTACGCACGAGGTTCGGGTAGGCGGTGGCGATGCGCTTGCCCACCAGCTTCTCGACCGTCCAGCCCTCGCCCATCGGGGCGGCGTAGCGGAAGGTGGAGGCCCCGAAGCCCAGCGGCAGCAGCTCGGCGGTTTCCTCGCGGGTATCTGCGGCAAGATCGCGGCCCGTGATTCCGATGTCGAGGTGGCCGGAGGCGACGTAGATGGCGATGTCCTTCGGGCGCAGGAAGTAGAACTCAACCTGGTTCTCGTGGTCGACCGCGGTCAGCGCCTTGGAATCAGCGCGGGTGGTGTAACCCGCCTCCTTGAGGATGTTCGTCGCGGCTTCCGAGAGCGAACCCTTGTTCGGGACGGCGACGCGCAGGTAGCGCTCACCGGAATCAGAGGCGTTGTCTTTAGGAATCGGGGCGTTCAGGTTGGGCGCGACCTGGGACATGTGGCTCCTTGCGTGGTGGATACTGTGCAGCGCCGCCGCAGTGATGGGTGCGGCGCAGTCGGGTTCCGTGCGTTTAGTTCGGGCTTCTAGCTGGGCCTAAAGATGCTTGTAGATGTCCTCGAGGCTGAGGCCCCGGCCGACTGCCACGACCTGTAGCCAGTACAGCAGCTGGGAGATCTCCTCGGCCAGCTCCTCATCCGACTCGTACTCGGCGGCCAGCCACACTTCCCCAGCCTCTTCGACGATCTTCTTGCCTTGGAAATGGACACCGGCGTCGAGGGCTTTGACGGTGCCGGAGCCTTCTGGACGGGTGCGCGCCTTCTCGGAAAGCTCCGCGAATAGGGAATCAAAATTCTTGGGATTGCTCACGCCCCTATTGTGGCACGCGTCTCCCCCGAAGGTTGCAAGGAGCCCCGATAGTGGGGTGAATAGTCGCACCACTATCGGGGCAAGTGTCCAGCCCCAGGGGGCTTAAAGGGCTACTCCTCGACGAGTTCGCGCACGGCGTCGCAGATCACCGTGGCTTCCCCACCCACCGTGGCAGTGAGTCGACTGAGGAACACCAGCAGCTCGTCCAGCTCCTCGCTATCCAGGAGCAGCCCGCCGTTGGCGTCGGAGATTGCGATGATCCTGCGGGCCCCGGCCAGGGAGGTCTCCTGAGGATCTGCCCCGCCCAGGATCGCCTCCCCGATGGTCACCAGCTCTGCCTGGGCCTCGTCCACCGCAGACTCCGGGTACGGCGGGTCCCAATGCTGTCGCTCCTCGGCGCGCAGGTAGCTGCCGGTAGCCATCATCCGGAGGTTTCCGATGAACTCCGTGGCGGCCTCACGGACATCTGGTGGCCATTCGGAAAGCGAAGAATCGCCCGCCGAGTATGGGTGCTGTGCCACGGCGCTCGTCACCCGCCCTAGACCGTGACGCCGAGCAGCGCGTCGAGACCCGCGGCGAGAGCCTGGGAAGGCGCAGTGCGCTCGGCGGCAGGGGTGACCCGATAGCCACTGGCTCCAATGCCCCTGTTGACCGCCGCTGCCCACTCGTCGAGCGTGCGCAGGACGGCTGGGGTGTCGAGGTCGTTGGAAAGGTGTCCGGTGACGGCCGCCAGCACTTCCGCGACGCGCTGCGGATTGTTCTCCTCAGCGGCAGCGGCGCGCCACTTGGCGAGGCGATCCTCAGCCTCACTGAGGACCTCCGCGGACCAGTCACGATCGGCCCGGTAGTGCCCGGCGTAGAGCCCCACGCGGATTGCCGCGGGGTCGAAGCCCTGCGCGGTGAGCGCGGAGACGAATTCCAGGTTTCCGAGGGACTTGGACATCTTGGTCCCCTCAAGGCCGATCATGCCGGTGTGCACGTAGTGCCCCGCCATACGCTGGGTGCCGCAGGCAGCCTCCACGTGAGCTGCCGAGTACTCATGGTGCGGGTAACGCAGATCAACGCCGCCACCCTGGATGGCGAACTGCTCCCCCAAGCGGTTCATTGCGATGGCCGCGCACTCCACGTGCCAGCCAGGCCGCCCCGAGCCAAAGGGAGCATCCCACTCCGGCTCACCCGTGCGGTGGGCCCGCCACAGCTGTGCATCCAGCGGGTGGCGCTTGCCTTCCCGCTCCGGGTCACCACCGCGCTCGGCGAAGAGTTCCCGCATGGTGGCCTCGTCGTAGCGGGACTCGTAGCCAAACTGTTCGGTGAAGGTGTGGTCGGCGTAGATATCCGGGTACTCCCCCTCCACGACGTAGGCCGCGCCCTTGTCGAGCAGCGCGCTGACCATCTCGACGACCTCATCGATCGTCTCCATCGCCCCGACGAAGAACTCCGGCGGCAGAATCCGCAGCTGAGTCATGTCGGAACGGAACAGGTCGGTCTGCTCCTTGCCCAGCTCGCGCCAGTCCACGCCATCACGCTCGGCGCGCTCGAACAGCGGATCATCGACATCCGTGACATTCTGCACATAAGTAACGGCGTGCCCGGCGGCGCGCAAGTAACGGTTCACCAGGTCGAAGGTGTTATAGGTCGCCGCGTGCCCCAGGTGGGTGGAGTCATACGGGGTGATCCCGCAGACGTACATGCCCACCGGGGCGCCGTCCTCTGGCAGTGCGACGGGCTTGACCTGGTCATCTGCCGTGTCGTAGAGCTGCAACGCTGGCGGGGCCGCCACCTCCGCTGCAGCGGAATCGGCCACCGCCGGAATGGCCGTCGGGAACTGTGGGACACGGGGAGCAGACCAAGAATGCATGGTTCCCCACTATAACGGCTGCAAAGCTCCCGCGCCCAGCAGCACCATCACCAGCACACCGACCGGGATGCGCCATGCTGCGAACCAGGCGAAACTGTGGTTAGACACGAACTTCAGAAGCCAGGCGATGGAGGCGTATCCGACGAGGAAGGCGATCAGCGTGCCGACCGCCAGCTGGCCCCCGCTCGCTGCCTGGCCTGCAGCCGGATCGAACACATCCCCCAGGGAAAAGATGCCGGACGCCAAGACGGCGGGGATAGCCAGGAGGAAGCTGAACCGGGTGGCGACCTCGCGGTCCAGGTTGAGGAACAGACCGGCGGAAATCGTACCGCCCGACCGGGACACGCCAGGGATCAAGGCGAGGCACTGGGCCAGACCCATGAGCATCGCATCCCGCATGGTCAGCTCGTCGAAGGAGCGGCGTCGACGTCCTAGCTTCTCCGCGAGAATGAACACGAAGGAGAACAGGATCAACATGGCAGCGGTGATCCACAGGTTGCGCAGCTGATCGCGGATCAAATCCTTGCCGAAGAAACCCAGCACCGCGATGGGGATGGTGCCGGCGATGACCATCCACCCCATCTGATAGTCGTGGTTCCGCCGGGACTTATCCACCAGGCCGGCGAACCACGCGGTGAGGATCCGCCAGATGTCCTTAGCGAAGTACACGAGCACCGCCAGCTCCGTGCCGAGCTGGATCACAGCTGTGAAGGAGGCGCCCGCGTCAGCTCCCCAGAACAGTTCGGAGACAATCCGCAGGTGCCCGGAGGAGGAAACGGGTAGAAACTCGGTGAGACCTTGCACGATCGACAGCACGATCGTCTGCAGCCAAGACATTTCGGTAGGCATGCTTAAGGACCATACACCGACCCACCCAACTCGGCTGGTAGCGTACTACCTGATGAATGCAGGTAAGCGTGTTTGGCGTAAACGAGGCGATGACGCGATGGCTTGGAAGAAACCTCTGACGTGGGCGACTGCGGTAACGGCTACCGTGGGGCTCGGGTTGGCAGGCTGTGCCACCGAGGATGTGGCAGACAACGGCGCGCCGGAAGGATCCGCCGCCCCAGAGTCGGCACCGAAGGGCGGCACGCCCGCCATTCCCGCGGACTCCCCGGCAGCGAAGGATCCGCTCGGTGAGGTGCAGAAGGATAGCGAGGCCGGCGAGGTTGTCGACGTCTCCCTGATCGGCCTGGACCCGAAGACTGAGCAGGTAGCGGCACTGAGCGCATCCACGCTGCGCATCGGAACGTTGGCTGAGTTGTCTGGTGAGGGCGAGGCGAAGAAGATCGACGTGCCGGAGAAGTGCACGAAGGTCACGCCTTCAGCCGATGGCGTCATGCTCGCCTGCGACGGCGCGCTATACGAATACGGCGCCAACGGCAAGCAGCTTAAGAAGTACAGCCTCGACGGCACTCCCACGGTGGCCACCGTCACGACGGATGGCCGGGTGTTCGTGGGCTTCAAGCATTCCAACCAGCTGCACTACTACTCCCCCTCCGGCGATCAGCTCGGTGAGGCGGAGACCATCGTCGTCAGCCGTAGCCTCGACGACCTCGTCCACGTCAACAACGAACACGGTGAGGAAAGGCTCGCGGTGATCGACCGCGACCAGACCAGCATCACCGACATCGACCTCGCCACCAACGGCCCGCGCGGTGCCCTGCGCATCGGCCAGGGCGTGGGTCTGAACAGCGTTGGTCGCGGGGATCAGGGGATCTTCATCGCGGCGGATACCGTGCAGGACCAGTTCCAGGTCTTCACCTTGAACGACGTCGTGCGCCAGGTCCAGGCCGCCCCCACCGGCAAGAGCCCGTGGGCGGTGCTGTGGGACGGCAAGCGCCAGATCGCCTGGGTCTCCACCACCGGCGATAATAAGGTCACCGGCTACCGCATCGACAGCGGAACCCCGATCCAGGTAGCGGCGTTCGACTCCATCGCGAACGTGCGCCACATCCTGGACTCCCCGGACGGCGACATGCTGTTCTTCTGCCCGGACGGCACCACCCAGCGGGTGTCGGCCACGGATATCGACGCCGCTGTTGAGCGCGGGGTGCCGGGGGCTGAGGACTTCCCCGTGATTCACGAGGATCACTAGCCCACTGGTCGCCACAGAGAACCACGTCCACCACCACACAATTCAGGAGACTGCCATGGCCAACACCCCAACTCCCCGCCGCTTCAATCACCTCTCGGACTCGGCCTACGAGAAGCTGTTGAAGCTGATGTTCCGGATCCCGCCGGAGCGGATCCACGGCATGCTCTCGGGCGTTTTCCGTCGAATCGCTGACTCGCAGGTTGCCTGCGCTGCGGTGCGCCGCGCGCTAGTCGTCGACGACCCGGTGCTCTCCCAGACGGTGGCCGGTATTCGCTTTGACCGGCCGCTCGGCCTGGCTGCCGGCTTCGATAAGAACGCCGAGGAATTCCACATCTGGGGTCCGCTCGGCTTCGGCTACTCGGAGCTCGGCACGCTGACCAGCGTTGCCCAGCCTGGTAACCCGACCCCGCGTCTGTTCCGGCTGCCTGAGGACCGCGCGATCCTCAACCGCATGGGATTCAACAACGACGGCGCGATTGCTGCTGCTCAGCGCCTGTCCCGCCGGCGCTGCCTCGAGCCCGTGGGTGTGAACCTTGGCAAGGCGAAGATCACCCCACCGGAGCTGGCGCCCAACGACTACCGCGAGTCCGCGCGTGCGGTGAAGGACGTCGCCGACTACCTGGTGATCAACGTATCCTCCCCGAACACGCCGGGGCTGCGCGACCTGCAGGCCGTGGACTCGCTGCGTCCCATCGTCGCGGCAGTCCAGGAGGAAGCCGATCTCCCGCTGTTCGTCAAGATCGCGCCGGATCTTTCCGATGAGGACATCGACGCCGTGACCGATCTGGGCATTGAACTGGGGGTCACCGGCCTGATCGCGACGAATACGACGATCAGCCGAGAGGGTCTGAAGTCCGACGCGCAGTGGGTTCAGTCCCTCGGCGCTGGCGGAGTATCGGGTGCTCCCCTGGCAGAGCGCTCCCTCGAGGTGCTGCGTCGCATCGCGGCACGTGCGGAGGGCAAGCTGGTGCTCATCGGCGTGGGGGGCATCGAGACCCCGCAGCAGGCCTGGGAGCGCATCGCTGCAGGTGCCAGCCTTCTGCAGGGCTACACCGGCTTTATCTACGGCGGCCCGAACTGGATCTCGAAGATCCACCGGGGACTGGCCGCACAGATTCGAGCCCACGGCCTGCGGAACATCTCCGAAGCAGTGGGCTCGGGTCTGGAGTGGAAGGAGCTCTAAGCAGCTCCCTCGCGTTGAGCGCTTAAGGGGCTTAGTTCTCTGCCCAGCCCCACAGGATGCCGCGCGCCAAAGCCTTGAACTGGAGGTTGAACCCCAGGACGGTTGGCGTTGCGGAGTCGCTGATATCCAACTTCTCCCCGACAGCGTGCACCGCGAAGAGATAGCGGTGTGGGCCGTGGCCCTCTGGAGGCATGGCGCCGTAGTAGCCGCGGCTTCCGGAGTCCCCGCGCAGCGCTGTCGCACCCTTTGGCAGGCCGGCGAGCTCCTCGTCCCCCGCATCGAGCGGGAGGCTAGTCACGGACGCCGGGATATTGAACACGGCCCAGTGCCAGAAGCCGCTGGCGGTAGGCGCATCCGGGTCAAAGCACGTGACCGCATAGCTTTCGGTCCCCTCCGGGCCGGGCTCCCAGCTCAGCTGCGGGGAGACATCGTTGCCACCGAGTTGCGCCTCTGGGAGGCGGTCTCCGTCTGCGAAGGTCTCGCTGCTGACCTTAAGCTTGGGCAGGTCGGCTAGTGGCGCATACGGGTCTGGACCCGGAAAGCGATCGTCGACATAGGAAGCTTTAGTTGAAGCATCTTCTGGGTTAAGAGTCATGCTGTTTAGTCTACCGAACAATCTTGTACTCTAGCCACGGATTTCCGGAAGTTTTATCGCTCTGACCTGCCAATTTGTTTTAATTTCATAAGCTGGATACAGTATTTCAAGCACGCACGGGCTAGGTGCTAAGCCACCTAAGCACAGTGTATGCTTACCCTGTCCGGGTGGCGGAATGGCAGACGCGCTAGCTTGAGGTGCTAGTGCCCTATTAACGGGCGTGGGGGTTCAAGTCCCCCTCCGGACACCATGATTCGCCCCGCTTGAACCAAGCGGGGCGATTTTTTATTGGATCTCACGTGGCTGGAAGGGGCGCCCTCAAGTGCTGACCCATCTTCGCGAACGTTGGGCGCAACTGGGAACTCGGGCTCAGATCGGCCTCGTCCTTGCCTCGCTCGCCATGGTCGCGTGCCTTTTCTTTATTCCGCTGCCCTCCCCGCACACCATCCGCGACTGGGTGGGGTCTACTGGCCCCTGGGCGCCACTGGCATACCTGGTGTTGATGGTTCTGTGTACCCAGTTCCCGTTCCCTCGCACAGTCTGGACGCTGACCGCGGGGCTGATGTTTAGTCCGTTGTTAGGCATCACACTGATGTTCCTGGGGCTCGGGCTGTCGGCGACCATCTCCGTGCTGATTTTCCGTCGCCTCGGCGGCCGGTGGCGTCCGGCCGAGGACAGCGACGACCCGCGCGTCGGGACCTTGCGCGAGCTGATTGAACAGCGTGGTTGGCTGGCCGTGCTGGGGCTCCGGCTCGTGCCAGCGGTGCCGTTTAGCTTGTTAAACTACGCTTGTGGCCTGGTGTGCATCCCCCTCCCGGGTTTCCTTTTTGCCACGGTGGTGGGCAGCGCTCCCAATACTGTCGGTCTTATCATTGCGACCAATAGCCTCACCTCCCAGAACCTGGATTCCGGGACGCGAATGCTGTGGCTCGTGGCCTCAGCCTTGTTGATGCTGGCGGGCCTGGCTATCGCTTCCCGTGAGGCCTGGCTCTGGCGCAAGCTCGTGAGCAGCAGGCCTTAGAATGAAAATCACTGGCGCGAACGCGCCGTCCCGTTTGGTGCGCCCCTGCCACCGCAGGCCACCAGCCAACGTCCCGCAGTTCCCAATAAGAAAGCCCTGACAGCAAGTGTTCGCAGTTTTCGCTTCCTACCGTGGCCGTTCCCGTCGCCGGGCGGAATACGTCGAGGAGGTCACCGAAGCCTTCGCTAATGCGGACTCCGTTTTGAACGTGGAACAGGTCGGGGTCGAGGACCTGCTCTGCCACACCGAGGGGGCTGAGGAGACGCTCGCGGTGGTTCTGAGCCTGATCCAGGCCAGGGATTTCGCCATCGGCATCGGGCGAACCGTGACCATGGCCGAGCTCTACCCAGAAAGCACTGAGGAATGGGAGGAATTGGCACCTCACGAGCAGATGGCTGCCACCGGCGAGGTCGCTCGGCGAGCGATCCGCATCCGGCAGCGGGCTGGTGAGGTGAGCGTTCGGCTGGAGCTGCCCGGCTCGGAGCACACCCAGGCACCGGGCAAGGGAACGGAGATCGCCGAGGATATTGCCGCCGCGTTTACCCTCATCGCCCATGTGTTGGCCCGGCGCACAAAGGAGGGGCGCGAGGCTACTGCCCTCCTGCGTTCCGGTTACTCGCAGTCGGAGGCAGCGGAGGTTGTCGGCATCTCCAAGCAGGCGATGAGCCAACGGCTCGCTTCTGCGGGTTGGCAGGCCGAGCAGGCCGGGTGGAACCTTGCGGTGCACATGCTCGCCCGCGTGGACGAGCTGGGCTGACTCACACCGAGCTGGAGGCAACTACCGGCGCACAGACCCTGCTCGGGTCCAACCGTGTGGCGCAAAACGCCCCGTGGAAATAAGGGTTGGCTACTCCCCGACCGTCACGAAGTCGATCAGCCGCTCCACTGCCCCCAGCAGCGAGGAATCGAGGTCCCGGAAGGTCTTCACGGAGGAATAGACTTTCCGCCAGCCATCCTGCGGGGTTCCCCAACCGAGTTGCTCGCACACCCCGGTCTTCCAATCGATCCCACGCGGAACATGAGGCCAGGCTTTGATTCCAACTGAGGACGGTTTCACGGCTTCCCAGATATCGATATACGGGTGGCCGGTGACCATCACATGGGGGCCAAGACTCTGCACGAGCCGCATCTCCTTGGTGCCTTCGATCAGGTGATCGGCGAGTACGCCGACCCGCCGATCCGCGGTGGGCTGGAACTCGGCGAGCCTCCCGTGGAGGTTGTCCAGGCCCTCGATGTACTCCACCACGATGCCCTCGACACGGAGGTCGTGCCCCCAGACCCGCTCGACGATCGCGGCGTCGTGAATCCCCTCCACCCAGATACGGGAAGGGGCGGCGACCTTTGCTTCGACGTTGGCGACCCGTCGGGAACCAGAATTGGAGATCGTGGGCTGGGCGGGCACCTCGCGGGGCGCGACGTACCGGCTGAGGCTAACTCGCTGCCCCTCGAGGAGAAAACCGCCAGGTCGCAGCGGGAACAGGCGCTGGGCGCCATGGCGGTCCTCGAGCTTGACGCACCAGCCGTCGATCGTCTTCTCCCCGCCGACGACCTCTCCCACGAAGTCATCGGCGAGAACCTCGATGATCAGCCCAGGTTCGGCGGGCGCCTCCGGGTACTGTGGCCGCTTCGTGCGGGCGTGACCTTGAAAAATGTCGCCTGCGTAGGGGTCGCGATTGTTGAAGCTCATGGCTGTCAAGCTTAGGCTAAGGCGAATGAAAGAGGTCAGTGGCACAATGCCTAATGCTGAAACGAAGCGGCTGATCCGCAGCCAGCTGTGGTCCCCGGTGCAGAACACGTCCCTATGGTTGGCGTGGTGGCTGCATGGGGTCATTAGCACCGACGAGGTGATCGACTCCTTCCACGCGGTGCAGGGCCGGCATCACCGGGTGCTGGCCCGAGCGGGTGGGACGGTATCCGGAACCGCCGCAGAGGCGGATGAGGTCACCGGTTTGATCGACCTCCTCAAGACCGTACGCGCGGTGACTGAGGGAGCGGCAGTCGGTCTGGAGCACCGGCCGTTGGTTAATTTGGTGCTGGCTGGAATGGGGGATCCGCCCCCACTGCCGGCTGGGGAGGCTGCTTCGGCGGTCGCCGCGGCGGGTGCGGGGATTGCCTTTGCGGACGAAGACCCGCTCGTCCACCACGTCGCCGTGCCCGAGATCGTTGATTCCTCGGTGATCTACTGGCACTGGCACACCGCCGAGGGCCGGGCTCCGCAACTGCCAACCAACGGGCCGGGCGACGCGGATGCGATGTTGCGACAGGCGACGGATCGGGCGGTTGCAGGAATCGACTCCAGTGGAGTGATGGTTCGCTGGCCCACCGGCTCGGTCGGACCACGGATGTTGGTGGGGGCGCTGAGCGATGCTTTCGGTGTGCCGGGGTTGCCGGTGAACGTTCCCTCGCGCGCGGAGAAGCTCATGGCTCGCGCAGACTATGTCGCGGCCATTATTGATGTCGCGCGCGATTCGGCACCGCAGTCAAGCCTCGATCCTTTTCTCCTGCCGCTGGGGCGGGCGGTGCGTACCGCTCGGATGACTGCGGTGGATTATGCACAACGAGAACTGCTCCGTTAGTCAAGCCATTTACCTTGACTAACGGAGCAGTTTTCCAGGAGCTCTTTTAGCGTCTCATCATTCGATCATGCGCACCGCGTAGGGGCTCATGCCGTCGTAGCGGACGTCGGAGATCTTGACCACATCGCCCGACTGCGGAGCCTCGATCATCTTCCCGTCGCCGAGGTAGATCGCGACGTGGTACTCGGCGTTCGGTCCCCAGAAGAGCATGTCGCCACGCTTGATCTCCGAGACCGGGATCTTGCGACCCTGGTTGTACTGGTAGCCGGTGTAGTGGCCGATATCCAGGCCCACTGCGGCGAAGGCGTAGAGGGTTAGACCGGAGCAGTCGAAACCGATCTTCTGGTAGTCGCCGTACTGGTCCGCCACACCCCCGTCGCGGATTCCGAGCGTCGGGCCATTGGCGTTTCCACCACCCCAGGCGTACTGCACGCCGAGCTGGCTCATCGCGCGGTCGATCACACGCTCGATCTTCTCTTCAGCGGTGCCGCTGGTGTCGACGGTGGTGTCCGCGGCCGGCAGGTTGTCGTTATCCGGTGCCGTGACCGGTGGCATCTCGCCGGGGCGCTCTTCCTGGAGGCCGGTCTCCGGGTTGATCAGGATGCCCTGGGACTCAGCCTGCTGAGCCGGGTTGTCGCTCTGTTCCTGGCCCTCCGCTTCTACGGTCGGCTCGGCCTGCTGCTCAGCGGTCTCCTGCGCAGACTCCGGGGTGGTCGCGGTCTGGTTTTGTGCGCCGCCTGCGTTAGCGACGAGCTGATCGTAGTGCTGACCGGCGGTATTCCGGCCTGCTTCCCCAGCGGCGCGCAGCGCGGCGGCACGATCCTGCCCATTGGCGGTGGCGGTGGCGCCTGCCCGGAAGGCGTCCTGGCCGGCAGCAATCAGGCCGTCGATGGCCTTCTGGCGGTGATCGTCGCCAGCGCTGGACTGCTCGAAGGTGGCAGGTGTCTCCGGTGCAGCAGCTGCTGCGGTGTCCGGCGCAGGTGCCTCGGACGGTGCCTGGGTCTCGGTAGGTGCTGCAGTGCTTTCAGCGGCGTTGCTGCCGGAGGTCGCTTCCTCAGTCTGCGGCGTGTTCTGCTGTGGCGCGCTCGGCTGCTCGGACTTCTTATCGGAGTCCTTCTCCGTCTTATCCTCGACCAGGTTCGCGGCCTTCTCCGCTGCAGCACGCTTTTCAAAGGAGGAAGCCTTGGGCTTCTGGTTTGCCAGCGTCTCGATCGCGCTCTTGGCTGCGCGAAGCTTTGCCTGAGCCTGCTCGGCCTGGCGCTTGAGCTTCTGGTACTCCGCCGAGATCTGCTGCAGCCGCTGCTGGGAGTTGCGCAGCGTGTCCACGGCGGTCTGGTGCGCCTTGACCGCGTTCTGCACCGCGTTATCCGCGGCCTCGCGGGACGCCCGCAGGCGAGACTCCTCGTTCGCGCTCTGGGTCCGAGACAAGTCGAAACGGTTGACTACGCCCTGCTGCTTCTCTGTCGCGAGACGAACATAGCTGGCGCGATCCATCTGGGACGCGGCGGAATCGGCGCCCGCGGCGAGAGTGACCGGAGCCGTGTGGCCGCCCTGCTTATATGCGGAGCGAGCAATTTCGTTCAGCTTTTCCTGGGCGGTGTTGACGTCCTTTTCGGCACTGTCGAGCCGCTTGCGCGCGGACAGCGTCTTATCCTGCGCTTCCTGGGCGGCCTTCTGGCTACGCTCCAGGTCCACGCGGGACTTATTTGCTGCTTCGCGGATGCCGCCCATCTGGTTGAGGATGTTGTCAACCTCGGACTGCTTGCTGGACGTCTGATCCACCAGGTCCGCGAGATATGCCTCAACGGACTCCTGGTCGTCTGCTAGTGCGGGTGCGGTGGCCGTGTGCGCATAGATGCCAGCGGTCACAGCGACCGCAAGAAGAGTGCGACTAGACCGCGCGATGTTTGCCGTGTCGTTACGGCCGATGCTCGGGCGAGATAGCACGTTAAAGGTCTCCTGGTTGACGGTGGACGTCCACAAGAAGGTCACCCGCGGTCCGGTTTATCTCACTTCCCCATGAGATGAAGCGCGGTCCAGGGGGTGTCCGAAGGTTTCGGTGCAGCTCGAGTAACTCGAGTGCCCTCCTGTTTCAGTCGATGACGTTCAAAACCCTAGGGCACAAATGCATAACTGAGCGACTCAATTCACATAAGTATCAAATTAAACACACGCCACTTTGGTCATGTCACATGACTTGACCAGCGAAAAGGTAAAGAATTGGCAACTTTGTGGCGTAAATCACAATTTGGAAGATGCTGGCGTGTCTGCTTGGAGGATGCAAGAAAGCGTGTAAATCGCTCAACTCTCGATTAAGGTCTGTCAAGTCTCTGGGATTGACCAGATTTTTGCCAGTCCGGTTGTATGGTTTTCTTCGCCTTTTCGTGACCTTCGTCGCCGAAAAGTGCGTGGAGCTGAAGATCTGCCTGCCATCGCCCTGGTGATCCGGTGGGTGGGAGCTGGGGTGGCGGGGCTAAGGACTAAGAAGCGGTGCTGCGGTCGCGTGAGCATCGCTGAATTGTGTGGTGAATAATCGCAGCTACTTTTGTTCCGCTAGCGGCGCCGCTGCGCGAACAGTGCGGTGATTGCAATCGAGAGAATGGTGATTCCCAGCAGGCCGCTGCTGACGGCAGTTGTCGGTGTTGCTGTGTTTTCTACCGCGCTGAGGAAGTTCTCGACGGCGTCCGCGCTGAGGTCGCCGTGGAGCTTTCCGTGGGTTCGTTCCAAGGTGAAGCGTGGGTAGAGGTCGGACACTGACGTTCCCCACTTTGGCGTCATCACGAGAGTCGTGTCCGAACATGTCGCGTCGTGGAGGACTTGCGCGAGGTCGCGTTCGGTCGCTGGCTCTAGCTGGGTGCTGTTAACTACCGCGAGCTGAATCCGCGACCCCGCTTCCGCATCGTCCAGTGCGGCCCGCATCCCCGAGATTTCAGATTCCACGCGAGTTTCAAGTTTTGGGTCCACCCACAAGGGGTCCTCTTCGAGTCCGCTAATGATCCGCGGGGCATCGATTCCCAACTTGGCGAATTTTTTCACGGTGTCTGGGTGGGGTGACGCGGCTGCGGGGCACGCAGTGTTGGTCATGAGGGCTCCATCCAGAAGTTTAAAGGGGAACTTGAGGGTTCGATTCTATGGAGTGTAGTTCATGGCGGTCTCGTCGCGCACCTCGAGCTAACAGTTCTCTCGTCTTCTCAAGGGTTTCGCTGCCCGTGGGTGGCCGGGGTAATGCCTCCGTGCGAAGTGAGACGGAAAGATTTCTAAACGTAACGGCCGTACTGTTAATGTCGGTGGCAGACGTCACCGGGAAAACCTGCATAATAGAGGTGTACTCCCCGTGCTACGTCCACGACGAACTCCGGGACGTAATTTTAAGGAGCGCTCCCCGCGCTCCAGCCCGCGGAGCGACTTATCGACTACGAGAAGAGACTCAGGAGCTAATAGTGACTGAAAGCATCAACTCCTTCGACGCGAAGGGCACGCTGGAGGTTGGCGAGAAGAGCTACGACATCTTCCGCCTGTCCGCAGTGCCTGGCATGGAGAAGCTCCCTTATTCCCTGAAGGTGCTTGGCGAGAACCTGCTGCGGAACGAGGATGGTAAGAACATCACCCGTGAGCACATCGAGGCCATCGCGAACTGGGATCCCAAGGCTGACCCATCCATCGAGATCCAGTTCACCCCGGCTCGTGTGATCATGCAGGACTTCACCGGCGTGGCCTGCATCGTTGACCTCGCAACCATCCGTGACGCAGTGGTCTCCCTGGGCGGCGACGCCGACCAGGTTAACCCGCTGAACCCGGCCGAGATGGTCATCGACCACTCCGTCATCATCGAGGCATTCGGCTCCGCCGAGGCCTTCGAGAAGAACGTGGAGATCGAGTACGACCGCAACGAGGAGCGCTACAAGTTCCTGCGTTGGGGCACCGGCGCCTTCGAGAACTTCCGCGTCGTTCCTCCGGGAACCGGTATCGTCCACCAGGTCAACATCGAGTACCTCGCTCGCTCCGTCTTCGACAAGGACGGCCTCGCTTACCCGGATACCTGTGTTGGTACCGACTCCCACACCACCATGCAGAACGGCCTGGGCATCCTGGGCTGGGGCGTCGGCGGCATCGAGGCCGAGGCAGCAATGCTCGGCCAGCCGATCTCCATGCTCATCCCGCGCGTCGTTGGCTTCAAGCTCAGCGGCGAGATCCAGCCGGGCGTGACCGCAACCGACGTCGTCCTGACCATCACCGACATGCTGCGTCAGCACGGTGTCGTCGGTAAGTTCGTCGAGTTCTACGGCGCCGGCGTCGGCGAGCTGCCGCTCGCAAACCGCGCAACCATCGGCAACATGTCCCCAGAGTTCGGCTCCACCGCTGCGATCTTCCCGATCGACCAGGAGACCATCGACTACCTGGCTCTGACCGGCCGCGACCAGGAGACCCTGGACCGCGTCGAGGCTTACGCCAAGGAGCAGGGCATGTGGCTCGACCCGGAGTCCGAGGTCGAGTACTCCGAGTACCTCGAGCTGGACCTGTCCACCGTCGTTCCATCCATCGCTGGCCCGAAGCGTCCTCAGGACCGCATCGAGCTCACCGACGCGAAGAACCAGTTCCGCAAGGACCTGCACAACTACGCAGGCAACGGCTCCGGCGACGCTGGTGCTCAGGACTTCGTCGCAGAGGGCGGCGCACCGTCCTCCACCCCGGCATCCCCGGCTGATGCGAAGGGCAACGTCCCGTCCGCAGCCCGCGGCGCCGCAGGCCGTCCGTCCGTCCCGACCGCTGTTACCTACAACGGCCAGGAGATGGAGCTGGACCACGGTATGGTCGCCATCGCGTCCATCACCTCGTGCACCAACACCTCCAACCCGTCCGTCATGCTCGGCGCGGGCCTGCTGGCACGCAACGCCCGCAAGAAGGGCCTGAAGTCTGCGCCGTGGGTTAAGACCTCCATGGCTCCGGGCTCCCAGGTTGTCACCGGCTACTACGAGAAGGCCGGCCTGTGGGAGGACCTCGAGGCAATGGGCTTCCACCTCGTCGGCTATGGCTGCACCACCTGTATCGGTAACTCCGGCCCGCTGCCTGAGGAGATCTCCGAGGGCATCAACCGCTCCGACTTGGCTGCTACCGCAGTCCTGTCCGGTAACCGAAACTTCGAGGGCCGCATCAACCCGGACGTCAAGATGAACTACCTGGCGTCCCCGATCCTCGTCATCGCTTACGCCATCGCCGGCACCATGGACTTCGACTTCGAGACCCAGCCGCTGGGCCAGGACCAGGACGGCAACGACGTCTTCCTGAAGGACATCTGGCCATCCACCGAGGAGATCCAAGAGGTCATCAAGTCCTCCATCTCCAAGGAGATGTACGTCTCTGACTACGCCGACGTCTTCAAGGGCGACGAGCGCTGGCAGAACCTGGACGTCCCGACCGGCAAGACCTTCGACTGGGATCCAAAGTCCACCTACGTCCGCAAGGCTCCGTACTTCGACGGCATGAGCCGCGAGCCGGAGGCAGTCGAGAACGTCGAGGGTGCACGCGTTCTGGCTCTGCTGGGCGACTCCGTCACCACCGACCACATCTCCCCTGCCTCCACCATTAAGCCGGGCACCCCGGCCGCTCAGTACCTCGACGAGAACGGCGTTGCCCGCAAGGACTACAACTCCCTCGGCGCACGTCGTGGTAACCACGAGGTCATGGTCCGCGGTACCTTCGCGAACATTCGCCTGCAGAACCAGCTGCTGGACGGCGTTGCAGGTGGCTACACCCGCGACTTCACCCAGGAGGGTGGCCCACAGTCCTACATCTACGACGCTGCAATGAACTACAAGGAGCAGAACACTCCTCTCGTGGTTCTCGGCGGCAAGGAGTACGGCACCGGTTCCTCCCGTGACTGGGCTGCAAAGGGCACCCTGCTGCTCGGCGTGAAGGCCGTCATCGCAGAGTCCTTCGAGCGCATCCACCGCTCCAACCTCATCGGTATGGGCGTTGTTCCGCTGCAGTTCCCGGAGGGCGAGTCCTGGAAGTCCCTGGGTATCGAGGGCACCGAGACCTTCGACATCACTGGTCTGGAGAAGCTCAACGAGGGCGAGACTCCGAAGACCGTGAAGGTCGTCGCTACCAAGGAGAACGGCGAGAAGATTGAGTTCGACGCCGTGACCCGTATCGACACCCCGGGCGAGGCTGACTACTACCGCAACGGCGGTATCCTGCAGTTCGTCCTGCGCAACATGATGGACGAGAACAAGTAGTTCTCCCCATCCGCTAAGGGGCCTTCCGGCCTAGCCGGTGGGCCCCTTTCCCCTTTTCTTAAACTTTTTCTTCGACCCCGCGCGACCCTCAACCCCTCTTCGAAGGTGCGCAATCAAGGAATCTGCCATGCCCATCGTCAGCGACCGTGAACTATCCCGCCGCCGTCGGGAGATTATCGAGCAAGCCCGTGGTTGCTTCGCGCAATATGGCTACGAGGGGGCGACCGTCGCCCGGCTGGAGAAGGCCACCGGAAAGACCCGGGGCGCGATCTTCCACCACTTCGCGGACAAGGAAGCCCTGTTCCTCGCGGTGGTGCGGGAGGACGCCGCCTGCCAGGCGGAGGTTGTGTCGAACCACGGCCTCATTGAGGTCATGCGGCACATGATCACGCACCCGGAGACCAATAGCTGGTACATCACGCGTGCGGAAACGGTCCGCAAGCTGCGCACCGACCCGGAGTTCGAGGCGCGGTGGCGCAAGCACCAGCAGGTGCTCGATGCCGCCGTCCGGGCCCGCTTATCCCACAACGTCTCGATGCGCACGGATGTGCCCCTGGAGGTCATCCAGACCTACCTCGAGACGGTCATGGACGGGCTGATGGCCAAGATGGCGGAAGGGGCTGACGCCGCGCAGCTTGAGAAGATGCTCGATCTCGTCGAGCAGTCGGTGCGCGGCGAATAAGCCCAGCGGTTATACGTCGGCGACCGAGCCCGTTCCGTTTTCGAAGTCGAGCGGGTTGCGGTCAAACGCCTCCCCGCGCCCCACGGACTCGACGATGACGTCGGCGACCAGTTCGCGTGGCGTCTCGGACGCGGGGTTCATGTCCCCGTCCAGGACCGTGATTCCCGTTGGGGCGTCGTCGGTTAGGGCGGTCGGCCCAAGAATCTGGTACGGCAGGGTGGATCCGAGCAGCCGCTTATCGACGGCCTTCTTGGACTCGACGTAGGCGTACCAGGAACCGCCGTCGTCCTCGGTTGTTGCCTCGGAGGCGCCCGCGTAGGAGACCATGACGGTGAACGGGGCTGCGTCCCCGAGGGACCCGAGCGCGTCGATCATCGCCATCGCGGCGTCGCGGTCGACAGCGTAGGTCAGCTCCGCGGATCCGCCTCCAGCACCGGCGGACCAGACGACCACATCGAAGGGGCTCAGCAGACGCGCCCAATCCTCTGTGCTGATCGTAGTGAGATCGCGCACAATCGCGGTCGCACCCTCGTCGACGAGCTTTTGGACGTGCTCGGGGTTGCGGACCAGGGCCGTGACACTGTGGCCTGCTGCGACGAGCTTCGGGATGCTGTGGCGCGAGACGTTACCGCCTGCGCCGAGGACAAGAACATGTTGTTTTTTCATGGCGCCCACCCTACACTCGTTTCTGGGCAAATTTTTCCAGGTCTATACTGGCTGCATGTATGCAATCATTACCACTACCGGCAAGGATCGCCCCGGTGTTATCGCCGCCGTCGCGAAGGCGGCAGCCGACGAGGGCCTGAATATCGTCGACGTCTCCCAGACCATCATGGATGACTTCTTCACCATGATCATGCGCGTGGAGCTGCCGGAAACAGAGGTGGATATGGGCGCCCTCCAGGAGGCCTTTGATGCCGCGGGCCAGCCGCTGGGCATGGTCGTGCGCATCCAGTCCGAAGCCCTGTTTAGCGCCATCAACGATATTTAAGGTGGCGCGGCGTGAACTTTGAATTCTCTTCTGCCCGCTTCCTCGAGGTCATCCGGATGATCGAGGACTACCGCCTGGACATCCGCACGGTGACGATGGGCGTCTCGCTTATCGGCTGCACCCGCTCCACCATGGAGGCCACGGCGCAGGCGGTCTACGATCGCGTGACCGAGCGCGCCCGCGACCTGGTGCCCGTGTGTGAGGGCATCGAGCGCGAGCTCGGGATCCCGATCGTGAACAAGCGGGTCTCCGTCTCCCCCGTCTCCCTTGTCGCCGCCGGCGTGGAGGGCAACCCGGTGGAGATCGCCAAGGCGCTGGACCGCGCCGCCGGCGAGCTGGGCGTGAACTTCGTCGGTGGTTACTCAGCGCTCGTAGAGAAGGGCGCGACGACCTCAGACGAGCGGCTCATTCGCTCCATCCCTGAGGCGCTGTCCACCACCGGCGCGGTCTGTGGCTCGGTGAACGTCGCGACCTCCCGTGCCGGCGTGAACATGGACGCCGTCGGCCTGATGGGCCGGGTGGTCAAGGAGGCAGCCGAGCTGACTAAGGACGAGTCTTCCATTGCGTGTGCGAAGCTAGTGGTCTTCGCCAATGCTGTCGGCGACAACCCGTTCATGGCGGGTGCCTTCCACGGCATCGAGGAGCCCGACACGGTGATCTCCGTCGGTGTCTCTGGCCCGGGCGTGGTGAACAACGCGATCGCCCCGCTGGCTGGTGCCTCCCTCAACGAGATCGCTGAGGAGATTAAGAAGGCTGCCTTCAAGATCACCCGCGCGGGCCAGCTGGTCGGCACGATGGCTGCTGAGCGCCTCGGCGTGCCCTTCGGCATCGTCGACCTCTCCCTCGCGCCGACCGCCGAGGTGGGAGACTCGGTGGCGCACGTGCTTGAGAGCATGGGCCTGGGCCAGGTCGGCACCCACGGCACGACCGCAGCACTGGCGCTGCTCAATGATGCGGTGAAAAAGGGTGGCATGATGGCCTGCTCTCGCGTGGGCGGGCTGTCTGGCTCCTTCATCCCGGTTTCCGAGGACAAGGGCATGATCGACGCTGTGCGCGAGGGATCCATCACCATGGACAAGCTCGAGGCCATGACCAGCATCTGCTCGGTCGGTTTCGACATGATCGCCATCCCGGGTGATACCTCGGCGGAGCTCATCGCCGGCATGATTGCTGACGAGGCCGCCATTGGTGTGATGAACCATAAGACCACCGCCGCTCGCCTCATCCCAGTGCCGGGAACGAAGCCGGGCGATGAGGTCAACTTTGGAGGCCTGCTGGGCTACGCCCCGGTCATCCCGGTGAACGCGAAGGGTAACGACGCCTTCGTCCACCGCGGCGGTTTCATCCCCGCCCCGGTCCACGGCTTACGCAACTAGCGAGCCTCGCGGGCAAGGCCAAGCACCGTGCATAAAGCAAAGTCGTGCTTGGCCTTGCCCGTTTTTCGCGTGTCGGTGGCTGGATCACGGCGTATCCTGGGGACACTTTGTTGTCTACTTCACAGCGACGAGGGGCCACAGCTTTGACGCAGCCGACGCGCATGCCGCGCACACAACTGAAGTTCAAATCCGGGCTGGAGAACCCGCTGGTGCCCGAGCGAGACGAGGACTACTATGCCAGCCCCAACCCGATGCGGGACCACAGCGGGGTCTTCGAGGTAGTGAAAGCGGCCGGCCCCGGCCCCTACCGGGGCGCGTTGCCCGGGCGCATCGCTTTCTTCCTGATCTTCGTGCTTTTCGGGGCCTGTTCGCTCTGATTGGCTTCCGCTTCCTACTCAGCGGTCTGAACGCTACCGGGTCATGGCGCGATAAATTCGACATGATCGACATTGTCTTCGCTGTCCTCGGCAGCATCTTTGTCCTCGTCGGGGCGTACGCGATCTCACGCGACGTTTCCCGGCACAGGCGGATCGTCACGGCCTGGAAGAATGGCTGGATCGACTACTACCCTGCGTTGGTTGGGCAGTTCTATCACTGCCGCACCGATGTCAGCAGCTCCCGGGACTCTGGTCGGACGTTTTATTACTACTACCTGGCGCCGCTGAAAGTGCTCCACCCCGATGGCTCGCTGGAGGAGATGCATTCCTTCGAGTTTCAAATGAAGCGCAACCCCGACTGGTACCGCACACGTTTCACCATGGCGAGCTCGGCGGAAGATGCCACGGTAGACGACTGGAACAATAACGGCTGGGCGATCGTCGGGATCAGCCGCCGCCCCGGTCAGACCCACGCGGAGCTGGACTCGGGGCTGACGGAGAAGCAGCGCGAAGCCGTCTTCAACCTCGCTGTGCGCAACTGGCGCATGCCGAACAGCTGGTCCTGGTAACCGCGTAGGCCACCGCGTCGCCCTTCCGCGAGCAACCGATGAAAGACGAGGTCGGAGGCTAGGCCAGCTCGACGATCTCCATGTACTCGTCGTTCCACAGGTCCTCCACCCCATCAGGTAGAACGATGACCCGCTCCGGCTCCAGGGCCCGCACGGCACCCGGGTCGTGGGTCACCAGCACCACCGCGCCCTCGTAGGTGTGCAGCGCGTCCAAGACCTGCTCGCGGGACTGCGGGTCCAGGTTATTCGTCGGCTCGTCGAGCAGCAGCACGTTCGCGCGGGAGGAGACCAGCGTGGCGAGCGCCAGGCGTGTCTTCTCGCCGCCCGAGAGCGTGCCCGCGGGTTGATCCAGCTTCTCCCCGGAAAACATGAACGCGCCCAGCAGGCTGCGCAGCTCCTGCTCATCGGCGTCGGGGCAGGCGTCGATCGCGTTTTGCCAGACGGACTTTTTCCCGTCGATGGTGTCGTGCTCCTGGGCGAAGTAGCCGATCTTGAGGCCGTGGCCCGTGACGATGCCGCCCTCCCCGTCTGTGCGCTCCACCCCGGCCAGTAGCTTCAGCAGCGTGGTCTTACCGGCACCGTTGAAGCCCAGGACGACGACGCGGCTGCCCTTGTCGATCGCCAGGTCTACGCCCGCGAAGACCTCCAGGGAGCCGTACATCTTGGTCAGCCCCTTGGCGAACAGCGGGGTCTTGCCACAGGGGGCGGGTTGCGGGAAACGGATCGAGGCGACCTTATCCTCGACGCGCACCTCGTCCAGCTGGTCCAGCATCCGGTCGGCGCGGGCCACCATCTGCTTGGCGGCGCGGGCCTTGTTCGCCTTCGCTCCGAACTTATCCGCCTGCTTCTTCAGCGCGGAGGCCTTCTTCTCCGCGTTGGCCCGTTCCCGACGTCGACGCGCCTCGTCCAGGGCGCGGGCGTCCAGGTACTTCTTCCATCCCATGTTGTAGACATCCGCCTCGGCGCGGACCGCGTCGAGGAACCAGACGCGGTTGCAGACCGCCTCGATGAGCTCGACGTCGTGGGAGATCATGATCAGCCCACCCTCGTGCTTGGAGAGGAAGTCCTTCAGCCAGGCGATGGAATCCGAGTCCAGGTGGTTCGTCGGCTCGTCGAGCAGCAGGGTGGTCTTGGATCGCCCGGAGCCGGCCGTGGCAGCGAAGAGGATCTGGGCGAGCTCCACGCGACGGCGCTGACCACCCGAGAGGGTCTTCAGTTGCTGGTCGAGCACCCGTTCCGGCAGTCCCAGCGCGTCGCAGATGCGGGCAGCCTCGGCATTGGCCTCGTAGCCGCCCAGCGAGTGATACTGCTCCTCCAGGCGGGAGTACTTGCGGATCGCGGAGTCGCGCTTGGAGTCCGAGGTCGCGGTCTCCATGATCTCCTGCTGGCGCTCCATGGACTGGCGGATTCGGTCGAGCCCGCGGGCCGAGAGGACGCGGTCTCGGGCGGTTTGCTCGATGTCCCCTTCCTTCGAGTCCTGTGGCAGGTAGCCCAGCTCCCCGGAACTGACGACACTGCCCCCATAAGGCTCGGTCTCCCCCGCCAGGATCCGCATCGTGGTGGTCTTCCCGGCCCCGTTGCGGCCTACCAGCGCGATGCGGTCGCCCGGCTGCACCCGCAGGTGCTCGCCGGGGGCGGTGAGGAGGGTGCGCGCGCCCACCCGAACTTCCAGATCCTTCGTCACAATCACAGGCAATACCCTAACACTGCTCGGCCCTTGGCTAGATTGGGGGCATGAGCTGGAGTATTAGCGCAGCCCCGGCGGCGCCCGCCCGGGGTGCCGGTCCGCGCCGAATCAACGTCATTGGGCTGGGTCCGGCGGGTGCGGTTCTTGCGCTGCGCGCCGCCGAGCGGGGTTGGCAGGTGCACGGCTACGATCCCGGTTCACGCCCGCAAGCAGCGGGGGCGGACGCGTGGCCGACGTGGCCCGCCACCTACGGCGCCTTCGCCCCGGAGATCCCCGGCTGGGCAGGCAGCTTCTTCTCCCCCGCCGAATCGATCCGCGTGACCCCCATTCCGGGATCCACCACGCCGCTGGGCTTTAGCTACCGCATGATGGACAAGGACGGCCTGCGCACGGCGGCGGCCGAGGCGGTAGAGCGCACCAGGGGAAGTCTGCATGCCGAAGCCATCACCGAGGAGCAATTCGCCGACTTGCCGGGGCTCACGGTGGACTGCCGCGGGGCGACCACAGGTGGCGCCCTGTGGCAGATCGCGGTGGGTTACGTGCTTCGCCCGGTGCGGGGGTCCAGCGCCACGCTGTCCGAGGCGCTGACCACCCCGACCCTCATGGACTGGACTGCCTCCCCCGCGGCGGAACCCGGTGGCGCCAAGCCCAGCTTCCTCTACGTCCAGCGCCTCCCTGAAGGCTGGCTGGCTGAAGAGACGATCCTGGCAAGCACCTCCCGCCCCACCGAGTCCGATTACGCCCTGCTGCGCTCCCGGCTCGACTCTCGGTTGGCTAGCCTCCAGGGCGAGGTCTGGCGCGAGGAGCTGGAGATCGCCGATGAAGAGCTCGTCGCCATCCCCATGGGCACCACCGCTGCCGGCTCAGCGGTGCACACCTTCGGTGCCCGAGACGGCTTTATCCATCCCGCGACCGGCTATTCGGTCGGCACGGCGCTGCAGGAGGTGGATGGCTTCCTCGACCGTGCGGAATTGGCGCCTACCGGGATCAGGCGCGTCGGGTTGAGCTGTATGGGGCTGGCCCGCCGAGCGAACGTGACCCTCGCCCGGGCCCTGCGGCGCATCGGATCACTGCTGCTCGCCGAGGCCAACACCACGGACGTACAGAGCTTCTTCGCTGCCTTCTTCTCCCTGCACACCGCCGACCAGTTGGCCTACCTCTCGGGCCGCAGCGGGTTGCGCACCGCCCGGACAATGTGGCGGCTAAGGAAAAACACCGGGTGGACTCACCCGGTGTTGCTCCCCCTCTATCGCCGCCCCTGGCGCTATTTACGTTTCGGCCTGCAGCGTGGCTAGACCGAGAATCCGAGGTAGCGCAGCTGTTCGCGGCCTTCCTCGTTGATCATCTGCGGGCCCCAGGCCGGGGTCCAGACCCAGTTGATCTGCAGGTCCTCGTACTCCTGGAGCGTGCTCAGCACCGCAGTCTGAGCCTGGTCCTCAATCATGTCGTGCAGCGGGCACGCCGGGGAGGTCAGCGTCATGTTGATCATGACGGTCTTGCCCTCATCCCAGATGTCGTAGACCAGGCCGAGGTCAACGACGTTGATGCCCAGCTCCGGGTCGATGACGTCCAGCAGGCACTCCTCGATCTTTCCGTAACGCTCGAGATCCTCCGGGCTCGGGTTCGCCGGTGGCTCCGGGACCTCGTTGAGCGGCGATGGGTCCATCTCCGGGCTGGAAGGGTTCTGTTCAGACATTGCTTTCCTCGCTTTGGGGGTTGGGCTTAAGTGCCGTGAAAGAAACGGTGGGTTGTCGGTTAATGGGCAATGGCGTTAGTAGCTAAGCGTTCTCGGTTTGCTCGGGCGGGGTGGCGCCCGCGTCGATCGCGGCTGCCTCGAAGGCCTTCCAGCCCAGCAACGCACACTTCACGCGGGCCGGGTACTTGGAGACACCGCTAAAGGCGATCCCGTCGCCGATGAGGTTCTCATCGCCCTCCAGCTTGCCGCGGGAGGTGATCATCTTCTCGAACTCGGCGAGCTTCGCGAAGGCCTCGGTGACCGGCAGGCCCACGATCTCGTCGGCCATCACTGAAGTGGAGGCCTGGCTGATAGAGCAGCCCACTGCGTCGTAGGAGATGTCCTGAACCGTCTTGTGGTCCTCGCTCAGGTGCACCCGCAGCGTCAGCTCGTCACCACAGGAGGTGTTCACGTGGAAGACCTCCGCGTCATAAGGCTCGCGCAGGCCGGCGTGCTCCGGGTGCTTGTAATGGTCCAGGATGACCTCCTGGTACATCTGTTCCATTCTCATGTACTTTCACCACCGTTTTGAAGGTTGAGGTTGTGTAATTGGGTTCAGGTTATCCGCTACGCGAGGGCGTCGACGTCCTGAAAAAGGAGCGTAACCACCCCGGCGGCGGGCTAGACGCCGAAGAACTCCTGCGCCTTGCGGATGCCCTCGACGAGCCGGTCGATCTCCCACTTCTCGTTATAGACGTAGAAGCTGGCGCGCGCCGTGGCCTGTACGCCCAGGCAGGTGTGGGCCGGCCACGCGCAGTGGTGCCCCACCCGGATGGAGACTCCCTGGTCGTCCAGGATCTGACCCAGGTCGTGCGGGTGGATGCCGTCGACCACCATGCTCACGGCGCTACCCCGGTTGTGCATATCCGTTGGACCGATGATCCGCAGGCCAGGGATCTCGCTGAGCTGCGCCAGCGCATAGGCGGTGAGCTCGTGCTCGTGGGCGGCGACCTTATCCATGCCCAGCTCGTTGAGGTAAGCCACCGCAGCACCAAGACCCACGACCTGGGAGGTCATCTGGGTGCCCGCCTCGAACTTCTGCGGGGCGTCGGCGAAGGTGCAGCCCTCCATCGTCACCTTCTGGATCATCGATCCGCCGGTGAGGAACGGTGGCAGCACCCGCAGGTGCTCCTTCTTGCCGTACAACACGCCCACGCCGTTGGGCCCCAGCATCTTGTGCCCGGAGAACGCCGCGAAGTCCACATCCAGGTCGTGGAAGTCCACGGCCATGTGCGGCACGGATTGGCAGGCATCCAGCACGAACAGTGCGCCGACCTCGCGGGCGCGCCGCACAGCCTCCTTGACGTCCAGCACCGCACCGGTGACATTGGACTGGTGAGTCAGAGCCACGACCTTCGTCTTCTCGCTGAGCTGCAGGCTGTCCAGGTCGATGCGGCCGTCCTCAGTGGCGCGGAACCACTTCAGGGTTGCGCCCGTGCGACGTGCCAGCTCCTGCCAGGGCACGAGGTTGGCGTGGTGCTCCAGCTCGGAGACGACGATCTCGTCGCCTTCGGTGACCTGGAGCTCGCCGGCCCGGGAATCCCCCAGGACGAAAGCCACCTCGTTGAGTGCCTCGGTGGCGTTTTTCGTGAAGGCGACCTCCTCATCCGCCGCGCCAACGAAGGCCGCGATGGCCTCGCGGGCCCCCTCATAAGCGTCGGTGGCCTCCTCCGCGATCTGGTAGGCACCGCGGTGGACCGGGGCGTTGTTCTTGGTGAGGAAGTCGCGCTCCGCGTCCAGCACCTGCAGGGGACGCTGCGCGGTCGCCCCGGAATCGAGGTAGATCAGCGGCTGGCCGTCCCGAACGGTGCGGGAAAGGATGGGGAAATCCTGTCGGATCGCTTGGGTGTCGAGATGAGTATCAACCATGAAAACCTTCGATTCTTCG
>NZ_JASLIP010000057.1 GCF_030152825.1 Corynebacterium sp.
GTGAGGACGACCGGGCGCTTCACGATCGCACCGGTGCCGACCATGGCTGCCTGCGGCGGAACCAGGATCGGGGTGTCGGTCAGGGCGCCCTCGGAACCGATGTTGGTGATGGTGAAGGTGCCGCCGGCCAGGTCGTTCGGCTTCAGCTTCTTATTGCGCGCGCGGTCAGCGATGTCCGCGATGGCCTTCGCCAGCTCCGGCAGGCTCAGGTCCTGGGCGTCGTGGATAACCGGGGAGAGCAGACCGTCCTTGGTATCCACCGCGATGCTCAGGTTCACGCGGTCGTGGTAGGTCATCTCCTTGGTCTCAGCGTTGTAGGACGCGTTGACGTTCGGGTGGGAGATGAGCGCCTCGACGGCAGCCTTCGCGAAGAACGGCAGGAAGGTCAGGTTCACGCCGTGGGCGTCCTGGAAGGCCTTCTTAGACTTCGCGCGCAGGTCGGCGACCAGGGTCATGTCGACCTCGTGGACCTGGGTGAGCTGCGCGGAGTTGCGCAGGGACTCCAGGGTGGTGCGTGCCGTGATCTCGCGGATGCGGTTGACCTTCTGGGTCGTGCCGATCAGCTCCTGCTTATTCGGGTCGACCTTGTGCGCGGACGCACGCGGGCCGGCCGGCAGGTTGGTCTTCGCGCCGGTGGTGATGTTATCGCCCTCGGCGGCAGCCAGGACATCCTGCTTGCGGATACGGCCGCCAACGCCGGTGCCAGTGACCTTGGAGAGGTCCACGTTGTTCTTCTCAGCCAGCTTGCGGACCAGCGGGGTCACGTACGGCAGGTTATCGCCGGACGGCTCGCCAGCGGAGCCGGACTTCTCGCTGCGGTCGGCGACGTTCGGGCGTGCGGTGGTCTCCGCAGCCTTCTCGCGCGCAGCCTCACGAGCGGACGCGGCCTTGTCCTTGCCGGAGTCCTTCTCCTCGGACTTCTGCTCGTCCTTCGACGCAGCCTTCTCGGAAGACTTGTCCTCGGACTTCTCCTTCTTCGGCTCTTCCTTCTTGGCCGGCTTAGCCTCGCCGTCGCCGATGCGTGCGATGACGTCGCCGACCTCGACGGTGTCGTCCTCGTCAGCCAGGATTTCGACCAGGGTGCCTGCGACCGTGGATGGGATTTCGGTGTCGACCTTGTCGGTGGAGACCTCGAGCAGTGGCTCGTCGACCTCGACCTTGTCGCCGACGGACTTCAGCCACTGGGTGATGGTGCCCTCGGTGACGGATTCGCCGAGCTCCGGCATGGTGACGTCCTCGCCCTCACCGGAACCCTCGGAATCGGAATCGTCAGAAGACTCGTCAGAATCCTCAGCAGCGTCCTCGTCGGAGCTGTCCGCAGCCTCGTCCTCGTCGGAGGAGTCGTCGCCCTCGTCGTCGGAGGAAGGAGCTTCATCCTCCTCGCCGATCTCAGCGATGATGGAACCGACCTCGATCGTGTCGTCCTCTTCGGCCATTACCTTCAGCAGAACGCCGGCAACAGGGGAGGGGATCTCGGTATCAACCTTGTCGGTGGAGACCTCGAGCAAAGGCTCATCCACCTCGACCTTGTCGCCAACCTTCTTCAGCCACTGGGTGATGGTGCCCTCAGTGACCGATTCGCCCAACTCGGGCATTTCGACGGACTGCGCCATGGTGTTGAAGCTCCTCTTGAAACGCGAAAACTAGCTGTGGTCGAGTTTTAAAGACCAGTTACTCAACAATTGTACGCTCTCAAGCAAGTTTCGACGCGCCCAGCCCCGACCGAAAATCCGACTGCCTAGAATAGTGAGCTGTGTTCAATCTTTTTGGCCGATCCGGCAAGAATCAGACCAAGCCACCGCGTGCGCCCGGAGACACCATTCGCGCACGTGATTTGGAGTACCTGAGCACCTGGTCCGCGCAGCATGGCGGCCAGGCAGGTGGGGTGGAGGGCTTCGTGGAACCCGAGACCCTCATCAACGAGATGTCGGTCGTTCTCGTCGACGGCTCTGGCGACTGGACGCGCCGCAAGATCGGCGGGCCGAAGGGCATCGACGTGGTCGCCAAGAAGCTCGGCATCCCCCTCTACTTCGCCGAAGAGACCGGCTACCCGCAGCGCATGCGCGACCGCATCGAGCGCGACCGGTTGATCAAAAAGCGCCTGGAACAGCGCGAACGGCGCGCCCGCATGGAGCAGGCGCGCCGCGAGGAAGAGGAGTCTTAGCCCTCCGGGGGAGACCCTGGCCCCGGGCAGTTCTAGCCCAAGGGGGACCAGGGTTTGGGGCTTAGCCCTCCTTGGTAGTCCCTGCCAGGTGGCGCAGGGTCGCCAGAATCGTGCGCACCGGCACGCCCGTGCCGCGCTTCGGGGTGTAGCCGAACGCGCCCTCGGTGTTATACGCCGGGCCGGCGATATCGATGTGCACCCACTCCACGCCCTCGGTCACGAAGTTGGCCAAGTAGTGGCCAGCCACCGACATGCCACCCCAACGGCTGGGGGAGATATTGCGCAGGTCGGCCACATCGGACTTCAGCGCCTCGCCGAGCTCAGGCGGCAGCGGCATAGCCCAGCCGTTCTCGCCGACCTCCTGGGAGAGCTCCGCCACCTTGTCGCGGAAGGCGATGGAACCCATGACACCCGGGGTGCGGTTGCCCAGCGCCACCATCTGCGCGCCGGTCAGGGTTGCGGTCTCGATGAGGTAATCCGGCTCATCCTCGCAGGCACGTGCCATCGCATCTGCCAGGATCAGGCGGCCCTCCGCGTCCGTGTTCAGCACCTCAGTGGTCAGGCCGTTGTAGTGACGCAGCACGTCACCCGGGCGGGTTGCGGTGGAGCTCGGGGTGTTCTCTGCCAGCGGAATCGTGGCGATGACCTTCATCGGCAGGTCCAGGCGCGCAGCCGCCACTATCGTGGCGACGACAGCCGCGGAGCCACCCATGTCCGAAATCATGTCCCACATATTCGCGCCCGGCTTCAGCGAGATACCGCCGGTATCGAAGGTCACGCCCTTACCGACCAGCGCGACCTGCGGTGCCTCGTTATCCGCGGACGGCTCGTGGGTCAGGCGCACCAGGCGCGGTGCGTGCTCGCTGCCCTTACCGACGCCGACGATGCCGCCGTAGCCCTTTTCCTCCAACTCCTTTTCATCCAGGATTTCGACGCCCAGCCCGACGGCCTCGGCGATCTCGCGGATCGTGTTGGCATAGGTCTCCGGGTACAGGAAATTCGCCGGGGTATTCACGAAGTCACGGGCCAGCGCAACCGCGGCGGCGTCAACCTGAGCCTGGGCCAGCAGGGCGGCGTCCGCCTCGCGGGCGAGCACCGTGATGGTGGCGGGGGAGTCGGAGGCGTCGGCGTCCTTGTCCTCGGACGCTGCACCCTGGCCAGCGGCGTCCTTGGCGGAAGCTCCCTTGAATCCAGCGAAACGGTAACCACCCAGGGCGTGACCGACCAGCGCGGCCTCCGGGGAAATCAGGCCGAGGCTAGAGACGACCTTCGAACCCAGCCCCGCAGCGCGGGAGGCCACGCCCGCGAGCTCGCGGATGTCCTCGTCCGTGGACTCGTCGATATCACCCAGGCCCAGGGCCAGGATCTTCGTCGCCGGGGCCTTGCCCTCAGTGGCCAGCAGCTCGCCCGGCACCGGGGTGAGCTCCTCGCGCTTACCGGTGGCGCCCACACTGGTGAGCACGCGCCACAGGGTGATCTCCTGCTCCTTGCTCAGCAGGCCCGAACCCGTGGCGGCCAGCTCCAGGCCATTAGCGCCCTGGAACACCGGGACGATCAGCGTGTCCACCTCCGCATCTGCCGGAAGCTCCGCGACGAGGTCAATCGCCGGCATCGTGCCACGGTTCGGCAGGGCGGAATAAGTCTGGACGGGATCCAGCGCGATCGGCTGGCCTGGCTGAGTCGACATGATCGAAAATCAATCCTTTCGCAACGCAGATTCTCACTAATGCACCATCAACTGTACTCACAATTTTTCGAGGAACTATGGTTGTAAGCATGAGCGAAAGCACACCGAACACCACCGCACCAAACACCAATCTGAGCTTCACCGTCACGCCGAACGAGAACCGCACCTCCTCGGCGGATATCGCCAAGGTCCTCGAGAACCCGGGCTTTGGCGTCCACTTCACCGACCACATGGTCCTCATCGACTACGACGAGGAGATCGGCTGGCACAACGCCCGCGTCGAGCCCTACGGTCCGCTGACCATGGACCCGGCCAGCATGGTCTTCCACTACGGCCAGGCCATCTTCGAAGGTATTAAGGCTTACCGCCAGCCGGACGGCAGCATCGCCACCTTCCGCCCGGAGCAGAACGCCCAGCGCATGGCGCGCTCCGCTGAGCGCCTGGGCATGGCCCCGCTGCCGGAGGAGCTGTTCCTCGAGTCCCTGAAGCAGCTGGTCGCCATCGACCACGAGTGGGTGCCAGCGGCAGGCGGCGAGGCCGCGCTGTACCTGCGCCCGCTGATGATCGCTCGGGACGTGCACCTGGGTGTCCAGCCGTCCAAGACCTACACCTACATGGTCATCGCCTCCCCGGCGGGCGCCTACTTCACCGGCGGCATCAAGCCGGTGAGCGTGTGGCTGTCCACCGAGTACGTGCGCGCCGCGCCCGGCGGCACCGGTGCCGCGAAGTGCGCCGGTAACTACGCCGGTTCCCTCATGGCCCAGGCGCAGGCCGCCGAGCAAGGCTGCGACCAGGTTGTGTGGCTGGACGCCGTCGAGCGCAAGTGGGTCGAGGAGATGGGCGGCATGAACCTCATGTTCGTCTTCGGCGAGGGGGAGAACGCCGAGGTCATCACGCCAGAGCTCTCCGGCTCCCTGCTGCCGGGGGTCACCCGCGACTCCCTGATCCAGGTCGCCCGGGACCTGGGTTACAACGTCAACGAGCGCCGAATCTCCATCGAGGAGTGGGAGCAGGCCGCGAACTCCGGCATGCTCTCCGAGGTGCTGGCCTGCGGCACCGCCGCCGTGGTCACCCCGGTGGGCTCCGTGAAGTACGCCGGCGGTGGGTACGACATCAACGGTGCTCAAACCGGCGAGGTCACCATGCGCCTGCGCGACCACCTCACCGGCATCCAGCGCGGTGCCGTGGAGGACAAGCACGGCTGGCTGCACACCCTGGTTCCGGCTGAGGACCTGCAGTAACGCAGTAGCTCCGTAGGCGCCTCGCGCGGTGGTGGAGAGCGCTTGAGGCCCCGGGCCACCATCTTTCGGTGGGGCCGGGGCCTCAAGCGTTGGCAGATGTGGGCCCTTGGGCTGCCCGTTCTGCCGTGCAGCCGGGCGTAGCGCTGATCAGGGGAGTGCGGCTAGGCCTCGCCCTCGGCGAACTGCGTGGCCAGGCGCAGGTGCGGCAGCGCGAGCAGCGTGCCCGCGCCCTGGCCCAGGCCGATACCGGTCGGCAGGATTGGGCTTAAGCCCAACGCACCGAGCGCCGGCACGATCGCCGGTTCCGTGCCAGGGGAGGCCGGCTGCCACCAGTCGCGAGCGGTGGGGGCAAGCATCTGCGCGCACAGCGCGGCCGCCGCGCAGCCCGCTCCGTCGAAGATCACCGGCGTGCGGCGGATCGCGGCCTGCGCGAGGACCCCGGTCAGCACCCCGATATGGGGCGTTGCCGCCCGGGCGAGGATCTCGCGGGGCTCGGTGCGCACATCCCGCACCGCGAACATGCCATCGCGGATCTGGGCAACCTTGCGCCGCCAGCCCTGGTCATCAATGCCGGAACCCCAGCCGATGACCTTGACCGGCTCGATCCCGCAGATCGCGCCGATGATTGTCGCGGCCGCGGTTGTAGTGCCCGGACCGAAGTCGCCGAGCAGCAGCAGCTCCGTGCCCTTATCCGCCTCCGCGTCCGCGAAGGCCGCACCGGCCGCCAGCCACTCCTCGATGCCGAACTCCGCCCCAGGGGATTCCGTCTCGGTGGAAAGCTGATCGGCGGCCGCGGCGTTGGCGTCGATAAACTCCACCCGAACATCCTGGGCCACCGCAGCGGCGGCGACGGGGGAACGACCCGAGGCATACAGCTCGCCCACCTGGGCCAGAGAATCCTCGGGAAGAATGGACACGGCAGGCGTCGTGGCTGGCTCACCAGCGACGACCGCCAAGGTCACGCGCCCCAGCGCGGCGGGCAGCTCCCGGCCCTGGCAGGCCGCCAACCAACCACCCCAGGCGGCCAGCTCCCCCAAACTCGCACGGCCACCGCCGGCAGCCATCGTCGTCGCCTCCAACCGGCGGGTCGCCTCTGCAACCCGCGTCGGATCGACTGCTTCCACGGCCGAGAAGTCCACTGCCATCTAGCGAACGTCCTCGCCGATCTCCACCTGCGGGGCAGGGTTGCGCATCTTGCGGATCATCGTCGCGCGGCCGAAGGCGTACATGCCCAGGCCGAACTTACCCAGCGTGGTATCCGGGTACTTCTCGCGCACCAGGCGGTTGACCTTGCGGCCCAGCATGATGCCCTCGATGACCATGAGGATCAGGATGCCGAACATCACCAGGGAAGCGGTGTTCGCCAGCATCGGCTTGCGCAGGCCGATCACCATGATTAGGACCACGACCAGCGCGATTGGCATGAAGAAGTTGCCGAGGTAGCGGTGGGAATCCACCCAGTCGCGGACGAAGCGGCGCTCCGGGCCCTTATCGCGGTCCATGAGGTAGCGCTCGTCGCCGGCCATCATGCGCTCGTTGATGTGGCGGCGCTCGGCCTCTCGCTCCCGGCGCTCCTTGGCCTTGAGCTCCTTGTACTCCTCCTTGGACATGGAGGTCTTGAGCTCCTTGCGGCGCTTGCGGGCCTCGGCTGGGGTCTCCGGGCCCTGATAGGGACCGCGGCGCACGCCGGCCTGGCGCTCCTGCTCGTTGCGCTTCGGGGTCGGCCGGCCCTTCGGCGGGGTGAAGGCCTTGTTGCTCGGCTGCTTGTCCTCAGCTTCCGGGGTGGCCTCGGCGGATGCTGCGACGGTGCTGGCGGCAGCGTCGGTGGATGTGCTCTTCTTACGCGACTTTTTCACGCCTCTTAGGCTAGAGCAGAATCAGGGGGCTATCAAAAGGATGGAATAGTTTTGCGGTGCTGCCCGTTGTAACGGAGGACGGAGCGTGAAGTTGTGGAATTCGCACCGCTTCGCGAGTAACCTAAACGAGCATCGAAACCATCCTTAATGAGGAGGAAATATGACTGCCCCAGAGAAGGTCACGGGTGTCGAGCTGACCGACGCCGCTGTGTCCAAGGCAAACTCCCTGCTGGCCCAGGAGGGTCGCGACGACCTGGCGCTGCGCATCGCGGTTCAGCCAGGTGGCTGCGCTGGCCTGCGTTACCAGCTGTTCTTCGATGACCGCTCCCTGGACGGGGACCTGAAGGACGAGTACGACGGCGTGAACCTGGTCGTCGACCGCATGTCCGCCCCGTACCTGATGGGCGCGAAGATCGACTTCGCGGACACCATCGAGTCCCAGGGCTTTACGATTGATAACCCGAACGCCAGCGGCTCCTGCGCCTGCGGCGACTCCTTCTCCTAAGCCGAAGAAGCCCCCTCGACCCCGCGGCTGCGGGGTAGCGAAAGAGGGAAGACGGCGAAAACGCCGCGGCCCCACGATGAGTGGGACCGCGGCGTTTTGTATTGCAGGGGGAGGTTCAGCAGCCAGAGGAGCCTGACCGAAGGGCTGGACCTATGCGCCGGGGAAGCAGCCGCTGGCGCCGGGGAGGAGCTTTAGGGCCGGGGGGATTGCCCTAGACCCCGGATTCCCCGGGACGCAGCGGTCTTAGATCTTCACCGGGTAGTCCTGCTCGCTGATGCCCGGGTCGATGCGCTTCTCCACGAAAATGCCGTGCCAGATCATGAACGCCAGCACCGTCCACATGCGGCGGGAGTGATCCGGGCCGGAACCGGAGTTCATCGCCGTGCGGTGCTCCTCGAGCATCGCCAGCACCTCGGCCTTGTTGAAGATGTGATCCGTCTGGGAATCCTCGATGTGCTTCTTCGCCCAGCCGTAGAGCTCCTCGCCGGCCAACCAGTGGCGGATCGGCACCGGGAAGCCTAGCTTCTTGCGGTTGAGCACGTGCTCCGGAACGATGCGCTCCATCGCCTTACGCAGCGCGTACTTCGTCGTCCCGTGGGAGATTTTCATATCGATCGGGAGGGTCTCCGCGACGTCGAAAACGACCTTGTCCAGGAACGGGACGCGCAGCTCCAGGGAGTTTGCCATCGTGATCTTGTCCGCCTTGACCAGGATGTCCCCGCGCAGCCAGGTGAACAGATCCAGGTGCTGCATGCGAGCCACCGGATCCATGTCCTTCGACTTCGCGTAGATCGGGGCGGTCACCTCGCGGTGATCCCACTCCGGGCGCACCTCGCGCAGCACGCGCTCCAGCTGCTCGTAGTTGAAGGAGCGGGCGTTACCGTAGTAACGCTCCTCCATGGACATCGTGCCCCGCTGCAGCAGCGACTTACCGCGCACGCCCTCCGGCAGTGCGTCGCCCAGCTTCGCCAGCACCTTATTAATAGGGCTAGGAATCTTCTCGAACGGGGCGAGGCTCAAAGGCTCCTTATAAATGGTGTAGCCACCGAAGAGCTCGTCCGCGCCCTCGCCGGAGAGCACAACCTTCACGTGCTTGCGGGCCTCCGCTGCCACGAAGTACAGCGGCACCAGCGCCGGGTCGGCGACCGGGTCGTCCAGGTACCACATGATCTTCGGCACCGCGTCGGCGAACTCTTCTGGGCTGACCACCTTGACGATGTGCTCCGCGCCGATCGCCGCAGCAGACTCCGCAGCGACGTCCACCTCGGAGTAACCCTCGCGCTGGAAACCGGTGGTGAAGGTCAGCAGGTCCGGGTTGTGGCGCTTCGCCAGGGTAGCGATGGCTGTGGAGTCGATGCCGCCGGAGAGGAAGGAGCCCACCGTGACGTCCGCGCGCATGTGCTTGGCCACGGAATCCTCCAGGGCCTCGGCGATGCGCTGGAAGAGGGCATCCTCGCCGCCCGCCGGGACCTTGGCCACCGGGAACTTCGGCTCGAAGTAGCGCTCCTCCTCGATGGTGCAGCCGCCTTGCGCGCCCTCCGCTGGGGGAGTGACGAACGCGCGGGAGCCGGACTCCAGACGGAAGATGTTCTTGTGCAGACTCTCCGGCTCCGGGACATACTGCAGATCCGTGTAGTGAGCAATAGCCCGCGGATCCAGATCGAGGTTCAGGCCGATGGCGTCCGCAAGGGAAAGAATGCACTTCTTCTCGGAGGAGAAGACCGTCGCCTTATCCGTCGACGCCAGGTACATCGGCTTGATGCCGAACGGATCCCGAGCGAGGAACAGGCGGCGCTCCACCGAATCCCAGATCGCGATGCCGAACATGCCACGCAGGTGGTTGACCACATCGGCGCCCCAGTGGTGGAAACCAACGACGATCGGCTCACCGTCGCCACCGGTATTAAAGGAATAACCCAACTTCTGGAGCTCCTCGCGGAGCTCGACGTAGTTGTAGATCTCGCCGTTGAAGGTCATGGAGTAGCGGTTCGGCTGATCCGAAGGGCCCCACTGCAGCGGCTGGTGGGAGTGCTCCAGGTCGATGATGGACAGGCGGTTGAAGCCGAAGACCACATCGTCGTCATTCCAGGTGCCGCTATCGTCCGGACCACGGTGACGCATGCACGGCAGCGCCTCAGCGACCGGGTCGGTGAAGGTGTTGGCAGTGCCGTCGGCGGACAGTAAACCAAGTAGGCCACACATAGGGTGCTTTACTACTCCTGAATCATCGGGGACTATATAAACTGACGCGCGGGGCAGAAGCGGTCGCGAGCCAGGTCGGTTAGACTACAAACTACGCGCTCGGGGGCGCTCGTCCTAGCTGGCGCGCGGGGCAGAAAACGGGCAAGTTGCCCCGGACGGGGGGAGGGGCTCACAGGAAACCCCCAAAAAGTGGCACCCACCGCAACGAATAGTGGCAATTCGCTGTATATGGTCTAAAGTTCTCTAGTGAAGCAGTCTTGGGCGCAACAAGCGTGCGCTTACCACGAGCGATAACGCCGAAAAACCCAAGGCTATGAACGTGTGAACGAGGAAGGCATAATCGCGTGGAACAGCGAAAAGTGCACGGTATGACTCGCCGTATTGCTATGGCAGGGACGCTCGGCCTGTCCGGCCTCGCCCTTGCTGGTTGTAACGTCGCGCCCCCGGAGAACGGCTTTTTCCATGCTCTCCGCATGGGCTGGCCGATGGGTATCACCCCGGAGGCTGAGCAGATGGGCAACTACTGGGTCTGGGTCTGGGTGACCGCCTGGATCATCGGTATCATCATGTGGGCCCTGATGTTCTTCGTCATGGGTCGCTACTCCAGCAAGGCTCGCTCCCGTCGTGGTGACAACGAGGAATTCCCACGTCAGACGGGCTACAACGTCCCGCTCGAGCTGGTGCTCACCACCGTTCCGGTTCTGATCGTCATGGTCCTGTTCTTCTTCAACATCCAGACCCAGGACAGCGTTACCGCCCTGGATAAGGACCCGAAGGTCAAGGTCGACGTCACCGGCTACCAGTGGAACTGGAAGTTCGGTTACGGCGAGATCAACGGCGAGCTGCTGGGCGGCCAGGACTACGAGGGTGTCGACAAGGAAGCTCAGCAGCGCGCTGAGGACTCCAAGTACGAGATCCGCTCCAACACCAACCACGGTGTCGGTCCGATCCACGGCCGCTCGAAGGAAGACTACAGCTACCTGAACTTCAACAAGATCGAGACCGTCGGCTCCACCGACGAGGTTCCGGTCCTGGTTGTTCCGTCCAACACCGCAATCGAGTTCAACCTCGCTTCCGCGGACGTTGCACACTCCTTCTGGATCCCAGAGTTCCTCTTCAAGCGCGACGTGTTCCCGCACCCGGAGGCAAACCAGTCTGAGCGTCGCTTCCAGATCTCCGAGATCAAGGAAGAGGGAGCATTCGTCGGTCGCTGTGCCGAGATGTGCGGTACCTACCACTCCATGATGAACTTCGAGCTGCGCGTCGTCTCCCCGGAGAAGTTCGCGGACTACGTCAAGTTCCGTCAGGACAACCCGGAGGCCCCGAACTCCGAGGCTCTGAAGTCCATCGGTGAAGCTCCGTACTCCACCTCTACCCACCCATTCGTTTCCGACCGCACGGCTACCCGTGAGGCCGGCGAGAACATGACGGACCGCAACGCCGCCTAAGGGCACCGCGCGAGTTCCTAACTAGAGAAAGAGGTAAAGATGACTTCCGGAGCAAAGCTTTTCTACGGCCTCGCCGTGTTCTTCTTGGTCATGGACGTCGCGTACATCCTGGGCACCAAGTACCTGGTCGAGACCAACCGCGTGCTGGGTACCGAGTGGGCTGGTGTCACCGGCTTCACCCTGGCCCTGCTGCTGTCGCTGATGCTGGCGGTGTACCTGCACCTGACCGACAACAAGACTGACATCGGCCCGTCCGACTGGGAGATGGCTGAGATTGAGGACGGCGCTGGCGTGCTGGGCTTCTTCTCCGCTGGTTCCATCTGGCCGCTGCAGCTGACCATCGCAGTCATGATGGTTGCTTACGGTCTGGCCTTCTGGCACTTCTGGCTGATCGTGGCCGGCGTAATCTTCCTGATCTGGGGTGCTGTCATGATGAACCTCCAGTACGGTGTCGCTCGCGACGACCACTAAACGCTTAAGCGTTCACACGCTTTAAGTCCGCGGCCGGGATCCCTCGACGGGAACCCGGCCGCGTTCTGCATTTCGGAACCTGGCCCTGAATTTCCAGGTTCCCTGGGACTCGATGTTGGCAACGTCGCTGTGCTCGATTCGATGGCCAGGTTTGATTCGAGGGGTCGTCCTGCGCGCGAAGTTCGACAGTCAGTGCCCGGGGAGTACCTGTACCGAAAAGCAATGAAAAAGACCCCAGGGTCAGGCTTTAAAGCTTGACCGAGGGGGTTAATGGGGAGTGATGAGGCTCCTAGCGGGCGATCATCGCTTCCATCTTCTTCAGGGCTGCACCGGATTCCAGGCTCTCGCGGGCGCGGTCGATGTTCCGCTTGAGTGTGGCCTGCAGGCCATCTTCCTCCCAACCCTCGACGGTGGCCAGCGCTGCGGCGGCGTTAAGCAGGACGGCGTCCTTAATCGCGCCCTCGAGCTCGCCGCGGAAGAGCTTGCGGGCGATCTCGGCGTTGTACTCGGCATCTCCGCCGCGCAGGGCGTCCTCCTCGTAGAAGTCGAGGCCCAGGGAACGCGGGTTGATGATCTCCTCGCCGGTCTGGCCGTGGGCATCCACCGTGACCACGTCGGTTGGGGCGCACACGCTGATTTCGTCCATGCCGTCCATGCCACGAACGACGAGCACGCGGCTGCCCTGGTGGGCGAAGGCGCCGCCGATGATCGGCATGAGATCCTTGAACGCGCAGCCGATGAGGCCGAAGCCGGGCTTTGCCGGGTTGGTCATGGGGCCGAGCAGGTTGAAGACGGTCGGAACCTTCAGCTCGCTGCGCACCGGGCCCGCGAAACGCATGGCCGGGTGGTAGGCCTTCGAGAACAGGAATGCGAAGTGAGTCTCCTTTAGGTCCTCCGCTACGGCCTCGGGGGAGCGTTCGATGTTCACGCCGAGCGCCTCGAGCATGTCCGCGCCACCACACTGGGAGGAGGCCTTGCGGTTACCGTGCTTGACCACGTTGGTGCCCGTGCCCGCGACCACGAAGGAGGCCATCGTGGAGATATTGACGGTATTGCGGCCGTCGCCGCCGGTGCCCACGATGTCCACGATCTTGTCCACGCCCGAGAAATCCACCGGGGTGGCGAAGGAGCGCATGGCCTCCGCTGCAGCGGCGAGCTCCGCGGCGGTGATGCCCTTCACCCGAAGGCCAAAGGCAAAGGCGGAGATCAGGACGTCGCTGGCGCGCCCAGCCATGATCTCGTTCATCGCCCAAGCGGTCTGGGACTCACTGAGCTCCTCGCGGCGGCCCAGACGGTCCAGCAGGCCCGGCCAGGTGAAGTAGGACTCCGGAAGCTGCTCGGCGCCCAGTGCATGAGCGGTAGAGGTGAATGTGCTGTGTTCGGTTGACTCTGTTGCCACCTGTTGGCTCCCTTCCAAAGCTGTTTCCTTTAAATAATACGGAGGAGGTTAGTGTTGCCTGTGAGCGGGTGGCGTGGATCACCACTGTGAACCAAATCTCGGCGACTTCTGCGGGGGAGAGGTGAGGTGCGAGCGCGCTCCGGAGGCATGGCTCGAGCCCAAGATGGGGGAGGGGATGGTGCATTGCTGGCTGAATCCTGTGAACAAAATCGGGCCTTTGCTCAGCAGGAAACCGCTGCCGCTCATGCGCTGACCAGCCACGATGAGGTGCGTCGGATAGCGGTTCCCAAAAGTTCCGGCTATCCCCCAAAGGGGGGGTGCTGGCAGGTTTGTCCAAGGTTTGACCTGCTGTTTTCCAGTCCGCTTTGAGCTTTCACGCGTGGGGAATCGACTATCTGCCAGAAAACAGCCATACTTAGACACGTGACAAGCGCAGTTGAAAACCCAGGTATGGCAGCACCACATCGTGTTGCGACGCTGAACCGACCGAACATGGTCAGCGTCGGCACGATCGTGTTCCTGTCTCAAGAATTGATGTTTTTTGCTGGCCTGTTCGCGATGTACTTCGTGTCCAAGGCCAACTCGGGAGGCAATTGGCCATCCGAGCCAACCGAGCTGAACGTGCCTTTCGCGGCGACGATTACGATCATCCTGATCTCCTCGTCCGTGACTGCGCAGTTCGGCGTGTTCGCGGCTGAGAGGGGGGATGTCTTCGCTCTTCGTCGTTGGTACGCACTGTCGGCGTTGCTGGGAACCGTGTTCCTTATCGGTCAGGGATACGAGTACTTCCACTTCGTCCAGACTGGAACCACGATCCCGGGCTCCGTTTACGGCTCGGTGTTCTTCATCACGACCGGTTTCCACGGCGCACACGTGCTGGCCGGTGTGATTGCGTTCCTCGTTGTGTTGCTCAGGACGTTCAAGTCCAAGTTCACCCCGGCGCAGGCAACCGCTGCCGTCGTCGTGTCTTATTACTGGCACTTCGTCGACGTTGTCTGGATCGGCCTGTGGATCACGATTTACTTCGTTCAATAGGCCGTTAGCGCCAACTCAGGTTGGCCGACAGCCCATCGCAATTCCATTGACGAGTTAAAGGGAACAAGATGGATACCTCTAACAACAACGCGAGCACCGGTGCAGCAACCGGCGCACAGCGTTCCCCAGGGGCCGCACGGCGGCGCCGCAAGCTCCGCAAGGTGCTTGCCGGGGCATTCGCTCTCGTCGTCGGACTGACCGGCGCGGGATTCCTGGCTAATGCCCTCACTCCGGACCCGAACACTGCTACGGCACAGCAGGACGAGACCGCACTGGTCCAGCAGGGTAAGGAAATTTACGAAGTGGCATGTATCACCTGCCACGGTGCCAACCTCCAGGGCCAGGAGGGGCGTGGTCCTTCGCTGATCGGTGTCGGCGAGGGCTCCGTGTACTTCCAGGTCCACTCCGGCCGCATGCCGATGCTGCGCAACGAGGCGCAGGCAAAGCGTAAGCAGCCGCGTTACTCCGAGCAGCAGACCCTGGCTCTGGCGGCATACGTCAACGCCAACGGTGGCGGCCCGGGCATCGTCCGCAACGAGGACGGCTCCATCGCCATGGAGTCCCTCCGCGGTAAGAGCACCGCCGACGGTGAGATCAACCCGGCCGACGTGGCCCGCGGTTCCGACCTCTTCCGTCTGAACTGTGCCTCCTGCCACAACTTCACTGGCCGTGGTGGCGCACTGTCCTCCGGTAAGTTCGCTCCGACCCTGGACCACGCGAACGAGCAGGAGATCTACCAGGCCATGCTGACTGGCCCGCAGAACATGCCGAAGTTCTCTGATCGCCAGCTGACCGCTGACGAGAAGAAGGACATCATCGCCTTCGTGAAGAACGCGAAGGAAACCCCGAACCCGGGTGGCTACGGCCTCGGCGGTCTGGGTCCCGTTAGCGAGGGCATGCTGATGTGGTTCGGAGGCATCATCGTGATGATCGCCTTCGCGATGTGGATTGGAACCCGGTCATGAGCGAATTGAAGAATAAGTACACTGATGCCGAGCTGGCACAGATGAGCGAGGAAGACCTCGCCCGCCTCGGCACCGAGCTGGACGGCGTGACCGTCGCTTACCGCAAGGAACGCTTCCCGATCGAGAACGATCCGGCTGAGAAGCGTGCCTCCCGTCGGGTTGCCACCTACCTGATCCTCTCCATCGTCCTCGGCCTGGCATTCGTTGCCATCTACCTCTTCTGGCCGTGGGAGTACAAGCACATGGATGAAGAGGGCCTGTGGTGGTACACCTTCTACACCCCGCTGCTGGGTATTACCTCTGGTCTGTCCATCACCCTGCTGGGCATGGGTGTTGCGGCCTACACCAAGAGCTTCATTCCGGAGGAGATCTCCGTTCAGACCCGCCACGACGGCCCGTCTGACGAGGTCGACCGCCGCACCCTCGTGGCCCTCCTGAACGACTCCTGGAAGACCTCCACCCTCGGCCGCCGCCCGGTTATCGCTGGCCTGGCCGCAGGTGGTGCCGCACTCGCTGGTCTCGCGATCATCCTCCCAATGGGTGGCATCGTGAAGAACCCGTGGAAGCGCGGCGCAATGGGCATCGCCGGCGACGGCACCCTGTGGACCACCGGCTGGACCCTGCACGAGCAGGGCGAGAAGCTGTACCTGGCCCGCGACACCGGCGCCGTGGCTGAGAACCACGACGGCCACTGGAGCACCAAGGGCATCTCCCGCCTGGTCCGCGTCCGTCCGGAGGACCTGGACGCTGGCGCCATGGAGACCGTCTTCCCAATGACCGAAAGCATGGTCAACGACGGCGACAAGTACGACTCCAAGGCAGAGGTCTACGAGGACCACATGCACTCCATCCACGGTTCCCGCAACGCGGTCATGCTGATCCGCCTGCGCCACGAGGATGCTCTGCGTGCTGTCCAGCGTGCCGGCCAGGAAGACTTCCACTACGGCGACTACATTGCGTTCTCCAAGATCTGTACGCACATTGGTTGCCCGACGTCCCTGTACGAGCAGCAGACCAACCGTATTCTTTGCCCGTGCCACCAGTCCCAGTTCGACGCACTGCAGTACGGCAAGCCGGTCTTCGGCCCAGCCGCACGTGCACTGCCAGAGCTGCCGATCACGGTGGACGAGGAAGGGTACCTCATCGCCAAGGGCAACTTCATCGAGCCTGTTGGCCCGGCATTCTGGGAGCGTAGGTCATGACCACTAAGCAACAAGGCCGCCTCGCGCAGGCCGCAAACAACATCGATGAGCGCTACACCGCGTCTGGGGTAATCCGCCCGCAGATCAACAAGGTGTTCCCGACTCACTGGTCCTTCATGCTCGGTGAGATCGCGCTCTACTCCTTCATCATTCTGATCCTGTCGGGTGTTTACCTGACCCTGTTCTTCGACCCATCCATGTCGAAGGTCATTTACGACGGCGCCTACGCACCGCTCAACGGTGTGGAGATGTCCGCCGCTTACCACACGGCTCTCGATATCACCTTCGAGGTGCGTGGCGGCCTGTTCATTCGCCAGGTCCACCACTGGGCAGCACTGCTGTTCTCCGTGTCCATCATGGTTCACATGATGCGCATCTTCTTCACGGGTGCATTCCGCAAGCCACGTGAGGCCAACTGGGTTATCGGCTGCCTGCTTCTGCTGCTGTCGATCGCCGAGGGCTTCATGGGCTACTCCCTGCCGGACGACCTGCTCTCCGGTGTGGGTCTGCGAATCATGTCTGCAATCGTGATCTCCCTGCCGATCATCGGCACCTGGATGCACTGGATCATGTTCGCCGGTGACTTCCCGGGCGACATCATCATCCCGCGCCTGTATATCGCGCACGTGCTGCTGATTCCTGGCATCCTGCTGGCTCTGATCGCCGCTCACCTGGCTCTGGTCTGGTTCCAGAAGCACACCCAGTTCCCTGGACCGGGTCGCACCGAGAACAACGTTGTCGGTGTCCGAATCCTCCCGGTCTTCGGCGTCAAGGCTGCTTCCTTCGGCCTGATCACCTTCGGTGTCGTGGCACTGCTAGCCGGTGTCTTCCAGATTAACGGTATTTGGAACATTGGCCCGTACAACCCCTCCCAGGTCTCCGCTGGTTCCCAGCCGGACGTCTACATGCTGTGGACTGATGGTGCAGCCCGTGTCATGCCGGCATGGGAGCTGTACCTCGGTAACTACACCATCGCCTCTGTCTTCTGGGTTGCTCTGCTGCTCGGCCTGCTGGTCGCGCTGCTGGTCGCCTACCCGTGGATCGAGCAGAAGATGACCGGCGACACTGCACACCACAACCTGCTGCAGCGTCCGCGCGACGTCCCCGTCCGCACCGGCCTCGGCGTCATGGCGCTGGTCTTCTACGCCCTGCTGACCGTCTCTGGTGGTAACGACCACGTCGCTCACTTCTTCGACATCTCGCTGAACGTGATGACCTGGGTCGGCCGCATCGGTCTGATCGTGCTGCCTCCGATCGCGTACTTCGTCACCCACCGCATCTGCGTTGGTCTGCAGCGTCGCGACCGAGAGATCTTGGAGCACGGTATCGAGACCGGTACCATCCGTCAGCTGCCGTCTGGCGAGTTCATCGAGGTCCACCAGCCGCTCGGTGGCGTCGACGAGCACGGCCACGCCATCCCGCTGGAGTACCAGGGCGCATACGTGCCGACCCAGCCGAACGACCTCGGTGCGGCTGGCAAGCCGGGCCGTGGTGGCTGGTTCAGCCCCGACTCCCCGGAGATCGCCGAGAAGGCCCAGGAGATCGAGCACCGCAACGCGCTGGAGCGCAAGCAGATGTTCGAGCGTCTCCAGGAGGCCAACCGTGCCGAGCTGGAGTCCCGCAACGAGGACTAAACGCCACAAGGCGCACAGCTCGCTTGAGTACCGGCGCTAGTTCCAACTGCCACTAGCCGCCGGGAAAGGCTAAGGGCGGGGCCCACGTAGTAAACGTGGGCCCCGCCCTTTCTTTATGCCCTATTTAAAGCTTCCGCGGGGTCGGCCTGAGGCCGGCACGGCTGCCGAAGCACAAGAGGGGGTGCGGTGAACGCCCACTAACGCTGTGGGGGCTCTTGTGCGATTGTGTAGAGCCGATGGGTGAGGTCGAAGGTCGTGGCTGCGTCCTGCTTCGCCCGATGGGCAGGGGAGGAGGGCAACCCACAGTGCGCCGCGAGGTTCGCCAACGTATATCGCCCCACTGCCGCCCGGGGGATGAGCTCTCGAGCGGTCGCCGCCGTGCACAACGCCTGCGGGAGGCACTGGTCTTGCAAAGCCCGTGCCGCATCCGTGTGCCCCAGGCGAGCGTATTCCGCCGCGAGGAAGCCGACGTCGAACTTCACGTTGTGTCCCACGACCGTCCTATTCACTAGGTGGGGTAGGAGGTCCTGAGCGACCTCGGCAAAAGTGGGTGAGTTGGCGACATCATCGTCTCTAAGCCCGTTGATGTTGCTTGACTCCGCAGGAATGCTGCACTCGGGGTTGAGGAGGCAGTGGAACCTCCCGACAATGCTTCCATGCTCTACGGCCAGGACAGCGATCTCGATGACCCTATCTGTGCCAGGCTCCAGCCCGGTGGTTTCCAGGTCCACCACCGCACAGCGTTCCAACGCTGCTGCCAACGCTGCCTCAAGGCGTGGGCGCGGGTTCACCGACGAGCCATCGTCACGATTGCCGCCGGGTTCGGTATTGGCCGGGGGAGTGCTCATAGCTAAGGAGTCTAGGCGCGTTCCCGGACAAGCCCCTTCTTTGCGTCAGTTGCAGGTGTTCGATGTCCAATTTTCTTCCCTCCAAACCGTGTTTCCAGCGCCACAAAGCAGGCGATCCGGAGGGGTGTGAGCAAGATCACATTACTGGGATTTCGCCGCCATGCCTGCGGTGCTGGCGCTGGCGGTCGGGCGGTAGTGCAAATGCAAGAACGCAGGTAGCGGGCTTATTACGGTTTGGTAACTTTTACGTGTTCGCGGAGTGAAGTTCCCAGGTCCACGGCCGCGATTGGCATGAAATCAGAAGAATTTTCACAATTGTGGCCGTTTCGGTGGACAGGACTCGTGATCGTTTCGTAATCTTTCCGTGATCTTAAAGCAGAGGGCAACAGCCCCGCCGGCAAACATCCGGAGAAAAGAAACCGAATAAGAGCTCCCCTCAAGGGAGTAGTGAAAGGCGAGAATTTCTATGGGTAAGCACCGTAAGCAGGGCAACACCGTCCGCAACGCAGTCGCATTCGCAGCAGCAGGCGCAGGCCTCGCAGCCCTGGCCCCGGCCACCGCTACCGCCGCGCCGGTCACCGTCCCGGACACCGACTTCTCTGTCGAGGCGCCGGACCACATCGCCAAGCAGGTGCAGCCGCACATCGATAACGCTCACCGCCAGGCAGTGAACGCAGGCCTCGTCAAGCAGGCTCAGGTTCCGACCAACGTCGCGAAGAAGGCAGCCCCCGCTAAGGCTTCTCACGTCAGCATCGGCCAGAAGATTGCTGACCACGCCATGAGCAAGGTCGGCGCTCCGTACGCCTGGGGCGCTGCTGGCCCGAACGCTTTCGACTGCTCCGGCCTGACAAGCTGGGCCTACAAGCAGGTCGGCAAGAACATCCCGCGCACCTCCCAGTCCCAGGCCGGCGGTGGCAAGCCGGTCGCTATCAAGGATCTGCGCCCGGGTGACATCGTCTCCTACTACGGTGGCGCATCCCACGTGGCTATCTACATCGGCAACGGCAAGGTCGTCCACGCCGTCAACTCCGGCACCCCGGTTCAGGTCAACGACCTCAACTACATGCCGGTCAACAACGCAGTGCGCTTCTAAACCTTCCAGCGCGCAGATCGACCGCCGGAGTGGCCCAGAATGCGGCCTCCGGCGGGTTTCTTGTTTCCTTCAGTTAACTCTTGTGACAAACGAGGTGTGGCGTTACTGCGCTGCAGCTCAGCCCTCCGAAATGGCTACTCATTGCGAGCCAACTGTGGCATAATCACAAGTTGGTTGTTACGCCGGGTAGCGGTCCACCGTCGCGGGTTTCATTCCAGGTCACCACGGCTTGAATCACACCCCTGATCGCCCGGCTCATGGCCGTGACAACCCCGTCAACGGCCCTCACATCCGCTCCCACACTGTGGCTCCTCGAAGCAAAGGTTTGGAAAAAATCTTGTCTAAGCAGAAAATCACCCTCGGGACTAGTGTTTGCGCTGCTGTACTCACCGCCGCAACGATCCTGCCGACCACGCCAATCGCGCAGGCGGACCCCGCCGCGTCGACCCGAGACAACGGGGTCAACCAGGCGGACACCAAGAAGGACAAGAAAAAGCTGAGCGAGTTCGACGCCACCCAGGCTGATGTCGACAGTTTGCTCAAGAGCCCCGCGCCGAAGGACGTCGACGGTCTGATCAAGCGCCTCGAGAAGATCTCCCGCACCGCGGCGGTCACCAGCGATCTCGTGGAATCCACCAAGGGTCGCATCGCCAAGCAGAACGAGGCCCTAGACAAGGCCGACCGCGACGTCCGCGCCGCCAAGGCCCAGCTTGACAAGACCCAGAAGAAGGTCGACGCGTCCCGCACCTCCGTCTCTGAGATGTCCCGCTCCGCCTACCGTGGCGCCAGCGTCGACCCGGTCTCCGCGATCGCCGGAGCATCCGGCCCGGCCGCAGCCATGGACCGCTCTGCCTACCTCACCGCCCTGACCCGCGACGCGCAGTCCCGTATGGACGCGGTCACCCAGGACCAGCAGGACGCCCACGCCGCCCGCTCCAAGGCACTGCGCACCAAGGCCCAGGCCGACCACCGTCTCAACGAGCTGCGCTACCAGGAGAAGAAGCTCAACGAGCGCACCGAGGACCTGGACCGGCTCAAGGCCGAGGTCAAGACCATCGTTGATGGCTTCTCCCCGGAGGACCGCCGCCGCTGGGTCGACCGCAACGGCCCCATCGACGTCGACGTCGACGAGTTCCTCGGCAAGCTGAAGAAGTCCGCCGGCGGTGCCGCGAAGGGCAACTACGCCGGCGCCGTCGCCGCGGCGATGAGCAAGCTCGGCGCCCCGTACAGCTGGGGAGCCACCGGTCCGGACGCCTTCGACTGCTCCGGCCTGATGCTCTGGGCCTACCAGCAGATCGGCAAGTCCATCCCGCGCACCTCCCAGGCCCAGCTCTCCGGCGGCCAGAGCGTGAGCACCTCCGACCTCCAGCCGGGTGATATCGTCGCCTACTACCCAGGTGCGACCCACGTGGGCATGTACATCGGCGACGGCCAGCTCGTCCACGCCTCCGACTACGGCATCCCGGTTCAGGTTGTTCCGGTCGATTCCATGCCGATCGTCGGCGCCGTCCGCTACTAGTAGGTCCCACCCGGCGTGCCGGAGCAGCAGAACAACGGCGTCCCAGCCCCGCGGGTCCTCGTCGTCACCAACGACTTCCCACCGACCCTCGGGGGCATCCAGACCTATATTCGCGACTACCTAAACGCGCTGGTCACCCACGCCGGGATCCCCGCGGAGAACATCGTGGTCTTCGCCTCCACCCAGGACGCCGACGCGGCCGCCGAGTTCGACGCGGCCGTCGACTACCGCGTCGTGCGGTGGTCCCGGAAGATCATGCTGCCCACCCCGCGGGTCGCCCGCCGCATGCGGCAGCTCATCCGCGAATACCGCATCGATACCGTGTGGTTCGGTGCAGCAGCCCCGCTCGCTGCGATGGCGCCCAGCGCCCGGGCCGCCGGGGCAACGCGGGTGGTGGCCTCCACCCACGGCCACGAGGTCGGCTGGTCCATGTTCCCCGGCACCCGGGCGGTGCTCCGCTATATCGGCCGGAACGTGGACACGCTCACCTTCGTCTCCCGCTACGTGCGCGGGCGCATCACCGGGGTCTTCGGCCCCGATGTGGCGTGGGAACCCATGCCCGGCGGGGTGGACGCCGCAAGCTTCACCCCCGATGAGCAGGTCCGGCAACGCCTCCGCCACCGCGTGGGCGTTGAGGATAAGAAGGTCATCGTCGCGGTCAGCCGGGTGGTCCCCCGGAAAGGGCAGGACACCCTCGTGGCGGCGATGCCGCAGGTCCTGCGAGAAGTTCCGGACGCCCACCTCGTGATCGTCGGCCCCGGTGATTACGCGGAGAAACTCCAACGGCGTACCGAGGAACTCCGCGTCGCCCAGCACGTGACCTTCACCGGGCCGGTGCAACCAGAAGACCTCGCCGGCTACTACAGCCTCGGGGATGTCTTCGCCCTGCCCGTGCGCACCCAGGGCGGTGGGCTCTCCGTCGAGGGACTGGGCATCGTCTTCCTTGAAGCGCAAGCCGCAGGGAGGGCCACCGTGGCCGGCAACGGCGGGGGAGCACCCGAAACTGTCATCGATGGGGTCACCGGCGAGATCGTGGACGGGCGTGACGCCGTCGCCGTCGCCACCTGCCTCAGCAGCCTCCTCAAAAACCCGGAACACGCCGCAGACCTGGCGGCAGCTGGGCAAAGGCGCGTCGCGGAGGCCTGGGACTGGCGCGTTCTCGCCCAACAACTGGAGTACGTCCTGCGGGGCGACCAGCAGCCACGGCGGCGCACGCCACCCCGCCACAGTTGGAATTCCCCGGTCAATAAGAAGTAAGTTCTATAAAGACCTCAACTCGCCAGCCGCGGGGCACAACTGCGGCAATCTCAACCGAGGGGCGAGAACCACGGCGAATACCGGTGCTGCGAGCACCGGTATTTCCACGCCTGAATCGAGAAAGGTTGCCGGTGCACAACCAGGAAGCACCAGCTGAACACCCACAGCTGACGATCGGTATGGACATCGGGGGCACGAACCTCCGCGCGGCGGTTATCGACGCCGACGGCACGATCGTCGACCTCGAGAAACTCCCCACCCCATCCGAAGCCCCGGCGCTGGAAGACACCATCGTCCGCGTCGTCGACACGCTGCGCGCCCGCCACCCGCAGGTCGCCGCGGTCGGCCTCGCGATCGCAGGCTTCCTGGCCCCAGACCTGCGCACCGTCCGTTTCGCGCCCCACCTGCCCTGGGAGGACGTCGACGTCGTCGCCCGACTCGAAAACCGCATCAAGCTGCCCATCGTCGTGGAACACGACGCGAACGCCGCCGCCATCGGGGAGCATCACCGTGGCGCGGCACAGGGGGTCGGCACGTGGACGCTGTTCGCCATCGGAACCGGGGTGGGCGGCGCGCTCATGCACAATGGCGAGCTGTACCGGGGCTCCTTCGGCACCGCGCCCGAGTTCGGCCACATCACGGTGGTGCCCGGCGGGCGGACCTGCCCCTGCGGCAAGCGAGGCTGCCTGGAGCGCTACTGCTCCGGCTCCGCGCTGCAGCTGGCCGCCCATGACCGCATCGCGGAGCGGGCCTACCCGGAATCCGTGCTCTTCACCCGCTTCCACCGGCAACCGGAGGAGATCTCCGGCCGCCACATCGTCAAGGCTGCCCGCGATGGGGACAAGCTCGGCCTCGAGATCCTCCGGGACGCCGGGGAGTGGCTTGGCCGTGGCCTGGCGATGGTGCAGGACATCCTGGACCCAGAGCTCATCGTCCTCGGCGGGGGAGTGAGCGCCGACGCTGACCTCTTCTTGGACACTGCCCGGGCAGAGATGGCGAAAAACATCGTCGGCCAAGGTCGCCGGCCCCTAGCCCGCGTCGTTCCTGCGGAACTGGGTGGGGACGCCGGTATGATTGGCGTGGCTCTACTCGCAGCGCAGGCGCTGGATTAAAGAACTTATAGCTCCGGGCCAGCCCCAGCTCGCGGCGTGCAGCCAATCACGATCGGGGCATCGATGCTCGAGGCGAACTCTAGGAAGGCAAGACTTTTCCAATGCGGAACCGGACTTACTGGTGGTTGAAGCACGTCTTCATCGGTCCGTGGCTGTGGATCTACAACCGGCCATTCACCCGCGGGCTGGATAAGCCCCCAGCGGACGGGCCGGTGATCTTCGCCTCCAACCACCTCGCTGTGATGGACTCCTTCTACTTCCCGCTGGTGAACAAGCGCCAGCTGACCTTCCTGGCGAAGAAGGAATACTTCACCACCCCAGGGGTGGTCGGCGCGATCCAGCGCTGGTTCTTCTCCTCGGTGGGGCAGGTTCCGATCGACCGCGCCGACAAGGGCTCCCAGGAGGCCGCTCTGCAGACCGCGCTGCGGGTGTTGGAGAAGGGGGACGCGCTGGGCATGTACCCGGAGGGCACCCGCTCGCCGGATGGCCGCCTCTACCGCGGCAAGACCGGCATGGCCCGCATCGCGCTGGAGTCCGGCGTGAAGGTCTACCCAGTGGCGATGATCAACACGAATAAGGTCAACCCGATCGGCTCCTGGATCCCGCGGCCCTACCGCTGCGGCGTGATCGTGGGCGATCCGATCGACCCGGCCGATTTCAAGGACGCTGGGGATGACTATCAGCAGGCCCGTGCGCTGACTGACCGTGTGATGGAGGAGCTCGCCAAGCTCAGCGGCCAGGAGTACGTGAAGGATTTCTACGCCGCGGAGGTGAAAAACTCCCTCGCTGCAGGTCAGGGCTACCCGGAGGGTTCCGCTCCCGGCGAGGGCGTGGTGTACTCTTAAAAAACGTTAAGAAGTCGCGCTTCGAACAGGGGCTTGCCGGCCATGGAGACACACCGGGGCAGGGCAGAGCCCCATGGGCATAGAGGAGCAAACATCAAGACGAGCAGTGAGCAGACCGCGGACGCGACCGCGGCGAGCAGTGCGTCGGCGCCGGCCTTGACGCCCCGCAAGGCGAACCGCGTCGAGTGGGCGGATACCGCGAAGGGCCTGTCGATCATCGGCGTGTGCCTGATGCACATCGTCACGGCGGTTCCGGACGGCACCAGCACGCCGCTGGGGATGCTGTCCTCCTTCCTCGACCCGCTGCGCATGCCGCTGTTCTTCCTCGTCTCCGGGCTCTTCGCCCACCGCGTGCTGGAACGCACGCTGGGGGACCTGTGGTACCGCCGCCTGTGGTTTCTGCTCGTTCCCTATCTGGTCTTCACCCCCTTCCAGGCGCTGATCCGCCTCTATATGGCGGGCAATGCCGACCTGTCGCACCTGATCCAGGCGATACTGTTCGGCGATCCTGGGCTGTGGTTCCTCTACACGCTGATGGTTTACAACATTGTCGCGTGGTTGCTGCGTAGCCAGCCCGCCGTCGTGGCCCTGGCGCTGTCTTTCGTTCCCATCTGTGCAGGCATGATGACCGGCTGGGTGCAGACCCAGAGCTTCCGCCAGGCCTTCATCTACATGCCGATCTTCTTTGCGGGTCTGCACTTCCGCACGTGGTTCTTTGCCCTGGCCAATAAGGCCGGCAACGCGGCGGTCATCCTCGGCACCTTCGGGATCTTTGTGGCCTGGGAGTTCGTGTACCGCTACATGGAGGCGGTGGTCTTCGAAGGTTGGGACATCGTCATCTCCAGCCAGAACGCCCTCCTCGCACTCATCCGCACCTTCACCGCCGTGCCGTTCGGCGTGGTGCTGGCCGTGTGGCTGAGCAACACCCCGCTGGTCAACCGCTTCCTGACCTTCGTCGGTGCAAACACGCTGCCGATCTACGTCAGCCACCACGCGATGATGTGGCTTTTCATGGACGTCGGCGCCCGCGGCCTGGCCGATAGTGACCCGGAGCGCTTCGGGTTCCTCGCCGAGACCTACCCGCTCATGCTCATCGGCTTTGCTGCGTGCCTGTTCGCCGGGACCCTGTTCTACAACGTCGGCAAGGTGCCCGTGCTCAAGTGGATCCTTTATCCGCCGGCTTTGCCCCGCGCGGGCGCAGTCCGGCTACACTCGACGGCGGTACAACGCCCCACGCAGCGCCAGCAGTGCGCAAGCTCCACCCAGACGCGAAGCTAGAAAGCAGTAGCAGTGCGCTATTTTTATGACACCGAGTTCATCGAAAACGGTCGCACCATCGACCTGATCTCCATCGGTGTTGTCGCGGAGGACGGTCGCGAATTCTACGCGATCTCCACGGAATTCGACGCGGGGGCGGCCGGCCCCTGGGTCAAGCGCAACGTGCTGCCGCTGCTGCCTCCGCGCTCCCACGCGGCCTGGATGAGCCGCGCGCAGATGCGCGACCAGCTCTACGACTTCCTCCTGCCGCCCGGCACGACCCGCCGCGACTGGCCCGAACTGTGGGCCTGGCTGGGGGCATACGACCACGTGGCGCTCGCGCAGCTGTGGGGGGATATGACCAAGCTGCCCCGCGAGATCCCACACTTCACCCGCGAGCTGCGCCAGCTATGGGAGATGGCCGGCAAACCGCAGCTCCCGGAGGCCCCGTCCAAGGCCCACGATGCGCTGGTGGACGCCCGCTTCAACGCCGTGAAGTACCGGCTGAGCATGGCTGCGCTGAGTAAGCGCACTTAATGCGCAGCACAAGGGCAATTTCGGGTATAGTTTCAGGCATGTCTTGGACTATTGACCTCCCCATCGATGAGATGCCCGACCTCCCACCGCTGCCGAACGATATCGCAGCGGAATTTGACCAGGTTTTTGCTCGTGATGCCAAGCAGCAGCCGAGCTGGGACAAGGATCATGCTTATCGTGTCCGGAGGATTCTCGAGTCCGTCCCGCCGATCGTCGTCGCCCCGGAGATCCGTCGCCTGCGCAAGCAGCTCGCCGACGTCGCCCTGGGCAAGGCCTTCCTGCTGCAGGGCGGTGACTGCGCCGAGACCTTCGAGTCCAACACCGAGCCGCACATCCGCGGCAACATCAAGACCCTTCTGCAGATGGCGGTCGTCCTGACCTACGGGGCGTCCACCCCCGTGGTGAAGATGGCCCGCATCGCCGGCCAGTACGCGAAGCCGCGTTCCGCCGACCGCGACTCCAACGGCCTGCTGAACTACCGCGGCGACCTCGTCAACGGCCACGAGGCCACCGAGGAAGCCCGCGCCCACGACCCGTCCCGCATGGTGCGCGCCTACGCGAACTCCTCGGCGACCATGAACCTCATCCGCGCGCTGACCAGCTCGGGCACCGCGGACCTGTACAAGCTGCACGAGTGGAACCGCGAATTCGTCGCCAGCTCCCCGGCGGGTGCTCGCTACGAGGCCCTGGCCCAGGAGATCGACCGCGGCCTGGAGTTCATGAGCGCCTGTGGCGTGACCTCCTCCACCCTGCACACCGCAGACATCTACGCCTCCCACGAGGCCCTCGTCCTGGACTACGAGCGCGGCATGCTGCGCCTGGCCCACGACGAGGAGGGCAGGGACGTGCTCTACAACCTCTCCGCCCACCAGGTGTGGATCGGCGAGCGCACCCGCGGGCTAGACGATGCCCACATCCACTTCGCCTCCCTGATCGGCAACCCGGTCGGCGTGAAGATCGGGCCGACGACCACCCCGGAGGAGGCCGTCCAGTACGTCCACCGCCTCGACCCGCACAACGATCCGGGCCGCCTGACGCTGATCACCCGCATGGGTTACGACAAGATCCGCGACGTCCTGCCACCGATCGTGGAGGCCGTGGAGGCCACCGGGCACAAGGTCATCTGGCAGACCGACCCGATGCACGGCAACACCTACACCAGCTCCAATGGCTACAAGACCCGCGACTTCGACCGCATCATCGACGAGGTCCAGGGCTTCTTCGAGGTCCACCGCGCACTCGGCTCCCACCCGGGCGGCGTGCACGTGGAGCTCACGGGTGACGACGTCACCGAGGTCGTCGGCGGCGGCCAGTCCATCACCGACGTGGACCTGCCGAAGCGCTACGACACGACTGTCGACCCACGCATGAACACCCAGCAGTCCCTGGAGCTGGCGTTCCTTGTCGCGGAGATGCTCCGCAACTAGGCTGCTGCCCCTGTAGCCAGCGCTGGTCAGCACCGGTAGCGCGGAAAACGTGAACCCCGGCGGAAGGAGATGATCCTTCCCCGGGGTTATTTCGTGTGCGGCCAATCGCGTGGGCGGGGTATTCAGGGGGAGCGTGGCTGCTGGGAGTCGGCCAGCGAGTCAGCCCGTGGGGAAGACCCGCGTACCGCCCAACCCCAGCCACGCCTAGAAGGTCGAAATCCGCACCGTATCGCCCTTCTGCGCCTTCCGGCCGGTGTTCGGCGACTGGCTCCACACCAGGCCGTCCTCCGGGCCCGAAATCTCGACCTCAAAGCCCGCGTCCGCCAGCTTCTCACGGGCCTTCTCCGCCCGCATCCCCAACACGAAGGGGACCGACTCGGCGTTGGAGACCTTGAACTTCACCTGCGTGTCCCGGGACGGGTCGACGACCGTGCCCGCCTCCGGTGACTGGGAGGCGACGTCGCCGCCGGAGACGTCCTCGTCATAAACCTCGCCGTCATCGACCGGGTCCAGACCCGCATCGCGCAGCTCGGCGATGGCCTCGGACTTGCTGAGCCCCGTGATGTCCGGGACCTCCGTGGCATTGTTGACCACGATGGTGACCTCGGACTTGCTCGGTACCTCCGTGCCCTTCGAGGGCGTGGTGCGCAGGACGGTGTTCGGGTCGGCGTCGGGGTCGAACTCCTTGATCGTCTTGCCCACCTTCAAACCGGCGGACTCCAGGGTCTTCTTCGCCCGGTCCAGCTTCTGACCCTCCACGCCCGGCACCCGAACCGGCTTCGGCCCGCGGGAGACGTGGATGGTCACCGTGGACCCGGTGCGGACCTCGCTGCCGGGAGAGGGGGAGACCTCGGCGACGGTGCCCTTCTTGGCGTCGTCGGAGTAGACCTCCTCGCCGATCTCGGCGACGAGGGTGCGGGACGTCAGCTTGGCGGAATAGGTCTCCGCCGTGTCCGTTTCACCAGGGATCGGGACGGTCGGCGCCCCGAGGCTGACGAGCACCGAAACCTGGCTTCCCTTCGGTGCTCGCTCACCAAAAGGGGGATCGGTCCCCATCACTTCCTTCGCCGGGTGGTCGTCGGAGAATTGCTCATCCGCCTGGGAGACGAAGCCCGCGTCCTCCACCTTGACGACCGCCGCTTCCCGGTCGAGGCCGATGACCGAGGGGATCTGGCCGTAGCGGCCGGAGGTCAGCCACCAGCCACCGAGCCCGATCGCGATGACCAGCGCGGTGATGATCGCGGTCCACAGCAGACCCTTGACCGTGGAGCGGTTGCTGAGCTTCTTTTTTGGCGCCGGTGGGGGCGCGGGGCGGTGTTCGGGCGCCGGGTAGCCCGCGGGAGCAGCGGGATAGTGCTGTGGCTCTGCGTAGCCCGGCGCCTGCCCATACCCCTGGGGCTGGGCTGACTCGGCCCACTGGTTATAGCCCTGGTCAGCCTCTTGGGAGTAATTCCCGTAAGGGTCGACCAGCGCGGTTTCCGAGGTTTCGTGAGCCTGGTCCGGAGCCCCGTAGCGGGTCTCCGCCGTGTCCCCGGACTCATGGGAGCCCGCCGTGGGGTCGAGCGTGACTGCACGGGTGGACATCGCCTCGTCGTCCCAGGCGAGACGGTCGGTGAAGCTCGAGCCTGCCAGGGCGTGCTGCACGGCGGAATCCGCGGGGACGGGCACCCGGAACGCCGGAAGCTGGAGTTCCGCGGCAGTCTGGCGGACCGCGGCGAGGAACTCGGAACCGTCCGTGTAGCGATCCTCTGGTGCTCGCTGGCAGGCCCGCAGCACCAGATCGTCGATCTCCGGCGGCACCCCGTCGATGATCTCGGAGGGGGCGGGGACGTCCTGGGTGAGCCTGCTCAGCGCCGTCTCGACCGGGCTGCCGCCGCTGAAAGGCGTCTCGCCGGTGAGCAGCTCGTAGAGCAGCACCCCGGCGGAGTAGACATCGGAGGCCGCGCCCAGGGACTGGCCCTGAACCTGCTCCGGGGATAGGTAGGCGACGGTGCCGATGACCTGCCCGGTGGCGGAGGTGCGCGCCGCCTCACCCGAGCCCGTCGCAACCGCCCGGACCAGCCCGAAGTCTGCGAGCTTGACCTGGTGATGGGCACTGATCAGCACGTTATCCGGCTTGATGTCCCGGTGGATCATGCCCGTGGTGTGGGCAACCGATAGCGCGGTGAGCACCGGCTCCATGACCGAGAGCGCTGCGTGCGGCGGCATCGGGCCACGCTCCCGGAGCAGTTCCCGCAGCGAACCGCCGTCCACGAGCTCCATGACGAGGAAGACGAACGGGCCATCCTCGCCCTGGTCGTAGACGTTGACCAGATCCGGGTGCGTGAGCTTTGCGACAGCCCTGGCTTCCCGCTCGAAGCGGGTGCGGAAGGTTGGATCGGTCGCAAGCTCCGGGTTCATGATTTTCACCGCGACCTCACGGTCCAGGCGAGTGTCCACGGCGTGGTAGACCGTCGACATTCCGCCCTTGGCGATCTTGGCGCCCAGGTGGTAGCGGTCGTCGAGGTAGCTGCCGGGTTGCGGTTCCATCACTTTTACTGCCGATAATCCTTGCTTATTGTTCTTCTTACGCTCTTCCCCGTTGCCCATATGTGCCCGCTACGTAGGCCATTGGGCGGTACGCAGGGCACCGAACGCAGGGGAGGGGCAGGTCGGACTCACACCGTGCCGGGCCGGGCGCAGTAAGCGCCCTAAAGGCTCAAGTGTGCCTTGAAGGTGTCAACGATTCTAGCCTGTCACAGTCGAATACAATGGCAGCCATGAGCAACTCCACACAGCCGGATCCGCAGTCTTCCCACCCAGAAGCCACCCCAGCAGCCAAAAGCCGCTCCGATCGCGGCCGCGTGACCAGCGGCGTATTGCAGGAAGCCGCCGGCGGCCTGCCCGCGGGCGAGGAGCTGCTGAGCATCCCCGAGGCCGCCCAGCGCATGGGGGTGGGGCAGAGCAAGATCCTGGATTTGGTGCAGAAGAAAAAGATCCTCGACACCAAGATCGACGGGGTGCGCTACCTCCCCGCCCGCTTCTTCGACGAGGACGGCCAGGTTACCCGCTTCCTCCCCGGTGTGGTGGCCCTCCTTCTCGACGGCGGCTACCAGCCCACGGAGATCCTGGAGTACCTCTTTACTGAGGACGACTCCCTGCCTGGTCGGCCGGTTGATGCGCTGCACGGGCACCTGGCTCGCGAGGTCCGCCGCCGGGCGCAGGCGATGGCTCTGATTTAGCGGCCTTCGGCCACGGCTCGGCCTGCCCTGCGGGCATGCCGGGTGCGAAACCAAGGGTGGCGCGCAGCGCGAACCACATCACCACGCCGATGGCGATGACCCACCACAGAACGTAGAGGCGGTTGTTGCCACCGCCGTCGAACATGAAGCACAGCACCGCGCTCAACCAGGCCACAATGAAGACCGCCCGGCGGTCGCGGATGCACACGCCCACGATCACCAGCGGGGCGACGTAGTACCAGGGCAGCACCACCGAGTTGAACACGCAGGTCACCGTGTAGGCCAGGGTCGCACCCAGCAGGGCGCGGCGGACGTCGTGACGGAAGAGCCACCACACCACGACCAGACCGATCAGCATGATGACCATCGAGATCGGCCGGAAGATGCCGACCAGGACATTGAAGCCGATGTCGTCGTTGATGCGGGAGATGAAGGGCTCCAGGGTGCTGGCCAACATCGTGGGGGCGGCCAGCGGGTTGATCACCTTCGAGTTGCCGGACATCTCCGCGATCCAACCCCACGTCTGCCCCGAGGCCCAGGTGATGGTGAACATCACGGCCACCACCACAGCCACGGAGCTGACCCCCGTCCACAGCAACGTGACGAAACGGGCGGCAGTTTCCTTGAACCAACCACGGGGAGCTGGCCCGGCGATGCGGGCCACGGCGATCCAAATCAGGAAGGGCAAGGCGATCGCGCCGGTGGCCTTCAACGCCACTCCAGCGGCGATCAGCACGCTGCCCAGCAGCAGCCCGGCGACAGGGCGCAGCCGCAGGCCCGCCAGAATGCCGAGCATCACGAGCGCCATCATCATCGACTCGGTGTGCAGCCCGCCGATGAGATGCACGATCACTAGGGGATTGGCCACGCCCAGCCACACCGCCAGGTCGGGGTCGCTGCCGAGTTCGGCTGCTAGACGGCGCACCACCCAGATCAGCGCCACGAAGGCCACCAGGGTCAGAAACTTGAATACGAAGATCCCGGCGGTGACGTTATCCCCGGTGATCGTGGTGACCCCCTTGCCCAACCACAGGTGGCCGGGGCCGTAGGGGGTGGTGGTGTTGCGCCAGTCAGCAGAGACCTCGTAGAGCATGGGGCCCCGGTTGGCCGCCGCACCCACCCGGTAGGCATCCAGCCCTTCCTTCGCCAGCGCCCCCTGCATCAAATAGGAGTAAATATCGCGGCTCATCAACGGTGCTGCCAGCACCATCGGCCCGACCCACGCGGCGATCGCGCGCTGTGGCAAGGAGCGCCCGCCCCGGAGCACGAGCCCGCCGACGATCGCCCAACTGAGCACCAGCAGCGCAATGCCCACCCACAACACGACGGAGAAGATCCCCGCCATGTGTCCGAAGGTCAGCCAATCCAGGCCGAGGGCTTGCATGATGCCGCCGCGTTCGCGGGTAGCGCCCACCGTGTAGGAACACAGCGTGAGAACCACCGAGCCGATCAGCCCCATGCGGATCGCACTGCCCATGCTTTGCGCCCGCAGCCACGCGGAGGGGTGGGCGACGACGGGGTGCTCAGTGAAAGGTCGGCTGGTCGCCGCTGCCTTATCCTGCGACTCCTGCAACTGCGTGCTCATCGGATGGAACCTCCGCCAATAATCCTGCGTGCCGCCAAAGAGCCGGAAAGCAGCGTGGTCGGCACACCCACACCCGGGGTGGTGGACGAGCCAGCCAGAATCACGTTCTCCAGGCCCGCCACCGGATAATTCCGTGGCCTAAAGGGGCCGGTCTGCGCGACGGTGTGGGCCAGCCCGAATGGGGAGCCCCCGCCATGGCCCTGCTGCTGCCAGAACAGAGGGGTATCGATCCGGGCCACGGACAGGTGTTCCCGCAGGCCAGTGAAGCCGCGACCCTCCAACACCCCCAGCAGCTCCTGGACGTAGTTCTCGGCGATCGCCTCCCAATCTACGCCCGCCCGGTCCAGGTTCGGCACCGGAGCGAGGATGCTCACCGGCTCGACCGTTCGGCCGTCCTCGGTGCGGACCAGCCGCTCGGGGATCGTCCCCGCCGGGCGGGTCAACAGCAGAGACGGGTCCGACATCAGTCCCGCTCGACCGCGCGAGGCAGTGAGCTCGGCGAAGGTTTCATCCCACGCCTCACCGAAGCTGATGTTGTGGTGGTAGCCGCCCTCGTCTGAACCCGGCCATGCCGCGGTCGTGTCCACCGGGACGGTGCCGTGCACCACGACCGCGGAGGGGGACCAATTCGGCTTCCGGCCCGCCAGATGTGCCGGGGAGCCCAGTAGTTCCTCCACGACGGGCAGGTCCGCGGTGGCGACGACGGCATCCGCGGCCAGCTGCTCGCCGTCGGCTGTTCGGATACCCGTGGCGCGCGAACCATCGTGGATGATGCGCTCCACCCGGGTGCTGCAGCGCAGCTCCCCGCCGGCCAGGCGGAAGGCTCGGGCCAGGACCTCAGGCACGTCCCCCATGCCGAAACGCGGGTAGAACACGCCCATGGTCGTGTCCATGTGGGAGATTACCCCATAGACCGCCCGGGCCTTCGCCGGGGCCACGCCAGCGTAGAGGGCCTGGAAGCTGAACACCCGGGCCAGCTCTTCGTCCCCCAGGTGGCGGGAGGCGCGCTTACCCAGGCTGCCGAACGCCCCGAGCTCCACGAGATCCGCCATGTCATTCGCGGTGGCAGGGGTCGCCACGGCGTCGAGAAGGGAATCGAAATCCGCGCCGATGAAGGACTCGAAGGAGGCGTCGAAGATCCCCCCGATCCACTGGCGGTGCTGGCGGTATCCCCGTGCAAGCCGGTCGACATCCGCGCTGTCGGCGCCGTACTTCCCGGCGGCGAAGCGGCGCACCTCGTGCTCCATCGTGTCGCCGTCCGGGTAGACATTCAGCTCGCGGCCACTGGCGAACATCGCGTGATACGCCGGGCGCAACTTGCGGTAACCCCAGCCGACCTCCTCGGCATCCACCCCCAGGTGCAGCAGGAGGTTATCCACCAGATCCGGCATCGTCAGCACCGTCGCGCCGGTATCGGCATAGAACTCACCGTGGTCACTGCGCAGCTGCTCCGTCCGGCAGCGGCCCCCGACCTCGGGATTCGCCTCAACCAGCGTCACCTGCTTGCCAGCGGCCTGCAGCCGGCACGCGGCCGCCAAACCGGATAGCCCCGCACCCACGACAACCACGGATTCGACATCCCCGGGGACCCGATCGCGGGTCGTTGGGCGGGTGGTCGGAACCACCATCCGGCGCGTAGCCGCGAGGACCTGGCGAGGGGAGGGGATCGCGCTAAAAATCGGCATGCCCTAGAACCTCCGGTCGCTCAGCAAGCGTGCGAAGGCGACGAGCTCCTCGCTGATGCTGTCCTCCAGCCAGGAGTCCTCGACCAGCGAGATTGCCCGCTCGGACAGGGCGTTGATCTTGTCCTCGATCTGCTGCGCCGCCCCGCAATCCTGAATGATCTGGCGCATCCGGTCGATCTGCTCCGCAGTGTGCTCCGCCGCGCCGGGAAGCGGACCGAAATCTTCCCGTAGTCGGGCCAGCTGCTTCGGGGTGCACTTCGCGAAAGCGGTATTCACCAACACCGTGCGCTTGCCGGTGCGCAGATCATCTCCGCTCGGTTTGCCGGTCACGGCCGGGTCGCCGAAGACGCCCAGCTGGTCGTCCCGAAGCTGGAAAGCCTGCCCCACCAGCGTGCCGTACTCCAGGAGAAGCTTGATCGTGCGCTCATCGGCGCCTGCCAGGGCCGCTCCGATGTGCAGCGGTCGGGCGACGGTGTAGCTGGCGGTCTTGAAGTTGATCACCTGCATGGCATCGGCGATCGACTCGCTCCCGTTGTTTTCCAGGGCGATGTCCAGCTGCTGGCCGGCGATCACCTCGGTACGCATCGCGCGCCACGGACCCCGCACCCGCTCGACAATCGCTGGGCTCAGTCCCGAGGTGGCGAGCAGGTCATCTGCCCAGCTCAACGCGAGGTCGCCCGCCAGAATGGCCTGGCTGATGCCGTAGTGTTCCGAGGATCCAAACCAGTCGCGCTCGCGGTGTTGGCTTTCGAACACTCGGTGGGTGGTGGGGTTGCCTCGGCGGGTATCGGACTCGTCGATGATGTCGTCGTGGATCAGCGCACAAGCCTGAACGAACTCGAGAGCGCTGAGGGCCAGCAGCACGGTCGCCGGGTCGACGTCCTGAATGCTGCTGTCATCCGCCCCGCCGCCTTCCAGGCCGGCGCGGAAACCAGCCCAAGCGAAGGTTGGTCGGACGCGCTTGCCACCGCCCATGACGAAGCCCCGCAACACTGCCATGGCGTCGTTGAACTCGGGCGCGATCGCGGAAAACTCCGCCGCACTGTGGTCAAAGTAGGCGTCCAGGGCACGGTCGACAGCAGCCGGAACGTCCTTCAGCGGTGAGCGCAGGTCCCAACCGGCCAGCTGGTTCGCAACCGGCGGCTGGGAGATCGTCGACAGGCCATGCGGGGAGGACGGAGTGGTCACAGGAAGCACACCTTTCGGGGCTGCGGGGCAGGGCGGGGCGTGGATGCTGAGTGAGCAGCGCACGAAGCGCCCTGCTTTGAAGGTTCGATCTTGTGCCTCATAGTCTAAAGGTCGCTGCAGACACCGGCGAACAGACGCAACCGGGGTGGGTGCCGGATAGGTCAGTGGGGGTGGGCGAACCCGACGGCACGCGAGTGTTAGCCCAGAACGCAACCTAGACAGAGATGTCTACTATGATTTCCTTCATGTCTGCATCCAACCCCCACGGTCACCACGAGAAGGTCTCACCACTGCTGGGCACACCACCACAGCCCACGCTGCAGGTGCCAGTGAGCGAAGCTATCCGCGGCTACAGCCCCGGTAAGATTCCGTTCTCCGTCGAATTCATGCCCCCGCGCGACGACGCTGCCCAAACCCGGCTGTGGAACGCTGCGGAGGCCTTCCACGACCTCGGCGTGAGCTTCGCCTCCATCACCTACGGGGCCGGTGGCTCCACCCGGGAGCGCACGATGGAGGTCGCCCAGCAGCTGGCCGCCAAGCCACTGACCACCCTGATGCACCTAACCCTGGTGGACCACTCGGCCGACGAGCTGCGCGCCATGCTCCAGGACTACGCCCGTCGCGGCATGACGAACGTGCTCGCGCTTCGCGGCGATCCGCCGGGGGACCCGCTGGGGACATGGCAGCCCACGCCCGGCGGGCTGAACTATGCCTCCGACCTCATCGAGCTGATCCGCAACACCCCGGAGTGCGAAAAATTCGATATCGGTATCGCCAGCTTCCCGGAGGGGCACTACCGAGCCGAGGGCCTGGAGCAGGACACGCAGGTGACCCTGCACAAGCTCCGGCTGGGGGCGGACTACTCGATTACCCAGATGTTCTTCGACGTGGAGAATTACCTCCGGCTGCGCGATAGGCTCGCCGCCGCCGACCCGATCCACGGGGCAAAGCCTGTGATTCCGGGACTCATGCCGATCACTTCGATCCGTTCCGTGCGCCGCCAAATGGAACTGGCGGGTGGCGAGGTTCCCGTGAAGATCCTGGAGCGCCTGGAGAAGGCCGCTGCTGGCGATGAGGTTGCCAACCGTGATGCGGTCCGCGAGGTCGGTATCGACATCACCACCGAGATGAGTGAGCGTCTCATCGCAGAGGGTGCGCCGAACCTGCACTTCATGACCATGAATAACGTGCGGGCGACCCAGGATGTGCTGCACAACCTGGGGATGGCGCCAGCATGGGGGCCGGGTTACGGCCAGGACATGGTTCGCTAGCTCACCGGCGACGCCTACCGGTGTGTTCGCCCCGTGGGGTGGGGCAGCTGCTGGGCGAGTCTGCCCCGGACCGGCGCGTGGGGGCTAGCGTGCCACCCGGTCCGCGTCTGACGCTGGTTCCCTCACCGCAGCGGGGTCACCTGCGGAGTCGCGCAGGCGCTTGCGAAGGATCCCGAAGGGGCGGGGATCGCCGGGGAAGCGGTGTTCCCGCAGCAGGTCGGTGAAGCCCAAGCTGCGGTAGAGGTGCCACGCATGATTGTTCTCGCCGGGCACCTCCGGAGTGGAGAGCATTGCGTCGCGGGTGGGCAAGATGCCTAGGACCTCCGTTAACAGCCGGGTGCCGATGCCGGAGCCCTGAAATCGCGGAAGAACATGAATCTCCGAAATCTCGGTATAGCTCGACAGGGTCTCGGTGACGTCCTCCGGCGGCATGCCCGCAGCCAGCAGGCCGTAGCTGACCTGCTGGTACCACCACGTTCCTCGGCTTCCTTGGAAGCCAAAGCAGACACCCACGATCTTCTGCGCATGGTCGGCTGGATCCGGTTCTTCCGCCGGTGAGTGCAAGAGCGCCACCAGGCTCGTGAAGTGTGGGTGGTTGGCGTTGCTGAGCCACAGGCTGCGCCGTTGTCGAAATGCCTCCGGCGGATATCCCATGGCCTTGAGGTGCAAAGCAACGAGTTCATCGAGGCGTCGCAGGAAGAGTGCGCGGCTGATGGGTGCGAGGGAGACGAGGTGATCCTGGTCGGGTTGCGCGATGGGCTGGCTCATAGGGATATCGTCCCACGTATTAAGCGCGAGGGTGTGCAGTGGGGGACACTAAAGCATGGTTAGAACGCGTGTTCGAATAGTGAACGCGGTGTCTGCTCCGAGCTTTAACGTCAGAGGTGCAAATTGCGAAACGGAAGTTCTCGAAAGGTGGGAGTGGCGATGGCTGTGATGTCGAAGACGAGGGGGACGTTGCGTCCCAATCCGGCGGAATTTTTGATGCGCGCGGAAGCGCAACTCGTGTTAGCGAATGAGGCTTATGACCAGGGGGATCTGCCACGGGCTGTTGTCTACGCCTATCGCGCCGGGCTGCGTGCTGCAGGTGCTGTTATCGACGCCGAGCGACCGGCTCGTCGCAGGCTTCCGGCCGGTTCGGCGTGGCTGCGTCTCCGGGCGGTGCGACCTGACCTCGGCGGCTGGGCTGACTCCTTCGAGCAGCACGCCAGGCTGGCGGAGCGGGCAGATATTGGACTCGAGCGCGATGTAGCAGACTCTGCGTTTCAGGAGGTGTACTCGGATTCTGTCGAACTCCTGGAGCGTGTGCGAATGGAGCTGGGCCTTGGCCTGCAGGCCGCTTAGGGCTTTGGGGCTGACTTAATCCTGCTCATTGGTTAGAGTGGGGAATTGAAGAGTAACTAAAACATGGGGAAGCCTCGCTGCGGCGGGGTGGCTTCCAGCAGACTGCGGCGTTGGCGCGATCTTCCGCCGGAGTAAATGAAGATCTGAAGCGCGCTACAGTGGGTTATCAGGTCGTGTGCTGCGTTGTTGTGGCCACGCGGAGGATCAGTAGAGGGAAACGAGGACTGTCATGGCTCTCTCGGAACAAGAAAAGCAGATGCTCGCAGAGATCGAGCGGGCTTTGATCGCGGAGGATCCGCGCTTTGCTCAGGGCGGGGATGACTCGGCGCCGTCGGGGGTGCGCTTCGACATCCGTTCGATCTCGCTGATCATGCTCGGCATCTGTCTGCTGGTCGGTGGTGTCGCTCTGGCGCAGGTCTCCCTGTGGTTCGTGGTTCTGAGCGTTGCGGGCTTCCTGGTCATGCTGGGTGGCGGAATGATCGCGCTGAATAACGGCGATTCCCCGGCTCCAGCGAAGAGCGCGAAGTCTCGTCGTGTTTCCGCCGGTGGGGCGGTCCGGCAGGGGGATGGCGGTTTGGGGGACCGCATGGAGAATAAGTTCCGTAAGCGTTTCGAGCGCTAGGCCCTGCCGGTGAAGTAGCGGGACTCAGCCCGGGAGCCCTCGCCACATGGCGAGGGTTTTTTCGTGCCTTTTTCCGAATCCCCACTTTCACCCACTCTCGGTCTATTGGGGCTCGAAATGGTGGGTTTTAGGGTGAAAGCCACCGAGAAGAGTGTCATTTTCGGGGTATGTGGACCAGTTTTCGATGGTGAAAAGCTCACGCTCCCCACCTGGCTGCCTGGTGAACCTGCAGGTTGTTTCGCTAGCTTGAGAAAAACACGCCTAAATACGCCCACTGGGTGGTTATGGTGGCGCAAGGTGGGGTAAAGTGGGGCATGTTGGTGATTGAGGGGGCTTCCTGGGTATAGGTAGCCCACGGGTCCAGACCGGACGCACCGCAAGAGCCACGGATAACTTCACAGCGAAAACATGGCATGGCTGCACGAGATACCGGCGAAAGGGGTCACAAGACATGTTCTTTGGCACCTTCACGCCGAAGCTCGACGATAAAGGGCGACTCACCCTTCCTGCGAAGTTCCGCGAGGAACTCAAGGACGGCCTGATGGTCGTCAAGGGGCAGGATCACAGCCTCGCGATCTACCCCCGCGAGGAGTTTCTCCTCCGGGCCCGCAAGGCCGCGGCCGCGAGCCGTAGTAACCCGCAAGCTCGCGCTTTCGTGCGAAACCTCGCGGCAAGCGCGGACGAGCAGGACCTCGACTCGCAGGGGCGCATTTCCGTCTCCGCAGCGCACCGCGAATACGCGGGGCTGAAGAAGGAGTGCGTTGTCATCGGCTCGGTGGACTTCCTCGAGATCTGGGATGCCCAGGCCTGGGAGGAGTACAGCGCAGCCCACGAGGCAGATTTCGCCGCAGGCGACGACGAAGCCTTCGCGAATTTCCTCTAGCCCGCCATGCCACATCGACCGGCCACGAACACGCCGGCGAAGCCCGTGATGTGTGCAGGCCCTTGCCTGAGCGGAAGACGTGACCGTTTGATGCACTTCCCCAACATCAAGCCCACGCCCGCGCAGGTAAGGCCCTGTTCATATCAACCCAAGGCAACACCCCAAACAGTTTGACGGCGCCCGCCCCACAGGCAGGCGCCCACCCCAAGTAACCCACCGACGAGCCAAGAGGAGCGTGACCGTGGCAGCGAACACCCCCCACGATCCGAGCAGCCCAGGCCACGTTCCCGTCATGCGGCAGCGCATGGTGGAACTCGTCGGTATCGGTGTGACCGCAGGCAGCGCCCCAGCTCAGCCCATCATCGTGGACGGCACCCTGGGAGCCGGAGGCCACACCGAAGCCTTCCTCGAGGCCTACCCCAACGCCATCGTCATCGGACTGGACCGCGACCCCAACGCGCTTGCTGAGGCCCGCGCCCGTCTCGAGCGCTTCGGCCAGCGCTTCTTCAGCTACCAGACTCGCTTCGATGGCATCGGTGAGGCGCTGGAGCACTTCTCCGAGGATCCTGACTTCCCGGTCGACATCCGTGAGCAGGGGATCTCCGGGTTCCTGTTCGACCTCGGGGTGTCCTCCATGCAGCTGGACCAGGACGACCGCGGTTTTGCCTACCGCGTCGACGCCCCACTGGACATGCGCATGGACCCCAGCAGCCGACTGACTGCGGCGGAAATCCTCAACACCTACGAGCACGGCGAGCTTGCCCGCATCCTCAAGCGCTATGGCGATGAGAAGTTCGCGGGCAAGATCGCCTCCGCCGTCATTCGCGAGCGCGAGAAGCAGCCTTTCGAAAACTCCGCGCGCCTCGTGGACCTGCTCTACGCAACCATCCCAGCCGCGGCACGACGGACCGGCGGGCACCCCGCCAAGCGAACCTTCCAGGCCCTGCGGATCGAAGTTAACGCGGAGCTGGAAAGCCTCGAGCTCGTCATCCCAGCAGCCTTCAGCTGGCTCCGTGTCGACGGCGCCGGGGTCTTCATGAGCTACCAGTCCCTCGAGGACAAGATCGTCAAGCAGCAGCTCAAGGGCATGACTGAGTCCACAACGCCGCCAGGACTGCCGGTCGAGCTGCCCGGCACCGAACCGGAGTTCGAGCTCCTCACCCGCGGGGCGGAGAAAGCCAGCGAGCAAGAGATTGCTGAAAACTCCAGATCTGCCCCCGTGAGGGTCCGGGCAGCCCGGCGAATAGGCGCCCACTCCTCGGGGGCTGACGGGCCACGCTACCCGTTGGCGTCGCCACACTAAGTGGCCCGAATAGCCCGATAGAAACCTCAACAACAACCGCGCACCGCACCACGAAGCCCACAACGAGCCCGAAGAACCAGGCAAAGGACAGGATATGACCACTCCCGGAATGCTGAAGGAGCACCCCAGGACTGCCGCCAAGGCCGAGCGAGCAGAGCTGCGCACCAGCGCGCCCCGTTCGTTCAAGCGGCAGCCGGCCAAGCCTCGTCGCAGCCTGCACCGCGCTCCGGCCTACCGCGGCCGCCTCGGTTCGCAGCAGCGTGTCTCGGAACGCGGCCGCCGCCTGCAGCCCATCAAGCAGGAAAACTCCCGGGTCTTCCGCTTCGTGGCCTTCGTCGTCGCCGCGTGCATCATTGGCACCGCCGCCGTCATGCTGCTCGCCGGCATGACAACGGAAAAGACCTTCCAGATCACGGACGCGGAGGCCAAGTCCAAGACGCTGGCCAACGAAATCACCACGCTGGAGCGAGACGTCGAAAAGGCGAAGTCTGCGCAGAACCTGTCCGCGAAGGCCGCCGAGCTGGGCATGGTCGTCCCGGGGCAGGCAGGCATTCTGGAGACCAAGGGCGACAAGGTTGACGAGCGTCGCGACGCCGATAACTCCAAGGACCGCGGGATCGTCGACGTCACCGGGAATAAGCGAACTCGCGAGGCAACCTCCTCCCCGGAGGAGACCCGCAACGTCCCGGGGCTGGCACCGTCTAGCCCGGCGGGTGCGGAAGCAGCCGGCAACATGAACTCCGGGGACCTGCCTTATGCCAACCAGAACCAAGGCGCGCCAGCTCCGGTCGCGGACAACGGCGAGCAGCCGGCGCAGCCAGAAGCGCAGCCCGCACCGGCGGCACCCGCTGAAGCGAATCCGGCCCCGCCCGCCGCGCCGCGACCGTAACTGGCCGCACAGCGCCTAAGATTCTAAGCGCTAAAACTTCCGGGACACCGCCGCGTCCCGGCCAGTGAAGATCTGCGTCTCCAACCCAAGAACCATGCCGATCTTGCAACTGCGAAGACAAAGATCGAGGAGGACACACACCGTTGGCTCAGCAGTGGAACCGTCGGCCGGCAGACGGCTCGCGGAATACGCGAGCGCTGCTGCTCCTCGACAACAGCCCGCAGCGCTATAACAAGCGCCTGCGGCTGTCCCTGTTTGCCGTCGTTATCGTCGTCCTCGCGCTCATCCTGCGCCTGACCTGGGTCCAGCTCATCGCAGGCCCAACGCTCGCGGAACACGCCGCCGCCCAGCGCACAGCCGTCATCGCCGAACCAGCCCACCGCGGCGCCATCGTCGACCGCGAGGGCCGCAACCTCGCCTACACGATGGAAGCCAAGTCGCTGTCGGTGCTGCCGAATAAGCTGCGTGGCTACATGGACGAACGCCACAAGGCGAACCCGGAGGAGGTCCCGCCAGCCGACGAGCGCATCGAGCAGATCATCGAAGAACTGCCCGACATGATCCCGGCATCCGAAGGCCGGGTGAAGAAGGAAGACCTCCGCAAGAAGCTCACCGACGAGAAGGTCACCTACACCGTCCTCGTTCGCAACGTCGCCCCAGACGTCGCACAGAAGGTCACCGAGAAGTTCCCGGAGATCACCGCGGAACGCCAGGACATCCGCCAGTACCCCAACGGTGCGGTGGCCCAGAACATCATCGGCAAGATCAGCTCCGATAACCAGGGCCAATTCGGCCTGGAGCTCTCCCAGGACAGCCGACTGCAGGGCATTAACGGCTCCAAGACCCTGGACATCGCTGGCGGCCTCACTATCCCAGGCTCCGCCCGCGATGAACACCCGCCGGTCAACGGCGATAACTTCGAGCTCACCCTCGACCTCGACGCGCAGGCCTTCATCCAGCAGCAGGTGCAGCAGGCGAAGGATAACTCCAAGGCCGAGTCCGCTTCCGCCGTCGTGCTGGACGCCAAGTCCGCAGAGGTCATCGCGATGGCCAGCTCCGACACGATCGATCCCAACGGTGACCTGCAGAAGCAGCTGCGGGGGAACAAGGCTTTCGGCGACCGCAACACCGCGGAAACCTTCGAGCCGGGCTCCATCGCGAAGATCATGACGGCCGCGGCCGCCATCGAGGAGAAGAAGACCACCCCGGACGAGGTGCTGAAGGTGCCCGGTTCCATTGATATGGCCGGTGTTACTGTCCGCGACGCCTGGGAGCACGGCGTGGCCCCGTACACCACCACTGGCGTGTTCGGGAAGTCCTCCAACGTCGGCACCCTGATGCTCGCCGAGCGCGTCGGTCAGGAGAAGATGTACGAGTACTTCCGGAAGTTCGGCGTGGGCCAAGCCGCAGACGTGGGCATGCCGCACGAGGCCGCGGGGTACATGCCCGAGTTCTCCCAGTGGTCGGGCGGTACCTTCGCCAACCTGCCCATCGGGCAGGGCTTGTCCATGAACCTGCTGCAGATGGCCAGCATCTACCAGACGATCGCCAACGATGGCGTCCGCGTCCAGCCGCGCCTGATCAAGTCCATCACCAACTCGGATGGGGAGGACGTCCCGCAGCCGGTTCAATCCGAGACGCGCGCCGTGTCCGCGGAGACGGCGAAGACCGTCCGCGCCATGTTCCAGTCCGTCACCCAGAGTGACCCGAATGGTGTGCAGAACGGCACCGGTGCGGCGGCTGCGGTCGAGGGTTATCAGATCGCTGGCAAGACCGGCACCGCGCAGCAGATTGATCCGGACACCGGCGCGTACTCGAACTCCAACTACTGGATCACCTTCGCGGGCATCGCCCCGGCGGATAACCCCCGCTTCGTCGTCGCGATCATGCTGGACAACCCGCAGCGCGGCACCGAGGAAGGCGGTGGCGGCGGGGGCTCGGCTGCGCCGACCTTCCACAACATTGCATCCTGGTTGATGGATCACTACAACGTACCGCCTTCCCCGAAGGCACCACGGCTCATGCTGGAGGCTCGATAACATGGCAACCCACCAGGCCACTGACCATTCCGACCGCAACACCAGCGGGGTAACCCTCCGCGAACTCGCGGTACTTTCCGGCGGTATCGTCGCTGATAACCATCAGGACGTCACCGTCGACTCCGCTGCCATCGGTTCCGCGGACGTCCAGCCCGGCGGCCTGTTCTGCGCCGTTCCGGGGAGCCGCGTCCACGGCGCGACCTTCGCTGCTGACAGCGGGGCCGCTGCCGTCCTCACGGACGCCGAGGGGGCGGAGATCCTCGCTGATGTGGACCTCCCACTGCTGATTGTCGATAACGTCCGGCGCTGCATGGGCCCCGTTGCCGCGGCCGTGTACGGCCACCCGAGCCGGGACCTACGCGTTATTGGCATCACTGGCACCTCGGGCAAAACCACCACGACGTACCTCATCGAGCGCGCCCTGATGGCCGAGCACAGCGTCGGCATCATCGGCACCACCGGCACCCGGATGAACGGCGAGCAAATCCCCACGAAGCTCACCACCCCTGAGGCGCCGACCATGCAGGCCCTGCTGGCGCAGATGCGCGACCGTGGGGTGACCCACGTGGTCATGGAGGTTAGCTCCCACGCACTCGCACTGGGGCGGGTGACCGGCATCGAGTTCGACGTCGCGGGCTTCACCAACCTGAGCCAAGACCACCTGGATTTCCACCCGACGATGGAGGACTACTTCGAAACGAAGGCCCAGCTGTTCCTCCAAGCCCAGGCCGAGGGTGCGGAGCTGCCCGCCGCCGTTGTCTGCGTCGACGACAAATGGGGCCAGCGTCTCGCCGGCATGATTGCGGACTCCGGACACCAGGCCCTCACCGTGGGGACCGCGCACCAGTCCGGTGCAGACTGGCAGGTCAGCGGCGTTCACGTCACTCCGTCCGGACGCCAAGAGATCACCGTGGCTGCTGAGGGCAAGGAATTTAGCTACGACATCGGTCTCGTCGGCTCTTTCAACGTGGCGAACAGCCTGCTCGCGATCAGCTCTGTGGCGCAGCTGGGGGAGGACCCGCACGCCGCGGCAGCGGCCATCGCGGATGTCCAGGTGCCGGGTCGCATGCAGGCCGTGGATGCCGGGCAGCCCTTCCTCGCGGTGGTGGACTACGCCCACAAGCCGGGGGCCGTCGCTGCCGTCGTGCGGACTCTGAGCGACTACCTGCCGTCTCCGGCAGGTCGCATCGGCATCGTGCTGGGAGCTGGCGGCAACCGCGATCACGACAAGCGCCCCATGATGGGCGAGGAGGCTGCGAAGGTCGCCGACGCCGTCTTCGTCACCGACGACAACCCGCGCGACGAGGAGCCCGCCCCGATTCGCTCGATGATCCTGGACGGGGTGCGCAAGGCCGCCAAGGGCCGCGATGCAAATGGCGAGAAGGTTTTTTATGACGACTTCCCGGGCCGCGCCAACGCCATCCGAGCTGCGGTGGCATGGGCCCGCCCCGGTGATGCGATCGTGGTGGCTGGTAAGGGCCACGAGACGGGCCAGGAGGTTCGCGGGGAGATTCACCCGTTCTCCGACCTTGAGGAGCTCGCTGCCGCGCTTGAGCAGCGGCCGGACGTTGACCAACAGGCAAGCACGACGATCCGCGACTAACGAGAGGCGACGAAGCAGTGATTGAGCTTTCAGCAGGAGATATTGCCGCCATCACGGGTGGCGAATTGATTGACGGCGCCGCCGAAGAGACCCACGTGACGGGACCAGTGGAGTTCGACTCGCGCAAGATTGCGCCGGGAAGTATCTTCATGGCGCTGCCCGGGGCCACCGTGGATGGGCACGACTACGTGGCCGCCGCAGGCGAGCAGGGTGCCGCCCTGGCCATCGTGGGCCGCCCCGTGGACTACCCGGCGCTGCTGGCACCGGCCAGCCAGCGGGCCGCCGGCACCGATAACTCCGCGGTCTTCGGTTCAGATGACGAGGGCTACGGGGCGGCGGTGCTCGCCGCCGTCGACAAGCTCGCGCGCCACAACACCGACGTCCTCGCCGACGAAGAAGGCATGGTCGTCGTGGGTATCACCGGTTCGGCCGGAAAGACCTCCACGAAGGACCTGATCGGCGCGCTGCTGGGCGAGATGGGCGAGACCGTCGCCCCGCCGGGTAGCTTCAACAACGAGATTGGCCTGCCCTACACCGCGCTGCGCGCCAACCGTGGCACGAAGTTCCTGGTCTCCGAGATGTCTGCCCGCGGTGTGGGCCACATTGCCCACCTGGCCACGATCACACCGCCGAAGATCGGCGTTGAGTTGAATGTAGGTAGCGCGCACCTCGGGGAGTTCGGCTCCCGGGAGGCGATCGCCCAGGCCAAGGGCGAGCTCGTCGAAGCACTTCCCGCTGCGGAGGAAGGCGGCATCGCGATCCTCAACGCGGACGACGATGCGGTGATCGCCATGCGGCACCGCACTCGTGCACGGGTCGTGACCTTTGCGCTCGACGAGCGTTCCAAGACGGGGGAGCAGGCTGACTACTGGGCGAGTGATATTCGCTTGGACGAAGTCGCCAGGGCATCCTTCCGCCTGCACCACCCGTACGGTGAGCCGGTGGACATCCGCCTGGGCGTGTTCGGCGCCCACCAGGTCTCTAACGCACTCGCCGCCGCTGCGGTGGCGGTCGAGTCCGGGATGTTGCCGGCATCGGTGGCACGCGTGCTGGGTAATCATGTCGCCGCCAGCGCCAACCGCATGGATGTGCGAACCCGGCGCGATGGTGCGACTATTATCAACGATTCCTACAACGCCAACCCGGAGTCCATGCGCGCTGGCATCGACGCCCTGGCCTATACGGCCGGTGGTCGTCCGGAGGCCAGCAGCTGGGCTGTGCTGGGGCAGATGGGCGAGCTGGGTGAGGAATCCGCCGAGGAGCACACCGAGCTAGGCAAGTTCCTCGGCACCCGGGGCATCGACCACGCCGTGATCGTTGGCACCGGGGTCAACCAGCGTGCCATCGCCGATGCGGCGCGGGAGCACGGTGTGGATACCCGCAGCGTCGAGGATGTCGACGCGGCGGTAAATTTTGTGGATCAACATGTCAAACCCAAGGATGTTGTGCTCGTGAAGGCGTCTTACTCTGATGGTCTCTGGGCGGTCGCCGAAGGGCTTTTGGCGGACGAAGGAGCATAAGGAAAACCCATGATGCAGATCTTCATCGCGGGCGCCGTGGCGTTCCTCGCGACTGTACTTTTTACCCCGGTTCTCATCCGGAAGTTCTCGGACGAAGGCCTGGGCCAGGAGATCCGCGAGGAGGGGCCAAAGTCCCACCTGAAGAAGCGCGGCACCCCCACGATGGGGGGCATTGCCATCCTCGTGGGTATCACCCTCGGCTATATTGTCGCGGCGCTGGTTGGGCTAATCTTCACCGGCACCGGCCCCGGAGTGTCCGGCTGGCTGGTGCTGGGCCTGACCCTCGCCCTGGGCGGGGTGGGCTTCGCCGATGACTACATCAAGCTGGTCAAGGGCCGGAACCTGGGGCTCAATGCCCGGGCGAAGCTCATCTGCCAGTTGGTCATCGCCATCGCCTTCGGCGTGTTGATTCTGCAGTTCCCTGACTCCAACGACCTCACCCCGGGATCGACGTACCTCTCCTTCGTCCGGGAGATGCCAACGTTCGACATCGCCGTGGGCGGCACCGTCATCGGCATGATCCTGTTTTTGATCTTCATCAACATCGTCATCTCCGCCTGGTCGAATGCCGTGAACCTCACGGACGGCCTGGACGGGCTGGCGTCTGGTGTCACCGCCATCGTGATGGGGGCGTACGTGCTCATCACCTTCTGGCAGTTCCGCAATTCTTGCGCTGATGGGGCGGCGGCCGGGTGCTACTTCGTGCGCGACCCGCTGGACCTGGCGATGCTGGCCTCCGCCGGCTTGGGTGCCTGCCTCGGCTTCCTGTGGTGGAACGCCTCCCCGGCGAAGATCTTCATGGGGGACACCGGCTCGCTGGCCCTGGGTGGCCTTGTCGCCGGCCTGTCCATCACCTCCCACACCGAGCTGCTGATGATTATCGTGGGCGCGATCTTCGTCCTGGAGACCGTCTCTGTGGTCATCCAGGTGACCTACTTCAAGACGACCGGCAAGCGGGTGTTCCGCATGGCACCGATCCACCACCACTTTGAGAACGGCGGTTGGGCAGAGACCACCGTCGTCGTCCGCTTCTGGCTGATCGCAGCCCTGGCCGCGATGACCGGCTTCGGCCTGTTCTATGGCGAGTGGCTGACCGCCACGAGTTTCTAAACCCGCGAAAGAGGGCCCACCATGTCCACCGATTCGATCCTCAACCCCCAGTCCGCTGTCGACATCATGCGCTCGCAGACGGTCTTCGTCGCCGGCGCCGGCGTGGCGGGCAGGGGCATCGTCGCCATGCTCGAGGGCATCGGCGGAAGTTTCAAGGTTGTCGACGACCGGGCCCAGGCTGCGGATCTCAACACCGCCGAGGCTATTGCCGCGGTGTCTTCGGCTGAGACTGCGCCCGCGCTGCTGATCACCTCGCCGGGCTGGCGCCCGGACTCCGAGTTGCTGCTCGCTGCCCAGGCCGCGGGTGTGCCGGTGATCGGTGACATCGAGGCCGCCTGGCTAGCGGACCAGGTCGGGGCCTTCGGAAACCCACGCACCTGGATTGCGATCACCGGCACGAACGGCAAGACCACTGCGACTGCGATGGCCACGGCCATGCTGCAGGCAGCGGGCCTGGCCGCCATATCCGTCGGCAACATTGGCACCCCGCCTGGGGCCGCATTGGTGGCTGACGAGCGGGCGGACTACCTCGTGGCCGAAGTCTCCAGCTTTCAGCTGCACTGGGCACCCAGCTTCACCCCGGACACCGGCGTGGTGCTCAACCTCGCGGAGGACCACCTGGATTGGCATGGCTCGATGGCCGGCTATGCCGGGGATAAGCTACGTGCCCTCCGAGGACCGCGCCCGGTGGTCGCCGTGGACGAACAGCTCGTCCGCGAACTCGCTGAGGACAACGGCGTCCCGAACGTGGTGGCCTGCAGTATGCAGGATCCTGCGGAGGTGCTTGCCCAGGCACACTTCCCGCTCGTCGTCGGGGTCGTGGAGTCCGAGGCGGGGGCGGTTATCACCGAGGTCGCCACCACCGGGGGCGGTGGGCTGGAGGTCACCCCCATCGCCTCGGCGGAGGCGATTTCCCCGCCGGGTCCGGCGGGCATCGCCGATGCCGTGGCGGCCTGCGCCCTCGTGCGAGCCTTCGACGTGCCGCCAGTAGCCATTTCGCAGGCACTGCACGGCTTCGAAGTGCAGGCGCACCGCGGCCAGGTCGTGCACCTGGCAGAAGGGGTGATCTGGATTGATAACTCCAAGGCCACGAATCCACATGCCGCCATTGCCGCACTCGGCGGGCTAGAGAACATCGTGTGGGTCGCCGGTGGCCAGCTCAAGGGCGCGGAGGTCCACGACCTCATCGCCACCGTCGGGCCTGGGTTGCGGGGCGCGGTCGTGCTCGGCTGCGACCGGGCGGGGATCATTCGTGAACTGGCAGCGCAGTTCCCGGACCTCCCCGTCACGGATATCGCGAACACCGATCCGGAGGGAGCCATGGCCGAGGCGGTGGCCGCCGCCCGTAGCCTCGCGGAACCGGGGGACAGCGTTGTCCTCGCGCCCGCGGCGGCGTCTCTGGATATGTACACAGGCATGGCACAGCGCGGCGAACTCTTCGCCGCCTACGCTAGGGGCACAGTGGCCCAGGCAAGCGCCAGCGAACGGGAGGGCGAGAGC
>NZ_JASLIP010000070.1 GCF_030152825.1 Corynebacterium sp.
TGCGACCTGGGGTTCGTTCTGTGGAGCATAGGAGAATCGAACTCCTGACCTTCTGCTTGCAAAGCAGATGCTCTACCAATTGAGCTAATGCCCCGAACTTCATTCGAAGTGTGTTCGAATGGTGGGCCTAGGTGGACTCGAACCACCGACCTCATCGTTATCAGCGATGCGCTCTAACCGCCTGAGCTATAGGCCCTTCGAACAGGGACTAGTGTATCCATGCGGTGCGATATAAACCAAATCGCCTGGTCAGCCCCTGTTTTATGAAGTTGTCTTCCGCCAGAATGCAGGCCTTGAGCTAGGCCTCTTCCGAGGTTGTCGACGTCTCCGGCGCGGCCACGTTCTCCGGCATCTCCGCCGTCGCCGCGTCCTCTGGGCCCGCGACGCGCACCTTCAGCCCGCCGAGGACGTCCGCAGCCGCGTTGTACACCAGCGCAGCCAGCGGCACGATGCCCCAGACGACGAAGAACTCCAGGACGCCAACGAGCGCCACCGCGCCCAGCACGCCCCAGCCGGAGATCCCGCCGAAGCCCGCAATGTCGGCGAGCAGGGTGTTCATGCGGCCCCACACGCCGGCCACCGCCAGCACGAGCCACAAGAGCATCCAGGCCAGTACCCACACCACGAAGGTGACGCCGCCCGCCGCCAGGCCAAGCCGGCCGGCGGAGCGCACGTCGATGAACGTCAGCGTCAGTTCCCGGCCGCGCGGCGCTCGCGCCTTCCAGGACGCCGCCTTCTCAGACGCCGCCTTTCCGGTCACCGAAGTCTCGGCCCCGGCGGCGTCCTTGGCCGGTGCCGTCTCCTTCTCGACCGCGTCAGCCGCCTGGTCGCTAGCCTCCGAGGTCACTTTCTCAGTGCCCTCGGGGGTCACTTCTTAGCGTCCTTCGGCTTCGACTCGACCTGGGCGACCTCTTCTTCCGCCTCTTCCTCGACGTTGCGGTCGACGGCGACGAGCTCAACGCCCTTATCCAGGTCGACCAGGCGCACACCCATGGTGGAGCGGCCGGTCTCGCGGATCTGGTTGACCTCGGTGCGGATCACCCCACCGGCGCTGGTCATCGCGAGGATCTCGTCATCCTCGGTGACCGTCAGCGCGCCGATCAGCTTGCCGCGGGACTTCTGGTACTTGAAGGCCACAACGCCCAGGCCACCACGGCCCTTCGCCGGGTACTCCTCCATCGGGGTGCGCTTGCCGTAACCACCGGAGGTGGCGACAAACAGCGCGGAGTCCTCCTGCACGACCGTCATGGCCAGCAGCTGGTCCTCACCGCGGAAGCGCATGCCGTACACGCCGGCGGTGGCGCGGCCCATCGGGCGCAGCGTCTCGTCGTCGGCGGTGAAGCGCATGGCCTGGCCTTCCTCGGAGACCAGCAGCAGGTCGTCCTCGGCGGAGCACAGCTGCGCGCCGATCAGCTTGTCGCCCTCGTTCAAGTTGATGGCGATCAGGCCGGAGGAACGGGTGGTGGCGTAGTCCGTGAGGCGGGACTTCTTCACACGGCCCTGCGCGGTGGCGAGCACCAGGTACGGGGCGTCCTCGAAGGACTGGATCTGGATAACCTGTGCGATCTGCTCGCCCGGCTGGAATTCCAGCAGGTTGGCGACGTGCTGGCCGCGTGCGGTGCGGGTCGCTTCCGGCAGCTCATAGGTCTTCAGGCGGTACATCCGGCCCATGTTCGTGAAGAACAGGATGGTGTCGTGCGTGGAGCAGACGAAGAAGTGACGGACCACGTCGTCCTGTCGCAGTTCGGCACCGCGCACGCCCTTGCCGCCGCGTCGCTGGTTGCGGTAGCTGTCCACCTTCGTGCGCTTCGCGTAGCCGGTTGAGGTGATGGTCACGACGACGTTCTCGCGGGCGATGAGGTCCTCTTCGGAGACGTCGCCAGTGGCGGAGACGATCTGGGTGCGGCGCTCGTCGCCGTACTTCTCGACGATCTCGGCGAGCTCGTCGCGGACGATGGCGCGCTGGCGCTCCGGCTTGGCGAGGATGTCCTCGAGGTCGGCGATGATGCGCTCGAGCTCGGCCAGCTGGTCGATAATCTTCTGGCGCTCGAGAGCTGCCAGGCGGCGCAGCTGCATCGCGAGGATGGCGTTGGCCTGGATCTCGTCGACGGTCAGCAGGTCCATCAGCCCCTCGCGCGCGATATCCACGGTCGCGGAGTTGCGGATCAGGGCGATGACCTCGTCCAATGCGTCCAGTGCCTTGACCAGGCCGCGCAGGATGTGAGCGTCTTCCTCGGCCTTGCGGAGGCGGAACTGGGTGCGTCGGACGATGACGTCGATCTGGTGCTTGACGTACAGCGAGAGCATCTGGTCAAGGCGGAGGGTGCGTGGCACACCGTCGACGATGGACAGCATGTTCGCACCGAAGCTGGTCTGCAGCTGCGAGTGCTTGTAGAGGTTGTTCAGCACCACGCGCGGCACGGCGTCGCGCTTCAGGGTGACGACGATGCGCAGGCCGACGCGGTCGGAGGACTCGTCGTCGATCTTGGAGATGCCCTTGAGCTTGCCGTCGCGGACCTGCTCGGCGATGGAGCTGACCAGGTTATCCGGGTTGACCTGGTACGGCAGCTCGGTGATGACGATGACCTGGCGGGAGCCCTCTTCCTCGATCTCGGCCTTGCCGCGCATGCGGATGGAGCCGCGGCCGGTGCGGTAGGCGTCGTCGATGCCCTTCTCGCCGACGATGAGGCCCGCGGTCGGGAAGTCCGGGCCCTTCACGAAGCCCATGCAGGCCTCGAGGGCTTCTGCTTCCTCGGCCTCCGGGTTCTCCAGGAGCCAGTAGATGGCGTCCGCGAGCTCGTTGAGGTTGTGCGACGGGATATTGGTCGCCATGCCGACGGCGATGCCGCCGGAACCGTTCATCAGCAGGTTCGGGACGCGGGAGGGCAGGACGGTGGGCTCGGAGGTCTTGCCGTCGTAGTTCGGCTGGAAGATGACGGTGTCCTCGCGGATGTCGCGGACCATCTCCATCGCCAGCGGGGTGAGGCGGCACTCGGTGTAACGCATTGCTGCAGCACCGTCGTTACCGCGGGAGCCGAAGTTACCCTGCCCGTCGACGAGCGGGTAGCGCATCGACCACGGCTGGGCCATGCGCACGAGGGTGTCGTAGATCGCGGAGTCACCGTGTGGGTGGTAGTTACCCATGGTCTCTGCCACTGGCTTCGCGGACTTGACGTATCCGCGTTCCGGCCGGTGGCCGTTGTCGAACATGGCGTAGAGAATGCGCCGGTGAACCGGCTTCATGCCATCCCGAACCTCCGGGAGGGCACGGCCCACGATCACGCTCATCGCGTAATCGATGTAGCTGTTCTGCATCTCCTTCTGCAAGTCGATCGGTTCGATGCGGTCGAACAGGTTATCTCCACCGTTAGTATCGTCGCTCACTGGAGTTGGTGAACCTTTCTACTTGGAATAGACCCAACCATTCTACCACGTCAGCGCACAGTTTTTGAGCCCACGGACCAGTGGCGGGGATTCTTAAAAGCCCAAAAACATTTGCCGAGAAAACTATGATTTTCCCCCGTGACTGTTGTGCAAAGCCCCAAGCAAGAAGTCTCCCGGGGATGGATCTCACGCTTTGGCCTGTTGTACCTCGGCCAGAACATCGCCTGGGCAGCCCCGACGAACCTTCTGCTCTCCGCTCAGATCCTGGTGTGGTGCCCGGAGGATAAGGAACGCCAGCTCGCGCTACTCATGACAGCCGGCGGGCTCGTCAGCCTGCTCGCCTCCCCGCTCGCGGGGATCTTCTCTGACCGAACGCGCTCCTCGCTGGGCCGCCGCACCCCCTGGATCATCGCGGGCATCACGATCGCCTCGGTAGCACTCGGTGTCGCGGGATGGACGGCAACGCTGCCTGGGGATTCCCGGACCTTGGGTTACGGCCTGTTGTTGGCGGCGTGGATGGTCTTCCAGTTCGCCATCGCCCTCGCAGTGACGCCGACGCAGTCCATCGTCCCCGACCAGGTCACCGAGCAGCAGTTCGGCACCGTCTCCGGCGTGATGGGTATGACGTACACGCTGGGCATCGTGCTCGGCACCGCGCTCTCCGTCGCGCTCCCCCGCCCCTGGGCCTACGCCGCTGTCATCGCCGTGCTGCTGACGACGGCGGTGCCCTTCCTCAGCCGCGACCGGGAGCCACTCCCCTGGCTGGCGGGCTCCGCAGACCCGGAAGCGGCCCCGAATACAAGCCCGGCGGCCAGCCCCGCACTCGGTGCTGAACAGGCAGCTGACCAGCCGAAAACCGCCGCCACAGAAACGACACCTACGGGCCTCGCGGCCGCCCGGCGCGTCGTCCCCAACCCGAAGGACGCCCCGGACTTCTACTGGATGTTCATCACCCGCCTGCTGCTGATGCTGGCCCAGGCGATCGCGCTATTCTTCCTGGTCTACTACCTGCGCGACCGCATCGGCTTCCACGACCCCGAGCTCGGCGTGCTGATCCTCACCGCCGTGTTCGCCGGCTGCGTGGTCGCCACCGCCTTGTGGTCTGGCTGGTTCTCGGACAAGCTCGGCGCGCGCAAGCCCTTCATCCTCTTTGCCGCCACCGGGGTGGCTGGCGCCTGCGCGGTGCTGGCCTTCACCAGCTCCTTCACCATGGTCGTGGTCGGCGCCGTGATCCTGGGGCTCAGCTGGGGCGTGTACCAAGCCATCGACCAGGCCCTCGTTAACGCCGTGCTCCCCACCGAGCAGGAGCGCGCCACCCACATGGGCCTGATGAACCTCGCCGTCCTGCTGCCAAACACGCTCGCCCCCTCCATTGCCGCGATCGCTCTCAGCCTGCTCAGGGGCTACACGGGGCTCTATCTCCTGGCAGGTGCAATGTGCCTGGCCGGAGGCGTCCTCGTCCTAAAGATTCAATCCACCCGCTAAGCGCAAAACTTTTCGCGTGACCGCTGAACCGAAGACCCCACAACCGAAGGAGAACACGATGCCTTCCTCCCCCACCACCTTCCTGCCGCTGGGCAAGCTGATGATCGGGACGGCGACGTCCTCCCTGCAGATCGAGGGCGGCGACCGGAACAACAACTGGTACGAGTGGGCCCAACACCCCGGCACCATCGCCGACGGCACCAGCCCGCTGCGCGCCAACGGCCATTGGAACCGGTGGCGGGAGGACACCGAACTCATGTGCTCCCTGGGGCTAAAGACCTACCGGATGGGCATCGAATGGTCCCGCGTCGAGCCCGCGCCCGGGCAATGGGACACCGCCGCCCTGGACCGCTACCGGGAGGAGATCGCGCTGGTCAGGGAGCGCGGGATGGTGCCGCTGGTGACGCTGCACCACTTCAATAATCCGCTGTGGTTCCAGCGGCTCGGCGAATGGGAGAAGCCGGAGAATATCGCGCACTGGCTGCGCTTCGTGGGCCACGTGGTCAAGGGGCTATCCGACCTGGTCACAGACTGGGTCACCATCAACGAGCCGAATGTGTACGCCACCTCCGGCTTCCTCTTCCACGAGGCGCCGCCGGCGAAGAAGTCCTACCGGCTGGCGCTGAAGGTGATGCGGAATATGGCGATCGCGCACTGCCGAGCATACCGCCTGATTCACGGGATTCAGCCGGGCGCTCGGGTGGGCTTCGCGCACCACATGCGCGCCTTCGTTCCTGCTCAGGAGCGTAATCCGCTACACCGGCTGGCCTCCCGGTCGAGCGCCTTCCTCTTCCAGGACGAGCTCAGCCACGCGATGCTGGGTGGGAAGTTCCGGGGCGTGCTGGGTCGCCAGCCTTCGGATATCTCCCCGGGCACGTACTACGACTACCTGGGGCTGAATTACTACTCGCGCACGGCGTCCGCGGGCTTCGAGGACGGCACGCTGCCCGGCAAGCCGGTCAATGACCTTGGTTGGGAGATCTACCCGGAGGGCCTGATCGAGTGCGCCGGCTGGATGCACGAGCGCTACCCCGCCCCGATCTGGGTCACGGAGAACGGCACCTGCGATAACGGCAGCCCGACAAGTCTCGAGAACTTCCGCTGCCGCTTCATCTACGACCACCTAGCCGCGATTAGCGCCTCTGACCTGCCCTTTGAGCGCTATTACCACTGGTGCTTCGTGGATAACTGGGAGTGGGCGGACGGCGAGGCGCAGCGCTTCGGCCTGGTGCACAACGACTACGCCACGCAGACCCGCACGCCGAAGCTCAGCGCCGAGTTTGTGCGCCGGATCATCGCCGAGGGCGGAATTTCGGGCGAGGCGAAGCGGGAGTTCGTCGACCCCCAGCGCTACCGCATCGGGTAGGGCCGTTTTCGGACCACCGCAACCAGGGACGGACGTCGCCCCCATCGCACTTGCCCGCCGTGACGGACGTCGCTGTTCTAGGACGTCGCCACGTCGGCGTCCCGAATGTTTCACGTGAAACAATCCGCCCCGGCCTCTGCCAGAATGGAGGGAGAAGAAAGCGCCGGCTTGAAAGCCCAGCCAGAACACGAAAGGGAAGGTGCGGGCGAACAGCATGGCTCAGAACATTCTCCCGACCCCACAGGCGGAATTCGCAGCCCTCGGCTTCTACGGAGAGCCGCTGGACCAGATGATCCAGCGGTCCTTCGAGGAGCAGAACCAGGGTCTGGCGAACGCGCACGGCTTCAAGATGATCTCCCCGTACATCGACCCCTCCGGCGCGCGGATGATCCGCTTCATGGGGGACAAGAACTCCACCGTCGCGGCCTCCCTCATGCACCCCGAGACCACGGCCGCGCGGGTCGGTCTCATCACCCCGACGGTCGCGCTCGTGGACGTGCTCAACACCGAAGGCGAGATCGCCGCGCGTGACCTGCGCCGTTGATGACTTCTTCTCCTACTCGACAGTCTCCGGACCCGAGGTGGTCAAGGAGGGCAGGATCGCCGCGAACGCCGACGAGGACAGCATGATCCCGCTGGTAAACTTCTGCCTCACCGCGGCGCTGGGCGGCGGCAAGATGCATCTCTACCCCAGCGAGGCGGCCTGGCGGCAGGCCCACCCGGAGCACGTGCGCGAGGACGGGGTTATTACGAAGCCACGGTTGATCTCCCCCGCTGCGCAGGCCTTCTTCGACGGCAAGACCGACGCGATCAACCCGTGGAACCACGTGCGGATCACCGTCGCCGGGGTACGGGGCGCGACCAACGAGCTCACCGGCAAGCAATTCTTCGTTATTCAGGACACCCCGAACGCCCGCGGCTTCGCGCTCACCGCCTGCCTGCCGGCCACCGAGGAGCTAAAGAAGCACATGCGACCCGGCGTGGTCCTGGAGGGTCCGGCCGTGCTGATGGGCCACAATGCCACGCTCGCGAACCCGGCGGTGTCCGCGCCGGAGGAAAACTAAGCAGCGCTGCCTCGGGCGCTTCGCGTTGAAGGCGCCGGGCCTGACTAGGCTTCTTAACCCTCGGGGCTAGGCCTCGACCGTGGCGGCCCAGCGCTCGAAGCGGTCGGCCACGACCTGCGGCTGGCGCGCCCAACGGTTGTGGCCGAGCTGCTCCACCTCCGCGGGGTACTCCTCCACCGCGACGCAACCCTGCGGGAAGAGCAGCGCAAGATTCTTCGCGGAGTCGAGGGGGCAGTCGTCGTCGTTGGAAAAGCGCGTGAGCAGGATATTCGTATACGTATCCTTCATCGCCGCGACGTAGTCCATGTCCTGGCCGTGCAGGTTTTTAAAGCTATTGCGCTGCGCGAGCTTGGTCCATTCCAGAATGTGATTCCGCGCCTGCCGGCCGTAGTTGGCGATATCCAGCAGCCCCTCCGGCTGGTAGCCGCGGGCCAGCACGATCGCGCTCATCAGCAGGGAGCCGAGCCTAAGCTCGGCGCGGGTGCGCCCAGTGAAACCCCGGTAGTACGGGGTGCCGGTGCCGACACCCATGTAGCCCAGCACGTTGAGCTCCTTGGCCTCCGGGCGGGCCAAGAACACCGCTGCCATCTGCCCGCCCATCGAATGGGTCAGCATGATCGTCGGGTACTTCTCCCCCAGCTCCAGACGGCGCTTGACCGCGCGGATCGTGCGCGGGAAATCGGAGCTGGCCAGATCGTGATAGCCCCAGTCCTGGGTACGGCTGGCGGCAGCAGTGGATTCACCTTGGCCGTGCAGCTCGCCGATGGCGACGATCCAGCCACGGGTAGCCAGCTCCTTGGCGATCGGCTCGTAATAACGGGCGCCGACACCGAAGCCCGGCCACAGGATCACCAGGGGTTTCTTCCCATCGTGGCCGCTCTCGGCGGCGGTGCGCGGCTCGGCTGGCTCAGCGTTCGTGGCGGAGCTGCCGGGCTGGCTACCGGCCTGGGCCGAACTAGCTGGGCCTTCTCCGCCCACTAGCGGTGGGGTGAAGATGCGCACGGCCGTGGTGGTGCCGTCCGCCATCTGCACGTGCACCCACTGGCGGTGCACGTCCTCGACGGATACTTCGTTATTTTCGCTCACCCGTCACATGATATGTGTGCCCCCGAACACATTTGGCTATATCAAGATAATGCTGTGAGTGGCTGCTCACGGCGACCCATCCCTCAGCGAACTCGTCGAGAATTTCCAATACCTCCACCGCACGCCACGCCCTGATCCCCTTCACGGCACTGGCCGAGGAGCGAAGAACGCCAACCTCCTCGAGCCGCCGGAGTGCCGAACGGGCGCGAGTATCACTGAGATCGAGCTCCTCGGATACCATCTTCGCGGTCAACACCGGTCTGTGCAGCAGGAGGCCGAGCAGATCCCACGCCGAGTGGTCCTTCCGACCAATGTCCAGGTCGCGCCACTGCTGATCAAGCTCTTCGAGCTCTTGGGCCAGCCAACTCCCCCGCTCCACCGCGTGAAGCGCTGCGTCCGCGAAGAGCGTAATGATCTCCTCCGGTCGGCCTTCCCGGTATGCGTTGAGGCCATCGAAGTATTCCTCGGTATTACGCAACAGACCAGCGGAAATAGGCAGCGCTGCATTACTTGTGAGCCCATGGTTGCGCAGCAGAATATGAATCAGTGCGCGTCCAGTGCGCCCGTTTCCATCCGCGAAAGGGTGAATAGTCTCCAGCTGTGCGTGCGCGATCGCCGCGTGGGCGATAGCAGGAAGATCCCTGCGCCGACAGAACTCTTCGAGGTCTGCCATGAGCGCTGGTAGATGCTCGTGCTGCGGTGGCACGAACAGCGCACCCTCGGGATAAAGATTCTTGCCACCGATCCACACTGGTTCGGTGCGGAGCTTCCCCGCGATCTCCGGGGCGGATTCCTCGAGCAGCACACGGTGCATATCCAGGAGGCCATCGACACTGACGCGCGGCTCCTTGGTCGCCTCCTGCATCTGGCGGGTATTTGCCAGGATGAGCTGGGCGTTCTTGGTACCTGCGTACTCCTCGATCTCCGCCTCGAAGATCTTGCGCGCCGAGGATGAGAGGTCCTCGATCCGGCTCGACGCGAAGGATTCACTCCTCAGCAGTAGCGCCGTGAAGGGCAGGATCGCGTTGGATTGTTCCGCATCGAACCTCGTGACTTGCAGCGCCACCTGCTCCAAATGGGCGAAGGTGTCGGTACTGAGGCTGAGGGGTACCTCTGCGATGCGTGGGACAAGGGCACTGTCATATTGCTTGGGCATCTGCTCTTTGGCGCGGCGGGACATCGCCTCCCGCACCTCGGCAGAAGAAACCCAATCAAGGGTCTCGTAATTCACGCTCGGCCACACCATGACCCAAGAATATCGCAATAATCTTGGATACACCCCCACCGGACCCAAGATTAGGCCTCTAATCTTGGGTCAACGGCCGGCGCCAGCCTGACACCGACCGACCGGCACCGACCGCCCCCGGACCGGAAAGCCGGACGCTAAACGTCCAGGAAACGGACGTCGCGCGCGTTGCGGGTGATGAAGCTACGGCGGGCGACAACGTCGTCACCCATCAGGATACTGAACAGCTCGTCAGCAGCCTCCGCGTCCTCCAGGGACACCTGGCGCAGCGTACGGGTGGTGGGATCCATCGTGGTCTCCCACAGCTCCTTCGGGTTCATCTCGCCAAGACCCTTGTAGCGCTGGATGCCATCATCCGTGTCGATCTTGCGACCCTCGGCCAGGCCCTTCTCCAGCTGCTCATCGCGCTCCCGGTCGGAGAACGCGTAGCCCGGCTCGCCCTTGCCCCACTTCAGCTTGTACAGCGGCGGCTGGGCCAGGTACACGTAGCCACCCTCCACGAGCGGACGCATCAGGCGGAACAGCAGCGTGAGCAGCAGCGTTGCGATGTGTTGGCCGTCCACGTCGGCGTCGGCCATCAGCACGATCTTGTGATAGCGCAGCTTGTTGATGTCGAACTCGTCGTGAATGCCGGTGCCCAGCGCGGTGATGATCGCCTGCACCTCGGCGTTCTTCAGCACGCGGTCCATGCGGGCCTTCTCGACGTTCAGGATCTTGCCGCGCAGCGGCAGGATGGCCTGGTACATCGAGTCCCGGCCGGACTTCGCGGAACCACCCGCGGAGTCACCCTCCACCACGTAGAGCTCGGACTTGATCGGGTCCTTGGAACGGCAGTCGGCCAGCTTGCCTGGCAGCCCGCCCATATCGGAGGCGGACTTGCGGCGTACCAGGTCACGGGCCTTGCGGGCCGCCTGGCGAGCATGCGCGGAGGCCACGGCCTTCTGCACGATGACCTTCGCCTCGGCCGGGTTGGCATCCAGCCAGTCGGAAAGGTGCTCGTTGATCGCGCGCTGCACGAAGCCGCGGATCTCGGTGTTGCCCAGCTTCGTCTTCGTCTGACCCTCGAACTGCGGGTCACCGACGCGGACGGAGATGACGGCAGCCAGGCCCTCGCGGACGTCGTCGCCGGTAAGGTTGGAGTCCTTCTCCTTCAGCAGCTTCTGATCACGCGCGTAGCGGTTGATCAGGGAGGTCATCGCGGCGCGGAAGCCCTCCTCGTGGGTACCGCCCTCGAAGGTGTTGATCGTGTTCGCGAAGGTGTGGACGGACTGCTGGTAGCCGTCGTTCCACTGCAGCGCGACCTCGACCTCGTGGTCCTCGCCCTTGGCGTCGAAGCTGACGATCGTCGGGTGGATCGGCTGCTTCTTGCGGTTGATGAACGCGACGTAGTCCTTCAGACCCTCTGGGTAGTGGTACGTCTTGGTGCGCGGGCCCTTCTTCTTCTTGGCCTCTTCCTCCGCCTGGCGCTCCTCGGCGGACTTCGGGGCCTCAGCCTGCTCGGTGAGGTCCTCGAGGCCCTCCTCCGGCTCCTCGGCCTCGATGGCCTCCGGGCGCTCGTCGGTGAGGGTGATGGTCAGGCCCTTGTTCAGGAATGCCATCTCCTGCAGGCGCTTGGCGACCGTGTCGAAGTTGAACTCCACGGTCTCGAAGATCTCCGGGTCCGGCCAGAACCGCTGGGTGGTGCCGGAACCGCGGCGCTTCTTGCCCTGCACGAGCTCCTGCGGCACCGCGTTGATGAACTCCTGGTACCACTCGTAACCATCGCGGACGATGCGGGTCTCCACGCGGGTGGACAGGGCGTTAACCACGGAAATACCAACACCGTGCAGGCCACCAGAGACCGCGTAGGAATCGGAGTCGAACTTACCGCCGGCGTGCAGCTGCGTCATGACGACCTGCACGGTCGGGGCGCCGGAAGGGTGCATCTCCACCGGGATGCCACGGCCGTCGTCGGAAACCTCGACGGAGCCGTCCTCCTTCAGCGTGACGGAGACCTTCTTGGCGTAGCCCGCCATGGCCTCGTCCACGGAGTTGTCCACGACCTCCCAGATGAGGTGGTGGAGGCCACGCTCTCCCGTGGAGCCGATGTACATGCCCGGGCGCTTCCGGACTGCCTCGAGGCCCTCGAGGATGGTGATCGACGATGCGTCGTAGTCACCCGGCTTGTGCTCGTGCGGAGCTGGCGTGTTCTGCGGTTCTGGTGCACCCACGGTGGGTAAAACTCCTTCGTGTGCCACTAATTAACTTCACCAGTCTACCGGCTTTTCCTGCGAAAATACAGTTTCCGGCGGCCCGGGCGAGCTGCGTGGCGCTCAGCCGTAATCGTCGCGTTTGCCCCGCCCTTGGACGCGGAGGCGGCCGGTCTGTCGCGGCCCGTAGTCCGGGTTGTGGATCTTTAGTTCGACGACCACATCCGGCCCCAGCTCCTGCGCGATTTTCTTCAGGATGGTCGCCTGGATGAGGCGCAGTTGGGTTGCCCAGGGCGTGGAGTCGCTCTGGACGTGGAGGAACTTGTTTTTCTCGTCGAATTTCACCGGCCGGGTGTGTGCGGCGATCTTGGGGCCGACGAGGTGTTCCCAGTCCTGCATGAGGCGGCGGACACCGACGTTTTCCTCCCAGCCCTGGCGCCGGATTTCGCGGCTGAGCAGGGCGGCGAAGCTGCCGGGGTCGCGGTAGCTGCGGTCGGCGCGGCCGTCCATGCGGGTTTTGATGCGCTGGACGCCGGAGCTGGTGCGCGCTGTGTTGCCGGTGCTGCCGGAGTCCGTGGCAGGTTCTGCGAGCGTGCCGCGGCGGCCCCGGTTCCAGCCGTTCCTGCGCGCCATGCGGGGAAGATCGGCGTTCTTGCCGGCGGCGGGCTTACCGCCGGCCTTTTTGATGGCTTCTAGGGCCTGGGCGACGGGGTCGAGGAACTGCTCCTCGCGGTTGGGATTCTCACGCGGCTGCTGCTCGCGGTTCTGCTCCATCACGGCTGCTCACCGCCAGTAGAGGCTGCCGACCCCGGCTGCTGACCCTCATCGGCGGCCGGCTCGGAGTGTTCGGAGTTTTCTGCCGTCTCACCTGGCTCTTCGACGGCTCGCTTCTCTTCGCTGGGTTCGGTGGCGTGCTCCTCGGCCTGCCCAGGGACGCTATCGCGGGGGATGGTCTCGTCAATCACAGAAATGCGCCGCTGCTCGCCCTCCTCGGTGACGTGCACCGCGCGAACATCATGGAACGTGGCGATATCCCGCAGCTCAGCGGGGATGTCCTCCCCCACGGCCGCGGTGATGAGCACCTGCTCGGCTTCGGTGAGCAGCCCGACGAGCTGTTGACGTCGGGAAGAATCCAACTCCGCGAAAACGTCATCCAAGATGACCACCGGTTCAACGCCATCCTCGCGTTGCATGAAGAACGCGCCGAGCCGCAGCGCCAGGGCGAAGGACCAGGACTCCCCGTGGGAGGCGAAACCCTTGGCTGGCTGGGTTCCCAGCATGAGCACGAGGTCGTCGCGGTGCGGGCCGATCAGCGTGGTGCCGCGGTCCACCTCTTGGGTGCGCTTGTGGGCGTAGGCCTGCAGCAACGTGGCCTCCGCGACCTCCGGGGAGAGCAGCGCCAGCTCGGCGGCCGGGTCGCGTTCCAGCTCCGCCTCGCCCAGCAGCACGCCCACTTGGGCTAGGTCCGCGTCCACGGTCGAGGTGTACGCCATGTGCGCGGGCCGGGATTCGGGGGCGAGCCGGGCGTAGGTCTGCGCGACGTGCGGGGCGAGGTCGTGGACGATCTGCACCCGGGCGGACATGATCTGCCCGCCGAGTGCGGCCAGCTGGGCGTCCCAGACGTCCAGGGTGGCGAGGGCAGAGAGGCGTTCCGCGTCGTTCTCGGGGGCGATGCGCAGCGCGTAGACGTTATTGCGCAGCAGGGCGTTGCGCTGGCGCAGCGACTTATCATAATCCGCCTTGACCGCCGCGAGCCGCGGGTAGCGGGCGACCATGATCTCGTCCAGGAACTTGCGGCGCTGCTCCGGCTCGCCGCGCACCAGGGCGAGATCCTCCGGGGAGAACAGGGTGGTGCGGACGATGCCCAGCAGCTCGCTGGTGGTGGCCAGCTGCGTGCGGTTGATGTGGGCACGGTTGGACCCGTGGCCACGAATCGCGATGTGGGCGGTGAGCTCCCGGTTGTGGTTCACCGCCGTGGCGGAGACCCGGGCGATCCGCTGGCCCTCCCGGACCAAAGCGGAATCGGTATTGACCCGGTGGGAGCCCAGGTGGGCTAGGTAGCCCAGGGCCTCAACGATGTTGGTCTTGCCGTGCCCGTTGGGCCCGGAGAACACCGTGACACCCGGATCCAGCTGCAGCGAGAGTTCCCGCCACGACCGGAAGTCGTGGAGTTCTAGGCTGCGGACAAACATGTTTCCACTCTATGCCGAGGGTTCGCGCGGGCTTTAGCCCGGCAGGCGCACCGGCATGAGCAGGTATTTGAAGTTGGTCTCCGGGTCCGGGAAGGTGCCGTCCTCCTCGGCCTCCGGCAGTTCGGCCGGTGCAGGGATGAGGATCGCGGGGCGGGAGGGCTGGGTGAATCCGAAGACCACGCGCTCGGTGTGGATCGCGCTCAGGCCGTCCTTGAGGTACGCCGGGTTGAAGGCGATGGTCAGGGGCTCGCCGTGGTAGGCGCAGTTCAGAACTTCCTCGGCCTGACCCACATCGGAGCCACCGGCGGAAAGCGTGAGCGTGGACTCCTCGAAGTTCATCCGGATCTGGGAATTACGCTCCGCGACCAGGGAGACACGGCGGATCGCGTCGAGCAGCGGGGCGATCTCCACGGAGGCCATTGCGTTGTGGCGGGCCGGCAGCAGCGGGCGGAACTTCGGGAAGTCCGCATCCAGCAGGCGGGTGGTGGTGCGGCGGGCGTCGGTGACGATGCCGAGCAGGCCGTCCGCGCCAATGTCCTCCCCGGAACCGATGGCGATCTCGATCGGGTCGTTGAGGCTGTGATCCAGGGTGCGGGCGGTGTCCGCCAGCGTGCGGGCCGGGATCAGCAGCTCGGCCTTGGCGTCGGCGGATGCCGGGTTCCACTGGAAGCTACGAACAGCCAGACGGAAGCGGTCGGTTGCTGCGAGAACCACATTTTCGCCCTCGATCTCCATGCGGATGCCGGTGAGCATCGGGAGGGTGTCATCCTTACCCGCGGCGATGGCGACTTGGCTGATGGCCTCGGTGAAGAGATTCGGGTCGATGGTGCCGGTCACGGCCGGCATGTCCGGCAGGACTGGGTAATCCTCGATGGTCATCGCGGGAAGTTCGAAGCGGGAGCTGCTGCTGCGGACCAGGACCGTGGAGCCGGAGTACTCCATGGTGATTTCCTTGCCCGGAAGTGCGCCGACGATGTCGGATGCCAACTTACCGGCCACAAGGATGCGGCCTGGCTCGTCAACATTGGCATTCACGCGCACGCGGGTGGAGACTTCCCGGTCGAAGCCCGACAGCTCCAGGCCATCGTCATCCGCGAGGATCATCACGCCACGCAGGATCGGCTGGGTTGGCTTCGTGGGCAGCGCACGGGCGACCCATGCCAGTGCAGATGCGAAATCATCCTTCGCAACCGAGAAACTCACATTTTCTTGCTCCATGCTGAGCTGTCCCTCCGGTCAACGTTCATCGCCTTGAACGTGCTTCAAAACTTTGTCTTTTTCTTCGAGTCTCAAGAGTAGCCGACGCACCGGACACGGCCGAAGAAAGTGCGCTTGCTTGTTATTTGCTCCCCTTCGAGGCTTGGCACGGCAACGCCTGGCAGACCGGGACTATGCACACCACCAATTTCTTCTCTCTTTGCCAATTGGGAAGTTCAGCAGTGTTAGTAGGGGGTGTGAAAACTGTGGAAAACATGTCATTTACCCACGCCGGGGGCCGAATCGGGTTGTGGGGACAGAGTGGACGACTCTGTGGATAACTGTGCCCAATTGTGGATAACTTTTGTCATTCGCGAGTTATCCACAGGCCATCCACCTGCGGTTTCCCAAGATCTAGGCAGTTATCCACAGAAACCCCAGGTCACAAGCTTCAACCTTGAACCTCAACTTGATCCACCCGGAAACACAAACTTGTAATTACGCTTGTGGAAAACCCTGTGGACATGTGGATAACTCCGGAAAAACTTGGTCAAAGACCTATTTTTATCCACATTCCGGGTGAGTTATCCACCGAATGCTGTGGATAACTGTGCACAACTGTGGACGAGAATCCCCCGAGCCCCCGGCGCTACCCCCAAGAATTTGCGTTTCCGCCCCGAAGCGCCACGCGGTGTGCCAGCCCCAAAAATCCAAGAATCCGGCTCCCCTGCCCCGCGCGGACGTCCCGAAATTGAAGGCCCACCCCAAGAATCGCCCCAAGAACCGCCTGCCGTAACCCCGACGGTCGCGTGGACGTCCCCAACCCCTGGACGCCCCCCGAAGAAAGATCGAGAAAGAAGGACTAACCCCGCGCCGCGGCCTTCGCGCGCTGCGTCAGCTCCTGGACCTCATTGAAGGTGACGCGATCCTCCGTCAGCTGCTCCCGGATGCGCCGCTCCGCGTGCATCACCGTCGTGTGGTCGCGTCCGCCAAAGGCCTGCCCCAGCTTCGGCAGCGAAAGATCCGTCAGCTCACGGCACAGATACATCGCGATCTGCCGCGCCTGCACGAAACGCTTCGTGCGCCCCTTCCCCACCAGCTCGTCGACGGTGAGGTCGAAGTAGGAGGAGACCACGTCGATGATCACCTGCGGGGTCATCTGCACATCGTCAACAGGCATGATGTCCCGCAACGCGATTTCCGCAGCCTGCTTCGTGATCGGCTCCTTACCAAGGGAGCAATACGCCGTCACCCGGATCAGCGCGCCCTCCAGCTCGCGGATGGAGGTCTCGTACCGGCTGGCGATCAGCTCGAGCACGTCCTCCGGCAGCGTGGTGCCCTCCGCGGCCGCCTTGCGGGACAAAATCGCCATGCGGGTTTCCAGGTCTGGGGTTTGGACGTCCGTAATCAACCCACCCTCAAAACGCGTGCGCAGGCGATCCTCGAGCGTGGTCAGCTGGCGCGGCGGACGGTCGGAGGAAAGCACGATCTGCTTATTCGCCTGGTGCAGCGCGTTGAAGGTGTGGAAGAACTCCTCCTGCGTGGACTCCTTGCCCTGCAGGAACTGGATGTCGTCCACGATCAGCATGTCCAGGTTGCGGTATTCGCGCTTGAACTCCTCGCGGCGGTCGTTGGCGATGGAGTTAATGAAGTCATTCGTCAGCTCTTCGCTGGACACGTAGCGCACGCGCATGTCCGGCTGCAGTTCCTTGGCATAGTGCCCGATTGCGTGCAGCAGGTGGGTCTTGCCGAGCCCGGATTCGCCCCAGATGAACAGCGGATTATAGGCGCGAGCTGGGGCTTCGGCGACGGCGCGGCAGGCGGCGTGCGCGAACTGGTTGGAGCCTCCGATCACGAAGCTTTCGAAGGTGTACTTCTTGTTCAGCAGGGTGTCCGAGTCCCTGTCGCCTTCTTCCGTGCCCGAGGTTGGGGACGACGACGCCTCGGCCGGCACGAAGGCCTCGTTGCGGGATTCTGGCTGGTTGGCGCCCTGGTGCTGCTGGGCTAGGCGCTCGGCGGCGAGGATGCGGGTGTGCTCGTCCTGCCTCGGGTCGTGCTGTGGGGCTTCCGCGGGTGCAGAGGGCTGGAGTGGCGCCGTGGTTTGTGGTGCTGGGGGCTCTGCTGGCCCAGGGGTTGCCGGTGCGGGCGCTGTTGTCGAGTGAGCAGCTGGGGTGGATGGTGCCGGGGTGTGGGCCGCGGTGTCGGCGGCTGGGGCCTGCTGTTCGGCAGCGCTACCAGCGGTGTTGGGGCTAGCCGGCGGGGTGGCAGCGGCCTCTGGCTCGGCCTCCCGAATGGAGAGGCTGAGGGTGACTGTGGATTGCAGGATATCCCCGAGGACCCGTTCGATCGGCTCGGCGAGCGCGCCCTCCACGACCCCCTTGGACCACTCGTTTGGCGTGGTCATCACGGCGATCCCGTTGATGAAGAGAACGGGCTGGATCTGCCGAAGCACGCTGCGGGAGCTGGCGGAGAGCTGCGGGAACTGGGTGCCGTCGCCCTCGATCCACGCGTCGACGAGGCCGTGCCAGATGGTGGCGAATTTTGTGGGATCCGCGGGATCTGGGACGTGAGTCATGCGCGAGCCTTTTTCTTCTCTTCTCGGGGTCGGGGGTAACCGTTAAGGACATTTCAATTTACACGTGAGTTCACACGGAACTCACATTTTTGCCCACAGCCTGATTTGGTGTGTGTTCTGGGCTTCCACAGTGCTGTCCACACCTGTGGATAACTTGTCCATTGAGTTGTCCCCAATTTACCCCGCTCCTGTGGACAACTTCTAATTTTCGGCGAAAACGCTATTGACCTGCGAAAACCAACCCTAAACTAGTGCTTTAACCTTCGGGGGTGAAGAAGTTATCCACAAGTTGTGTGGATTGACATTCCACTGTGTGTGATGATCAATTCACAAAACTGCAGCATTACCCGGAGTTTTCCACGAGCCGCGATTTAAATGACACGCCTGTCATCCTGCGAAGATTTGGTTTTCGGCTCCCCCGCTGAGTATTCTTAAACGGTCTATGGCAACAGCCGACCTTGTATCGGATGCCGTTTTGGCCGGATGCTTTGCGTCGCCCACATTCCACAAGTGGCGCCGAAGCCCTGGCAACCACAAGTCCACCGGCGTGGACAGCGTGGCGTACAGCGCACCGCACGGGCGCAGTGGCAGGGAACACTCCCTGCCATCGCCCAATCACGGTGCCGCAGCGCTTCGCCTCCGCGCGTAGTTTTAAGGAGTGAAGTACCGTGTCGAAGCGTACTTACCAGCCTAATAACCGCCGTCGCGCACGCGTGCACGGCTTCCGCACCCGCATGCGCACCCGCGCAGGTCGCGCGATCGTGTCCGCACGTCGTCGTAAGGGCCGCAAGTCCCTGACCGCTTAATTGAGCGGGCGGCCAGCCTGGCCGCACACTCTCCCACCACGTGGGAAGCTCCGGCGCCTGCCACCCGGTGGGCGCCGTTTTTGCTGTAATTTCACCCTCATGCGGACCAAACTAGCCAGGTCCCGCGCACCCAACCGACCACGAAGGAGCCTCCCATGCTGGCACCGGAACACCGTCTCCGCTCCTCAGCGCTGTTTAGCACCGTGGTGAAGAAGGGTGCGCGCAAGGGCAGCCGCACTGTCGTCGTCCACCTCTGGACCCCGGAACCTGGCCCCGACGCCCCGCTGGAACTGACCGGCGGACCGCGAGCGGGCCTCATCGTCTCCAAGGCGGTCGGCAACGCCGTGGTCCGCCACGCTGTCTCCCGCAAGCTGCGCGCCGTCCTGGCCACCATCATCGACGACGACGCCACCGCGGCGTCCCCACAGCTGCAGGAGACCAGCTTCGTGGTGGTGCGCGCCCTCCCCGCCAGCGCGAAGGCTAGCAGTAAGGAGTTGGAGTCCGATGTGCGACGCTGCCTCTCCCGGCTCTCCCGCTGAGCGCGGTGCTTCCCCCGCGGGGGGCAGGGGCCAGTCCACTGAGCACAGCTCACAGCCGGGCGCCGAATCCCGCCGCAACCCCGGCTCCCAGGCTGAGTTCGAGGCCGGCGCCGGCAGCCGCACCGCGCGTCGACGCGTCACTGGCCGTGCCGCCCTGGCTCGCCGAGCGGTGTTGGCCTATCAGGATGTCCTTTCGCCCCTTAAAATGGGGCCATCATGCCGCTTCGAGCCGACCTGCAGTAATTACGCTCTCATGGCGTTGGAAAGGCATGGTCTGCTCAAGGGGCTGTTACTGTCAATAGGTCGGCTGTTGCGCTGTGCCCCTTGGCATCCGGGCGGGTGGGACCCCGTTCCGCCCCGCAAGAGCAGGGCTAAGCCCAAGCCTGAAGAGACTCCGCAAGATTTTGAGACGTCCGAAAAGTAGAGGATCCCTCCAGACGTGCTGAATTTTATTTATTACCCGATTTCAGCGGTCCTGTGGTTCTGGCACAAAGTGTTCAGCTATGTGCTCGACCCAGCCGCGGGCACCACGTGGGCGCTTTCCATCGTCTTCCTCGTGGTGACCATCCGTATCCTGTTGGTCAAGCCCACCGCTAACCAGCTCCGCTCCTCGCGCAAGATGCAGGAGTTCCAGCCAAAGATGAAAGAACTCCAGCGCAAGTACGCCAACGACCAGCAGAAGCTGATGGTTGAGGTGCGTAAGGCGCAGCAGGAGATGGGTGTCCGCCCGATGGCGGCCTGCCTTCCGATGCTGATCCAGATGCCGATCTTCATCGGCCTGTTCCACGTGCTGCGTTCCTTCAACCGCACCGGCACGGGCACTGGCCAGCTGGGCATGAGCATCGAGGAGACCCGTAACACCCCGAACTACGTCTTCGGCGTGGACGAGGTCCAGTCCTTCCTCGACGCCCGCCTGTTCGGTGCGCCGCTGTCCTCCTACATCTCCATGGACCCCTCCGGTTACGGCGCCTTCTCCCCGGCAGGCATCGCCCCGGACTTCACGAAGGCGAACATCATCGCCGTCGTCCTGCCGCTGATGCTGGGTGCTGCGGTGATCATGCACTTCACCGCACGCCTGTCCTTGAACCGCAACAAGAAGCGTCAGGCGAATAACCCGAAGCCGGCGGCTGATGACCTGAAGGCCCAGCAGATGCAGATGCAGATGGACATGATGCAGCGCATCATGCTGTGGTTCATGCCGCTGCTGATCCTCGCCGGTGGTTTCCTCTGGCAGGTTGGTCTGGCTCTGTACATGTTCACCAACGGTCTGTGGACCTTCGTCCAGCAGCGCATCCTGTTCGGAATCATGGATAAGGAAGAGGAGGAGGAGCGCCAGGCGAAGCTCGAGGCCCGCCGCACCTCCGCCCCGAAGCCGGGTGCGAAGCCGAAGAACAACAAGAAGCGGAAGAAGTAACTCCGGTCTTCCGCTCCCCGCGCCGCACGGTTCGCCGTGTGGCGCTTTTTCTTTGCCCTTTTCAGGACGTCGAGGCTCTCCAGTGGTTCCGCACTCCCGTTTTGTTCCGGCGCCTGCCCGCCCGCTCACGCGCCCGCCAGAATCGTCGCCTCTCCTTCGTTGCCGTAAGAGGCTTCCCCATCGAGTTTGCCCCTCTTTCGGGCCGCTGCCCGGCAAGCCCCCACTTTCCTTTGGGAGATCGTCCTCTTCCCCTGCCCACCCGGTCTGGGAGAAAGTTGGGTTGTCGTGGAAAGCCACTAGAATGTTTCACGTGAAACATCGTGATTCTGACGCTTCGAAAAACCAGTCCCCCAACCCGGCCGCTGCGGACTCCAAGAAGGGTGCCGCGGCTGCCGGCGGCTCTACCGGTGAGCAGCAGATCACGTCCCTGACGCCGGATAACCACGGGGGCGAGCTGCAGGTCGATGGGCTGCGCCCGGAGAACCTGGGTGAGGTCTTTGGCGACCGCGCTCCTTTGGCCGAGCGCTACGCCCAGTGGCTCGAGACCGCCGGCATCCAGCGTGGCCTCATCGGCCCCCGCGAGGTGCCGCGCATCTGGGATCGCCACATCATGAACTCCGCCGTCCTTGCCGAGATCATCGAGGACGGCGAGCGGGTCATCGACGTCGGTTCCGGGGCTGGCCTCCCAGGTATCCCGCTGGCCATCGCACGTCCCAACGTGAAGGTGCAGCTGCTGGAGCCGCTTTTGCGCCGCACGAAGTTCCTGGAGGAGGTCGTCGAGGACCTGGGCCTGGACAACGTCGAGGTCCACCGTGGACGCGCGGAAGAAAAGGCAATCGTCCGGAAGCTTGCGGGCGCGGACGTCGTGACCTCCCGGGCCGTCGCACCACTGGGGCGCCTGTGCCAGTGGTCCCTCCCTCTCGCTCGAGTGGGTGGCCAGATGCGCGCCCTGAAGGGTAGTTCCGTGGCTGAAGAGCTGGAGCGGGATAAGGCCCAGATTGATAAGCTTGGCGGAGGGACACGCTCCGTGGTTGAGCTGGGCAAGGGCGTGCTGGAGGAATCCACCTTCGCTGTCATTGTGGAAAAGGCGCGCTAAAGCGGGCGACTCAAAGGAAATTGTTTCACGTGAAACATTGCGGCGATCACGAGGATCGCGACGGACGGAGGAAGGGTAGTGGCACCAATGCAGTGGGATGACACCCCGATCGCGCAGGCCGCGCGCCAGGCTGCCAAGATGCAGAACGCCCACAACCTGAAGCTTCCGAAGCCAGAGAAGCCCCGGAAGATTACGATCGCGAACCAGAAGGGTGGGGTCGGTAAGACCACCTCCACGGTGAACCTCGCCTGGGCGCTGGGGCTGCACGGCCTCAAGGTTTTGGTCATCGACCTGGACCCGCAGGGCAATGCCTCCACGGCGCTCGACGCCGAGCACCGGATGGGTACCCCCTCCAGCTACGAGTTGCTCATCGGCGAGATGAACGCTGCCGAGGTGATGCAGCAGAACCCGGTGAACGATAACGTGTACACGATCCCGGCGACCATCGACCTCGCCGGCTCGGAGATCGAGCTCGTGTCCATGGTCCGGCGCGAGTACCGCTTGGTCGATGCGATCAACGATGACTTCCTTGCCGAGCAGGGCTTCGACTATGTGTTTATCGACTGTCCGCCCTCCCTTGGCCTGCTGACCATCAACGCGATGACCGCGGTCAATGAGGTCCTCATCCCCATCCAGTGCGAGTATTACGCGCTCGAGGGCGTGGGCCAGCTGCTGAATAACATCTCGATGATCCGCGAGAACCTCAACAAGAACCTGCACATCAGCGCCGTCCTGTTGACCATGTACGACGGCCGCACGAAGCTTTCCGAGCAGGTCTCCGACGAGGTGCGGAACCACTTCGGCTCCGTGGTCCTGGACAATCACATTCCGCGCTCGGTCAAGGTGTCCGAAGCTCCTGGTTACGGCCAGACTGTTCTCCAGTACGACGGTGGTTCGCGCGGCGCTCTTGCCTACTTCGATGCCGCTGTTGAGTTCGCCAAGCGTGGCGATTACCTCCCGAGCGAGGAGACCGCCCCGATCGGCATCGCGCCGGAGCTGCACAACATCTAAACCCTCGAATGTTTCACGTGAAACAATGCCCGGTTTCCGGGCAGACCCCGCCTCCCCCATCATCACAACTTTGGATTGAAGGTAAAGACCGTGGCTAAGAAGGATTCGGCATCTAAGAAGGCTTCGAGCGCTCAGGGTGGCGCGAAGGCGCCTCGCGGCGCGGCCCGCAAGCCGGCGATGCCGGCGGCCCTCCCCGACCGGGAGGCCACCCGACGCGGCGGACTCGGTCGCGGTCTCGCGAGCCTGATCCCGACTGGTCCGTCTCGACCGGGTTTGGGCAACGGCGCGGCTGATGTGATTCTCGGCGGCGGGGGCGCCGGCGGGGCGGCCGCCCGCCAGAACGCGGGTCAGGATTTCGAGGATGCTGCCCGTGGCGGCGCCGGATCGGCGTCCGGAAATGGCGGAGCGGATATTCGTCACAGTGACGTTAATCGCCCAACCTCCAGTATGGGCGAGAACACCGGCGCGGCGGCCAAAAAATCCGCCTCCGGGGCATCGGGTGAAGTCACCGGTTCGGATGCCAAGGGCGCCACGGGTCCGAAGGCTGCGAAGGCTGGCGCTTCGAAGGACGGCGCCGCGAAGAAGAGCGGTTCCCAGTCCCGCTCCGCAAGCTCGTCCGCGCCGCAGGGTTCGACCGCGCCGCAGGGCTCGGCTGAACTTCAGGGTGAGTCCGGCACCCCGGACGTCCCCAATACGGATAGCTTCGGCGCGACCTATCAGGAACTCCCCCTCGACGCGATCACCACAAACCCGAAGCAGCCGCGCGCTGTCTTCGATGAGGAACAGCTCAACGAGCTCGTCCACTCCATCCAGGAGTTTGGGCTCATGCAGCCTATCGTGGTTCGCCCGGTCAGCGGCGCGCCTGCTCCCTATGAGCTCATCATGGGTGAGCGTCGCCTCCGCGCATCCAAGAAGGCCGGCCTGGAGACGATCCCGGCCATCGTCCGTGAGACGCAGGACGACGCGATGCTGCGCGACGCCCTGCTAGAGAACATCCACCGCGTGCAGCTGAACCCGCTTGAAGAGGCGGCCGCTTATCAGCAGCTGCTGGAGGAGTTCGGCGTGACCCAGGAGCAGCTGGCCAAGCGCATCGGACGCTCCCGCTCCCTGATCGCGAACATGATTCGCCTGCTCCAGCTGCCCGTCGCGGTGCAGCGACGCGTGAGCGCAGGCGTGCTCAGTGCCGGCCACGCCCGCGCCCTGCTGGGGCTCAAGGGCGGCGAGGAAGCGCAGGCACAGCTGGCTGACCGCATCGTCGCCGAGGGGCTGAGCGTCCGCGCCACGGAGGAAGCTGTCACGCTGATGAACCGTGGCGAGGGGCAGAAGCAGGAGCGCAAGCAGCGCACCCCTGCTCCTCTGCCGGACTACGTCAACAGCTGGGTGGACGACTTCGCGGACACCCTGGAGACCAAGGTCAGCGTCCAGATGGGCAAGAAGCGCGGCCGGATCGTCGTCGAGTTCGGCGGTCAGGAGGACTTCGACCGCATCATCGAGATCCTCGGCGGTGGCGAACAGTAGTTGCGGCGCTCCGCGGTGCCCG
>NZ_JASLIP010000077.1 GCF_030152825.1 Corynebacterium sp.
CCACAGGCGGCGGCGCTTGATGGACAGGGAGACCACCAGCGAGGCCAGCATGAGGACCGCGAAGAAGAACACCCACCACAGGGTCGGGTCGTGGCCGATCTGGATGTTGATGAACTCCTTGGCGCCGTCGAAGGTGATCTCGGTGCCGTCGTCCAGGGTGACCTTCTCGCCGACGCGCAGGTTCACGCGGTCCAGCTTCTCCAGCAGGCCGTTGTGCATCTGCTCCGGGTTCAGGGAGAAGATGGACTGCGCGCTGCCGGCGTCCAGGCCCGTCTGGCCGCGGTAGACGTCGATGGCCACCGCCGGGTCCGTCATCGCCGGGTAGCGGGAGGTCAGCAGCGCACCCTTTTCGCCGGTGAACTCAGCCGTGGGCGCGAACAGGCCCTGGATGGCGATCTGGTTATTGCGGCGCTCGAGCTCGTCGTCGAACATGTCGACCGGCGGGTCCCAACGCATCGCGCCAGAGGAGAGGAAGTTGATCTGGTCGTCCGGACGGAACTGGGTGGTCTCCGTGACCTTCTCGCCGTTGGGCCACTTGATGGTGAACGTCGGGGCGTAGCCGTGACCCTGCAGGTAGATGCGGTCGCCCTCCAGGCGCAGCGGGTGGTTGACCTTCAGGGTGGTCTTTTCCCACTTCTCGTGCGGCTCGTAGGCGGTGTCGCCGACGGCGTAATCGATGTCCGATTCGAAGTCCACTGCCTGCCCGTTGGGCAGGTACTCCGCCTTAAAGTTCTTGACGTTGATGCAGTAGGGGTGCAGGCCGGTACCGTCGAAGAGCTGCCCGTGGCGGAAGGAGTCGAAGTTACCGACCGCGGAGTTACAAAACTCGGAGTTCTCGGTATCGGCGATGACGATCGCCTGGCCCTCGTAGTAGGTGAGACGGCCGATGCCCACGGCCACGAGGATGCCCACCAGGGCGAGGTGGAAGACGAGGTTCGCGAACTCGCGCAGGTAGCCGCGCTCCGCGGAGATGGACCAGCGGCCCGCGCGGTCGTCCTCGGCTGAAGTTTCTGCGATGTGCCAGCCCTTGAACTCGCGGCGCAGGAGCTCCTTCATCGCCTCCGGCTCGGTGTCCACGGTGCCGGAGATGTGATTCGGCATCCGCTTGAGCACCTTCGGCGCCCGCGGCGGGGTGGAGCGCAGCGCCTGGTAGTGATCCCAGCTGCGTGGCAGGATGCAGCCCACCAGCGAGATGAACAGCAGCACGTAGATCGCCATGAACCACGAGGAGCTGAAGACGTCGAATAGGCCCAGTTTGTCGAAGACCTCTGCGGTCTTGCCATTGGCGGCGATGTAGTCGGCCACCTTGTCCTGGTTCAGCGAGCGCTGCGGCAGCAGGGCGCCGGGGATCGCGGCGAGGGCTAGCAGGAAGAGCAGCACCAGGGCCGTCTTCATCTTGGTGAGCCACTGCCAGGCACGTTTGGGCAGGGCCAGGATCAGCCGAGCGGGGTTCTTCCCGCCGCCTGGCTTCGTACCGGCCTTGTGCTCAGTCATGAGAATGCCCTTTCACGTTGTTTTCGCACACGCTCTACGCACTTGTTAGATCGGCAGCGTTGCATCACTAATGAACGCCTCCCGGATCCACTCCACAAATATTGCCCACTGCCCGGTGAGCAGCAAAATCCCAACAATCACCAGCAGGATGCCGCCGGCCACCTGGATGCGGCGCGAATGGCGGCGCAGGAAGCCAACCCCTGCCAGCGCCCGGCGCGAGCCCAGGGCCAGCAGGATGAAAGGCATGCCCAGGCCGATGCAGTAGGCGATGATCAGCAGCACCCCGCGCGCGGCGGTCGTGCCCTCGGTGCCCGCGGAGACGGAGATGATCGCCGCGAGTGTCGGCCCCAGGCAGGGAGTCCAGCCCAACGCGAAGATCCCGCCGAGCAGCGGGGCTCCCGCCAGGGTCGTCCAGCGCTTCGGCGCCATGCGGGTGTCGGCCTGCAGCGGGGTGATGAAGCCCATGAAGACCACGCCCATGAGGATCGTCACCGCGCCACCGATGCGCATGAGCAGCTGCTGGTTGATCATCAGGGTGCTGATCAGGCCGAAGACCGTGGCCGTGGCGAGCAGGAAGATCACGGTGAAACCGGCGACGAACAGCAGCGCCGCAGCGCCCACGCGTCCCCTCTTATTCGCGACCTTCGTGCCCTGCTCGGTGAACTCGGTGTCCGCGCCGACCACGCCAGCGAGATAAGAGATATAGCCCGGTACCAGCGGGATCACGCACGGCGAGGCGAAGGAGACCAGTCCCGCCAGCGCGGCTGCCAGCATCGCAAGAACGAGCGGACCGGCGGAGACCGTATCCGCGAAACGCTGGCCGATATCCCCCGCGGCGAGGGTCAATACAGCCTGCTCCGGGCTCAGCACTTAAGCACCCTCCCCGTCCCCGGCGCCGTCTTCTTCGTCGAGGATCGGCTCCAGAACCTTCCACAGCTCATCGTCGGTGATCTCCTTGAGGAAGATGTGCGCCGGACGGTGCTGCTTATCCAGCACAATCGTCGTCGGGACGACGGACGCCGGGATGCCGCCCAGCCGCAGCGCGGACTTGAACGGCGGGTCGTAGATGGACGGGTAGGTGACGCCGTAGGTGCGCACGAAGTTCTTCGGCTTCTCCCGCGACGGATCGCGGACGTTGATGCCCAAGACTGTGCCGTCGCCGCGCTTGACCAGCTTCTCGTGGACGCGCTCCAGGTCATCTGCCTCGGAGCGGCACGGCCCGCACCACTGGCCCCAGGTGTTCAGGACGACGGCCTTGCCGGCGTAGTCCTCCAGGTTGATCTGCTCGCCTTCCTCCATGAGGGACTCGCCGGTGAGGTTGGCGATTTCCTTGCGTTCCTCCTGCGGGTAGCTGATGGAGGTCTGCCCACCTGGGGAGACGAACTCGAAGGTGCCCCCGACCGCGACGGCGTCGTCGCCGGTCGCGCCCTCCCCACAGGCGGTGAGCCCGCCGAGGGAGACGGCGGCGGTGAGCAGCGCGGCCAGCGCGGCGTGGCTGCGCGAGCGGAGGTTGGGACGGGTGCTCCTCAGATGGGCGCATCGTCGCGACATGGGCTTGGCCTACCTTTCTGCTGCTATTCGCTCGGGTTGCGACCCGTTAAATATCGGCTGCGGGCTCGGAGTAGATCATGTCCACCAGCTCCTTGCCCTCGAAGATCAGGGAGGTCACGCTGGCGAGGTTGCACTGGCGGGCGGCCGGGTTGTGGGCCAGCTTCTGGCCGCGCACGTCGCGCTGGATCATCACGATCGGAAGCTGGTGGCTCACGATCACGGCCTCGGAGCCACGGGCGGCAGCGCGGGCGGATTCCACGGCCTCCCACATACGGTCGCGGATCTCGGTATAGGGCTCACCCCAGCTCGGCTCGGCCGGGCGGCGCAGCATGTGCCAGCGCTTGGGGTTCCACAGCGCGGAACGCACCCCCTTGATGTGCAGGCCTTCGAGGTCGTTGCCCGCCTCGATGACCCGCTCATCGGTCTGAATCTCCAGGCCGAGTTTCTCGGCGAAGGGCCGGGCCGTCTCCTGCGCGCGCTGCAGCGGGGAGGCCACCAGGTGGGTGACGTGGTGGTCGGCCAGGTCGACGGCCGTGGCGTGAGCCATGTTCTCGCCGCGGGCGGAGAGTCGGTAGCCGGGGAGGCGACCGTAGAGGATCCGATCCGGGTTGTGGACCTCGCCGTGGCGAACCAAATGCACGATGGTTGTCATGCTTGTCGAGCTTACCGGCCGACCCGGCCTGCGCCTAAGCCTCCGCGGCGGCGGCTGCCTTTGCGGCCGGCACGAGGGCGGCCTCGAAACACTCGAAGTCCGCGTCCGTAAGCGCGGTGGAGACGAACCAGGTCTCGAACACGCTCGGCGGGGCGAAGATGCCGTTGTCCAGCAGCTCGTGGAAGAAGGCCGGGTAGCGGAAGGTCTCCGCTGCCTTCATCTCCTCGAAGTTGGTGCCCTCGCCGTCCGCGAAACGCACGGAGAACATCGTCCCAGCGCGCTGGATGTGGTGCTCCACGGACTCGCGGTCCAGCGCCTCGGTGATCAGCCCGATCAGGCGCTCGGCGTTCGCGTCCAGGGTGCGGTAGGCCTCCTCGTCCGCCAGCTTCAACGACGCCAGTCCGCTGGCCATCGCGACCGGGTTACCGGAGAGGGTGCCGGCCTGGTACACCGGGCCGACCGGGGCCAGGTGGTCCATGATCTCGGCGCGGCCACCGAAGGCCGCGGCGGGCAGGCCACCGGAGACGACCTTGCCGAAGGTCGTGAGGTCGCCGGCCACGCCGTCCTTGCCGAACCAGCCCTGGTAGCCCACGCGGAAGCCGGTCATGACCTCGTCGACGATGAGCAGCGCGCCG
>NZ_JASLIP010000022.1 GCF_030152825.1 Corynebacterium sp.
AATCTCCAACAGCAACCGCGGCGACGTCGCCCCACGCATCTGCGAGAGACCATCATTGACCACCGCAGCACACCGCGTCAGCGTCGCCGGCCCCAACGCCTCGGCCTGCTGCCGCAACGCGTCCTGCTCCTGCTCCGGAACATCCACCAGCCCGCGCTCGAAAGCATCCGGCACCGCCTGAACAACCAGCAGGTCACGGAAGCGATCCAACAAATCCATCGCAAAGCGACGAGGGTCGTAACCGGCGTTGATGACGTCGTCGACAACCGCGAACAAGCCCGCCTGATCCTGGGCAGCCAGCGCCTCCGCGGAACGATCCAGGAGCGAGGAATCCGTCACGCCCAGCAGCGCCACCGCGCGCTGATAGGTCACGCCCTCCGGGCCCGCACCGGCAAGCAGCTGATCCATGATGGACAGGGAATCACGCGGCGATCCCCCGCCCGCGCGCACCACCAGCGGATACACGGCGTCCTCAACGACCGCGCCCTCGTCGGCGACGATGCGCCCCAGCAGGCCGCGCATGTCCGGCGGAGTGAGCAGCCGGAAGGGGTAGTTGTGCGTCCGCGAGCGGATCGTCGCTAGCAGCTTCTCCGGCTCGGTGGTCGCGAAGATGAAGATGAGATGCTCCGGCGGCTCCTCCACGATCTTCAGGAGGGTGTTGAAGCCCTCCGTGGTGATCATGTGCGCCTCATCGATGATGAACACGCGGTAGCGGGAATCCGCGGGCGCGTAGAACGCCCGGTCGCGCAGCTCCCGCATGTCATCCACGCCGCGGTGGGAGGCGGCGTCCAGCTCCGTGACGTCCAAGCTGCCCGGGCCACCGGGGGCGAGCGCGATGCAGGAATCGCACTTCCCGCACGGCGTCGACGTCGGACCCTCCACGCAGTTCAGCGAGCGCGCGAGGATGCGTGCCGAGGAGGTCTTACCGCAACCGCGCGGGCCCGAGAACAAGTACGCATGGTTGATGCGCCCGCTGTCCAGCGCGACGGACAGCGGCTCGGTTACATGCTCCTGCCCCACGACCTCGGCAAACGAGGCCGGGCGGTACTTCCGGTATAAAGCCACGTCCCTAGGTTACCCGGCGGGGCAGACACGCCAATTCGGTCCTGCTTGCCCAGCGCCGTTGCCGGTTCGGTGTGCTGCTTTGGGGGCGCCTTCCCCTTTTTTCATGACGACGACGCCGCCACCGCCGTCACGGTGGGCTGTCACCGCACCGCCTACGACGTAGCGGGAGGCGGTGGCGTAGCGGGCAGCGGCGACGCTACTGCCCTTGCAACCGGCAGGACTGCTCGCGACGCCCCGCGACGGTGTCACAGCAGCGGGTAGCCGTCCCCGTCCTCGAAGTAGGGGCCGGCGCCCAGGAGGATCATGATGAACTCGACCATCGACCAGATGTAGACCGCGAGGAGGATCGGGATGCCGATGAGGAGGATGGAGGTGGCCCAACCGAAAACTGTGAGCCCTAGCTGCCACTTCGCCCGGCGCTGGTAGCCCAGGTAGAAATTGTGCACGCCCAGGGTTCCCAGGAACACCGCCAGCACCGCGGCGACGATCGAGTTGCGCGAGCTGGAGCGCATGGCATCAAAGCCGTGGGAGCCGTGGTTCGGATAGCCGGGGACCGCGGAGGACGCGGCGAGGCCCTGGCTGCCGTGGCCGGGGTAGCCGCTATGGCTTCCCTCGGCGCTATCCATGCCGGTGGGGAATCCGGGCAGCCCCTGGTGCTTGGGCTTGTACTGGGACGTGTTCGGGTACCCATGCTTGTTCTGGTAGCTGGGCTTGTTCGCGGCGTGGTCTGCCTGCATATCGTCGTAGAGGTCGCGGTACTCGTCGGCGATGGGATTGTGCGGGTTTTGGAAATCGCCGAACCCACCCATCGGGTCGCCGATGAACGGGTCCTCCCCGTGGGGGTTGGAGTGCCCGTGAGAGTACGGGTTCTTCGCCATCATCGCCTCCTCGTACCTCCTATCCTCAATCCTTCGATTCACTTTTGCCACCTGCGGCCACGACCAGCGGGATTCGCGGGCCATCGCCGCAAGGCTCGCAGTCTGCCGCAGCCTAGCGCATCAGGTCGTTAATATTAACCTGCTGCTCAACCAAATAGTTCTGGAGCTCGTCCACGCCGTTGCGCCCCTCTTCGGCAGCACGATCGAGGATCTCCAGCTCGGAGTCGGTGATCATCACCAGCTGGGCCGGCACCGTCAGTCGGCCCGGGTGCGTGTAGTCGAAGCCCTTCTCGCTGACCGGGCCATCCGCACCGAGCTGGTCGGCCTTCTTGGCGCCGTCCCCGCCGTCACCAGCGATCTCGTGGACCTGCGGAACACCCTTCTCCCAGAGGAATGGCACGATCAACAGCCCGTGACGGGCGGAAAGCCCCTCGCGCACGTGGTCGCCCAGCCCGCGCATCACCGTGCCCGGCTGCGGGGTCCACACGCCCGGGTCCTGGGAGACCATCGTCGCGGCGGCGGCCACCAGGTTCGGCGCGAGATCGTCGTGACCGGCAGCCACCGTGACGAACTCGACGCGCACCTCGGTGCCCGGCTCTGCCTCCAGACCGACCTCGATGCGGCCGGCGTCCAGGCTCATCGCGACGGTCTCCGGCGCGGCCGTGCCGTCCCCACCGAGGGCGACGGATGCGGCGGCGAACTCCGGGAAGGACTCACCAACCCGGTAGGTGTCCACCTCGAGTGGCTCGGGCAGCAGCTGCTCGACCCAGGCGAAAGTTTCCTCTTGGTTCATGTGTCCTCCTTAAAGCTCCGACACGGCCAGGACTTAGGCCCCGGTCTCCACTGCCTCGATCGCGGCGAGCAGCACGCAGGTCGCGAAACCGTCCATCGCCAGGCGCACCTGCTCCGGCTCCGGCATCGACGGCGCCAGGCGCAGGTTCTGGTCCTTCGGATCCTGCTTCAGCGGGAACGTTGACCCCGCCCCGGTCAGCGCCACACCGGCCTCCTTGGCCAGCTCAACGACGCGACCAGCGGTTCCTTCGACCACGTTGACACTGATGAAGTAGCCACCAGCCGGGTCGGTCCACTCAGCGACACCCAGGCCGCCGAGGCGTTCCTCGAGGATCTCGACGACCGCGCGGAACTTCGGGGCCAGGGAGCCCGCGTGCTTCCGCATCAGCGCGCGCACGCCCTCGGCATCACCGAAGAACTGCGCGTGGGCCAGCTGGTTGACCTTGTTCGGCCCGATGCCGCGGACGATCGCGTGGCGCTTCCACCACTCCAAGTTCTCCTCGGAGGATGCGAAGAAAGCCACGCCGGAACCCGCCTGCGTGATCTTGGAGGTGGAGGACATGCACCAGAAACGGTTCGGGTTGCCCGCCTCGGCGGCGAAGCCGAGGACGTCGTACACCGGCGGGAACTCGTCCGTCAGGGTGTGGACGACGTAGGCGTTGTCCCACACGATGCGGAAGTCCGGCGCCGCCGTCTCCAGGGACGCCAGCTCGCGGCAGACGTCCTCGGAGTACAGGGTGCCCGTCGGGTTGGAGAACATCGGGACGGCCCACATGCCCTTGACCAGCGGGTCCTTCACCAGCTCACGAACCTGGTCCAGGTCCGGGCCATCCTCGAGGAGGTCCACTGTGATCATCTCGAAACCGAAGTGCTCGGTGATCGTGTGGTGGCGGTCGTAGCCCGGCACCGGGCAGATCCACTTGAGCTTCTCGCCCTTCCCCGCTGCCTCCGCGGCCTCAGCTGCCCACGGCGTGGCGGAATCGTTGGTGCCGAAGGTGTATGCCCAAGTGACGAGGTCGAAGGCCATGTTCAGGGAGGAAGCATCGCCACAGACGATGTTCTCCGGGGCCACGCCGATGATCTCCGACCAGATGTTGCGGATATCCGCGATGCCGGTCAGCCCACCGTAGTTGCGGGTATCGGTACCATCGGCGGCGATGAAGTTCTTGCCCGGGAGGCTGAGCAGATCCACCGCGAAGTCCAGCTGTTCGGCGGATGGCTTACCGCGGGTGAGATCCAACTTCAGGCCCTGGGCCTTGAGATCTGCATACTTCTTCTCGACCTCTGGCTTGAGGGAAAGAAGCTGGTCACGGTCAATGTTTGCGAGCTGCACGGTGCTGACGCCTCCTGCGTATGGGGCTCAAAGAATTCTGTGGCAAATACTATTTTGATTCTAACAAGCGCCCCAGACACGGGCTTGGTCTGTGCACGGGGGCGCTCGAACTGGGCCTGCCACGATGAGCCCCACGATCGACGCCCTCCCTGAACCAAGGGACGCACCACCACAACGCCGCGTTCGGTGTTAGCCAGCGAGGCATTAAACATCGGTTTACGGTGAGGCCATGAAGAAAAATCGATCAGGGAAATGGCTTGCTTCAGGGGCACTGGCGGTTCTGGTCGCGGTGGGACTCACCGCATGCGGGGAAGGTGACCACCCCACTCCTGAAACCACCACGGCGACGTCGCCCTCTGCCACCGACGAGGCTATAACGACCACCAAGCGCGCCCCGGCTCCAACGACCGCGAAGCGCGAAACGACAGAAAATACGGCGGAAAGCACAACCCAGCCGGAAACAGCGTCTGATGCAGCTGCCCTCGATGAGCTCGAAGAGGTGGACGCATTGATGTTCACCGGTAACGGCTCGGGCCCCTTGGCCGGAACCCGGTTCACTTCCCCTGATGAATCAGTCCACTGCCACCTTGCCGGAGAGAAAAACGCTTGTGTGGTGATGTCGCGCATGAAGCCGGGAAACCATGAGGATTGGCCGGACAGCGAGCGGGTCAACGACGGCATAGACGGACAGATATCTGCCAACACGATCGGGTGGCATCCGAACGCAGCCGATTTCTCGGGGCCACCCAAGACGTGGGCCTTGCAAGGCACATGGCCCGCGGTGAACACCGGTGTACCGCTGAAAAAGGGAACCAAGGTCAGTGTTCGGATGACCCTCGAAAGCGATGACGACGTGACCTGTGGCGCCCCCACTGATGACACTATTACCTGCTCTATCGGCTCCCACGGCTTCACCGTCGGGGAGGATACGTACCGCACCTGGTAGCCCTGCGCTGATCATCGGCGCCGTTCCTGAGTGAATGCAATGCATTCCGCGCATAGAAACGAAAGAAACCCCAGGTAGCGAACTACCTGGGGTTTCCCAACTGCGGAGGATGAGGGATTTGAACCCTCGAGGGGCGTGAGCCCCGCACGCGTTCCAGGCGTGTGACATAGGCCGCTAGTCGAATCCTCCGCTGACTACTATACCCAGGGCCACCAAGCGCACAAAATCCCCAGCGCTCGCAGCATTTCCGGTCCC
>NZ_JASLIP010000025.1 GCF_030152825.1 Corynebacterium sp.
TCTTCGTCCTCGACTGCGTGGCCAGCGGCACCCTGTGGGTGGACATGAAGAAGACGGGCGTGGACGTCCTGATCTCCGCGCCGCAGAAGGGCTGGTCCGGTAGCCCGGCAGCAGGCTACGTCCTGTTCAGCGAAAACGGCCGCAAGGCGATGGAAAACACCCAGACCAGCAGCTTCGCGATGGATCTGAAGAAGTGGACCGCCATCGCCGACGGCTACGTGGACGGCGGCGCGGGCTACCACGCCACCATGGCTACCGACACCCTGCTGCACAACCTGGAGCTCATGAAGGAAGCCCAGGAAGTCGGCCTGGAGAACCTGCGCGCCAAGCAGGAAGAGCTGGGCGGCAAGGTCCGCGAGCTCTTCGCCGAGCGTGGCTACACCTCGGTCGCCGCACCGGGCTGCGAGGCGCCGTCCGTCGTGGTGGTCAACGCCAAGGATCCGCAGAAGAACTACGTCGCAGCCTTCAAGGAGGCCGGCCTGCAGATCGCGGGTGGTGTGCCGCTGATGATCGACGAACCAGAGGGCCTGGCTACCTTCCGCATCGGCCTTTTCGGCCTGGACAAGTGGGCGGACGTTGACGCTGCGGTGCAGCGCCTGGCCGACGCGCTGGATAAGATCGAGTAAGAGAGCAACGTTGATGTCCGAAGGGGCCGCTCCGCGTGCCGGGCGCACACGCACCGACCGTGGGGCACAAGGTGGCCGCGGCCACCACCCTTGGGCCTGAATGAACGTGGAGTAGACATGAAGCACGCTGATCACACAAGCGAGCACCCCGGCACCCCAGAGGAAATTCTGCAGCTCGTCGAGGACGGGGGGCAGTCGTTTAAGATCCTCTCGGATCCGACGCGCTTTCGCCTGCTGCTGACCCTGCACTAGCAGGGCCCGGCTCGGATGACGATGACGGAGCTGGCCAACGAGTGCGAACTTCGGCCCGCCACCGCGTCCGCAGCGTTGCGCTACATGTCCAACGCCGGAATTCTCACCGTGGAACGCGACGGTCGCCAGATGCTGTACTCGCTGGTCGACGACCGGATCCACCAGCTGCTGCACGACGTGGGCGGCAATAAGGAGATGCACCGCCACGACTAGGCGGTGCTGGGGGTTCTGCTCGCTCCGGGGCGCGTGCGGCGGCGCGGCGGGGTTGCGGCTACGCCGGGGTCGCGTGGCCGCTGCTGTGAGCCGCCGGGGGAGTTAGCGGGGGATCGGGTGCGTTATGCGCTGCCGGTGATCCGGGCGTCTAGCGCCTCCAGCAGGGCACTGGCTTTGACCAGGATCTCCTGCCATTCGGCCCCGGGGTCGGAATCCGCGACGATGGCCCCGCCCACCCCGAAGCTGGATTCGCGGCCATCGTCGATGAGCGTGCGGATCGTGATGGACAGATCCGCCTCGCCAGTGGGGGAGAGCCACCCGATCGCACCGGAGTACAACCCGCGCGCAGTACCCTCCAGGTCCTCCAGCAGCTCCATCGAGCGGACCTTCGGGGCGCCCGTCATCGACCCGCCCGGGAAGCACGCCGCGAGGCAGTCCACGGCATCGGCGCCTGCGCCGGCGTCCAGTTCGCCGGTGATCGTGCTGACCAACTGGTGGACGTGGCTATAGCTCTCCACCGCGAACAGCTCCGGCACCCGCACGCTGCCCGGCCGGCAGATCTTCGCCAGATCGTTGCGGAGCAGATCGACGATCATCAGGTTCTCCGCCCGGTCCTTCTCGCTGTTCTGCAGTTCACGACGGTGCCGCTCATCCTCAGCGCCGGTGCCGCGCGGCCGGGTGCCCTTGATGGGCTTGGCCTCGACGAACAGGGGGCCTGGGGTTGCGCCGGTGGCCGTGGGTGAGCTCGTGGCTGTACTGGTGCTCGTCTCTGCGCTGGCGGGAGCGTCTGGAGAGGAAACAGCGGCGCGGCGGATGCGCAGGAAGCGCTCCGGGGACGCCGAGAGCACATGGAGCCCCGGGGTGCCGTTCTGCGTGGTGGCGGGGTGCGACGTTGGGCTGACCGCAACAGGTGAGGGGGAAGTTGTGCCAGGGTCCGTTGCCGGCGCAGCGCTGAGGCCGGGGAACTGCAGATAAGCGCCGTAGGGGACGGGGCTCGTGCTGCGCAGTTGCTGGTAGGCGCCCCACGGATCGGCGAGAGCTGGGCCGCGGGCGGTGGTGGTCAGGCAGAGCTCGTAGCTATCCCCGGCCGCGATGTGCTCCTGGCAGGCCAGAACATTGGCCAGGTACTGCTCGTGGCCGTGGTCCAACCGGTACTCGACCGGTGCGTTGGCCGCCCCGTTCGCCACGTTCCGGGCTGCGTCTGGGGCGGCGCCCGGGGCGACGCCCGGGGCGCTTGAATCCTCGGCTTCGGCGGGGAAAAGCTCCTGTAGCCCAGCGCCGAAACGCTCCTCGAGCTGCCGGAACCAGGCCCCGGCCGGGCTGGCGTTCGGAGCGGAGCTCGGGGCGGGGGCTGGAGACGTGAGTGGTTCGTCCCCTGGTGTGCTGTCGGGCCCACCCGATGCCTCCGTGGGCTCCAGGGCCAGCGCGATCACCGCGCCATCGTGCGGGGAGAAGACCAGCCCCCGGTCCGCGAAGAGCAGGGCGGCGTCCGGGTGACTGTAGTGGCGCAGGGGTTCGGCCCCGCCCTCGGCGCTGCTCTCAGCGCCACGCTCCGCATCAGCACCGCGCTCTGCGGCGGGGTCTGCCCCGCGCCGGGTGGCGCTGGCGCGAACGTCGGGGGAGAGGTTCTTCAGCTCATAGCCGAAAGCACCCACCCAGCCGAGCGCGAAACCGCCCGTGAGCTGTGCCGGGAAGTCCTCCGGCACGTGGATGCGCCGCAATTGCTCCCGCAGAGCGTCGTAGAAGGCGGCACCGTCGGCGGCATCGGCACCGGTGGCGTGCCCCGGGACGCGGTAGGCCGCCGCGAAACCGGGACCATCGGCCACGCGGGCGTCGTCCCCAACCTCGGGAACAGGGCTGTGAACGGTGCCGTCAACAGCTCCGCGGACAGTGGCGCGGGAGCAAGAGAAAGCGAGAAAAGACCGCGCCGTATCGCCCTGAAACGCCGAACCGGAATCCAGAAAAACGGCATCCGCAGCCTCTCCGCCCTGGTGGCGAAGCTCAGCGAATGCCGTATTCGCGGCCCGGCGGAAAAGCCCCTGGCACGCGGAAACGCCGCGACCAGCAGAAATCGGGAAGATCCGCCAGCGCAGCGTGAGAGATCCGGATTGCACGCCCGCGGCGCCCGCATCAGGGGCGCTACCGGCAGCGTGGCTGACCCACGGGTAGTGCAAGTTATTCCTTAGAGGCGGTGGCGGCCGCCCTCGTCATCCTTGGAATCCTTCTTGGCGTTATCGGTCTTCTTCGGAGCAGCCGGTGCACCCGGAGCCTTCGGGGCGGCCGGAGCGGCTGGCGCGCCCGGAGCCTTCGGAGCCGCAGCCTTGGAACCGGAATCCTTCTTGGACTCCTCGTTCTTCTTCTGCTCGGCCTTGGCCTTCTCCTCGCGGGCCTTAGCCTCAGCCTTGTCCGTCGCGTCGGAAGCCTGCTCCTTGACATCCTCGGCCTTGTCCTCAGCCTTCGCCTTGGCCTCGGTAGCAGCGGCAGCGGCGGCATCCTTGGCATCAGCAGCAGCGGCCTTCGCCTTTGCTGCAGCCTCCTCAGCCTTCGGCTTCGCGGCGGAACCCGTGGCCTTGCCGGAGAAGTCGGAAGCCTTCGGGGCGGACTTCGCCGGAGCCTGCTTCTTCTCGCGCAAGGCAGCGGCAGCCGCGCCAGCGGCAGCCAGCAGCAGGACCAGCAGGATGTTGCGGCCGAACTTGCCCTTGCCGTTGCGCTTACGCTCCAGCTTGGCGGCCTTCTTCTGGGCCTTCTTGTCGATCTTGTCGACCTTCTTCTGGCCGCGCTTGCTCAGGGTCTTGACGCTCTGCTTAGCAGCCTTGCGACGCTTCTTCGCGTCCTTCTTCGCCTGCTTATTAGCCTTCGCAGCATCCTCCTTGGTCTGCTTCAGCTGGTCAGCGCCCTGCTCCTGCAGGTTCGCGAACTGGGAACGAGCCTGCTCCAGGCCGTCCTGCACGCGGGACTCCAGCTGATCGCGGGTCTGCTGAGCCTGCTTGCCAGCCTTCTGGGCCTTCTTCTCCGCACGCTTCTGAGCCTTCTTCAGACGCTTATTCGCGCTGCGGGTCTCCTGCTTGCGGGCCTTTGCGCCCTCCTTCTGGGCGGCCTCGCGAGCGGACTCCGCTGCGTGGGTTGCGCCCTCCCACAGCTCATCAGCGGCCGCACGGGCACCGGCGCGACCAGCGGCGAAAGCGCCAGCCACGGAGCTGGCGAGCTCGCGCTGCTTCTTCCTATCGCCCAGGTCCTCGACGAGGTTGCGGGAGTCGTCAGCGACGTTCTGCAGGTTGGAACGCAGGTCCTTGCTGTTCTTCTTGGCAGCCTTGCGGGCCTTCTTGCCGTCCTTCTTCGCCTGCTTAGCCAGCTTCTTCTGCTTCTTCTTGCCGTCCTCGAACAGCTCCTCGGCCCGGTCGCCGAGCTGGTTGAACGCGTCGGTCGCGTTAGCCATGCCCTTCTCCTTCAATTCATTCGTTTCGTTATTTAGATCAGAGATACCCTGGCGCGTCTTGCCTCGCAGCGAATTGCGCTTGGCAGCCTTCCGAGCCTTCTTCGCGGACTCGTCCAGCGGGTTATCAAACTGCGTAGCGGGGGAGTTTCCCTCTGCTAGCGCGGTGCTCTCCTCGTGGGCCGCGTGCAGCGCACGAGCCTTCGCAAGAGCCTCGGCTGCGCCGTCCTGCTTCCGCATCTCCTCCGCAACAGCACGGATGTGAGCAGGCGAATCAGCCAGCACAGCCTGCTGCTGCTCGTGCGTCAAAGTCACATTTCGCTGATCGCGAAGCGCATCGAACTCCGCGAGCTGCCTACGCTGCGCGCGGTTCTTCTGCGACTTCCGCAGCTGCTGGGCAATAGTCAGCGCCAGCTTGAGGGTATTGGGATTCATCTAGGAATCTCCTCTTGCGTTGAAATTTCACCAACACTGCCATGATAGGCAAAGCCCACTTATCCTGCCGTGCAGTTTCCCCAAAACATGCTGCAGTAACCCTGATGGCTAGCTCCGCCCCCGCCCGCTGCGGAAGCCCAACCACCCCGCCCCAGCGACTGCTGATTGAAGTACACTGGGGCGCGTGACTAACAAGACTGAAACCGCAATTCTGCACACCAACTACGGGGACATCTCCATCGACCTCTTCGGCAACCACGCGCCGAAGACCGTCGAGAACTTCGTCGGCCTGGCCAACGGCACCAAGGAGTACTCCCAGCCGAACGCTCAGGGCAGCAACGAAGGCCCGTTCTACGACGGTGCGATCTTCCACCGCATCATCGACGGCTTCATGATCCAGGGCGGCGACCCGACCGGCACCGGCCGTGGCGGCCCGGGCTACCAGTTCGAGGACGAGTTCCACCCGGAGCTGCAGTTCGATCGCCCATTCCTGCTGGCCATGGCTAACGCCGGCCCGGGCACCAACGGCTCCCAGTTCTTCATCACGGTGACGGCCACCCCGCACCTGAACAACCGCCACACCATCTTCGGTGAGGTCACCGACAAGGAGTCCCAGAAGGTCGTTGCGAAGATCTCCCGTGTGGCAACCGACCGCATGGATCGTCCGAACGACGACGTGGTGATCGAGTCTGTCGAGATCACTCAGTAAAACCCCTGTGATCGCGATCTTCATCGCGATCAACGTGACCGTCTATGCAGCCATGGCGCTGCAGGCGGTCTTTCACGTATTTCGGCAGGGTTTCTCCGGCCGCGGGGTCGTGTATGCGCTCGAAAGCCCGCTCAGCGACTCCCGAAACTTCGGCTGGGAACTACTCCTTTCCGCGGAGCAAATGGCGGAGCACGGCCAATGGTGGCGCGCAGCCACCGCCTCGATCGTGCACCTCGACGCCGCCCACATCGCCTTCAACATGCTGGCTATCTACTTCATCGGCCAGGCAGTGGAACAGCGCTTCGGTCACCGCATCACGGCCGGCATGATCCTCGCCTCCGCAGGCGTCGGCGCGTTCGCCTGCCTCACCCTGCAACCAGAAGCGACTATGGGTGGGGCCTCAACCGTCGGCTACGGCCTGCTGGCCATGCTGCTCGGCATGAAGATCGCGGAGCGGGAACAGATGGCCTCGGCCATCGTCATGGTGCTGATCTACTTCGCGTGGACCATTTACACCCCCGGTGTGTCGCTCTGGGGCCACGTGGGCGGCTTCCTCGGCGGCGCGGTCAGTTATTTCGCCGTTCGCGGGCTACTCGGGCCAACAGCAGGTCCGGCACAACTCCGCCGGGCCGAAACCGGCGCGCTTTTCATCGGTGCGGCAGCGCTCATCGTGGCCGGCGTGGTTGGCGTCCTGAATTAAAAAACCCGC
>NZ_JASLIP010000035.1 GCF_030152825.1 Corynebacterium sp.
GGTCAGTCGGTGCCGGCGGACTTGGGAACGTCCGTGGGCCCCTCGGAGTCGTCGGGCCCCTCGGCCGGCGCCTCGCCCGATCCCACCTCGGCGGTCTCGAACGGCGGCAGGTCCGGCAGGACGCCGACCTTCTGGCCGAGGAAGGTGAACGTCTGGTTCGGAGCCTCGCCCTCGACGTCGACCAGCACGATCTGGCCCGGTCCGACCTCGCCGTAGAGCATCTTCTCGGCCAGGACGTCCTCGATCTCGCGCTGGACCGTCCGCCGCAGTGGTCGAGCGCCCAGCACCGGGTCGAATCCCCGCTCGGCGAGCAGGTTCTTGGCCGCCTGGGTGAGCTCCAGCGACATGTCGCGGTCCTTCAGCCGGGTCTCGACGAAGGCGATCATGTTGTCGACCATCGCCACGATCTGCTCCGGCGACAGCGGCGGGAACACCACGATCTCATCGACACGGTTGAGGAACTCGGGGCGGAAGTGCTGCTTGAGCTCCTCCGACACCTTGCTCTTCATCCGCTCGTAGGACCCGGCCTTGTCGCCGGTCTGCTGGAAGCCGAGGTTGAGGCCCTTGGAGATGTCGCGGGTGCCGAGGTTGGTGGTCATGATGATGACGGTGTTCTTGAAGTCCACGACCCGGCCCTGGGAGTCGGTCAGGCGACCTTCTTCCAGGATCTGCAACAGCGAGTTGAAGATGTCCGGGTGGGCCTTCTCGACCTCGTCGAACAGGACGACGGAGAACGGCTTGCGGCGGACCTTCTCGGTCAGCTGGCCGCCCTCGTCGTAGCCGACGTATCCCGGAGGGGCACCGAAGAGGCGGGAGGCGGTGAACTTGTCGTGGAACTCACCCATGTCCACCTGGATCAGGGCGTCGTCGTCGCCGAAGAGGAACTCGGCGAGTGCCTTGGACAGCTCCGTCTTACCCACACCGGACGGACCGGCGAAGATGAAGGAGCCGGACGGGCGGTTCGGATCCTTCAGGCCGGCACGGGTGCGGCGGATCGCGCGGGAGACGGCCTTGACGGCGTCGTCCTGGCCAATGATGCGCTTGTGCAGCTCGCCTTCCATGTCCAGCAGTCGGGAGGACTCCTCCTCCGTGAGCTTGAACACCGGGATGCCGGTCCAGTTGGCCAGCACCTCTGCGATCTGCTCCTCGTCGACCTCGGCGACCTCATCGAGCTCGCCTGCGCGCCAGGCCTTTTCCTTCTCGGCACGCTCCTCGGTCAGGGTGCGCTCGTCGTCGCGCAGTGCCGCTGCCTTCTCGAAGTCCTGCTCATCGATCGCGGCCTCCTTCTTGCGGCGGACCTCAGCGATCTTGTCGTCGACCTCCTGGACGGACTTCGGCGCGGTGAGGCGCTTGATGCGCATGCGCGCGCCTGCCTCGTCGAGCAGGTCAACAGCCTTATCCGGCAGGAAGCGGTCGTTGATGTAACGGTCGGCCAGGGTGGCTGCGGAACGCAGGGCACCGTCGGTGATGGACACGCGGTGGTGGGCTTCGTAGCGGTCGCGCAGACCCTTCAGGATCTCGATGGTGTCCGCGACGGACGGCTCCGGCACCTGCACCGGCTGGAAGCGGCGCTCCAGGGCGGCGTCCTTCTCGATGTGCTTGCGGTACTCCTCCAGCGTGGTGGCACCGATGGTCTGCAGCTCGCCGCGGGCCAGCTTCGGCTTCAGGATGGAGGCGGCGTCGATCGCGCCCTCCGCGGCACCGGCACCGACGAGGGTGTGGATCTCGTCGATGAACAGGATGATGTCGCCGCGCTGGTTGATCTCCTTGAGCACCTTCTTAAGGCGCTCCTCGAAGTCACCGCGGTAGCGGGAGCCCGCAACCAGGGAACCCAGGTCCAGGGAGTAGACCTGCTTATCGCGCAGGGTCTCCGGCACCTTGCCGTTGACGATGTCCAGGGCCAGGCCCTCGACGACAGCGGTCTTACCCACGCCCGGCTCGCCGATGAGCACCGGGTTGTTCTTGGTGCGTCGGGAGAGTACCTGCATGATGCGCTCGATCTCGCTCGCGCGGCCGACGACGGGGTCCAGCTTGCCGTCCTTGGCAGCCTGGGTGAGGTTGCGGCCGAACTGGTCCAGGACCAGGGAGTTGGACTTCTGGCCCGCCTTCGCTCCGCCCTGGCCCGATGGGGCGACACCGGCGACGGCCGGCTGGTCCGGGGCCTCCTCGTGCTCGCCGCCGCCCTCGTAGCCGGAGAGCAGCTGGATAACCTGCTGGCGTACGCGGGACAGGTCAGCACCCAGCTTCACCAGCACCTGGGCTGCAACGCCCTCGCCCTCCCGGATGAGGCCGAGCAGGATGTGCTCGGTGCCGATGTACTTGTGGCCGAGCTGCAGTGCCTCGCGCAAGGCCAGCTCCAGCACCTTTTTGGCGCGCGGAGTAAACGGAATGTAACCGCTCGGCGGGTTGCCGCCGGAGCCAATAATCTCCTTGACCTCGGTGCGCACCGCGTCGAGGGAAATCCCCATGGACTCGAGCGCCTTGGCGGCCACTCCCTCACCCTCTTGGATCAACCCCAGGAGGATGTGCTCGGTACCGATGTAATTGTGATTCAGCGCTCGCGCTTCCTCTTGTGCCAAGACGACAACGCGTCGTGCCCGGTCGGTAAACCTTTCGAACATTTATCTCCCTTTTCGCTCGTGCGCTTTGATGCCCCACCATAACTGGGCAAGCGCCTTCCTTAAATCGCATTCCGTGCAACGCCGGGAGCCCCGCGGACTATTCCGGCACCCACATCTGCCCACTCTTCATTAAAAGACCAGTTCACGGCACCTTTTTACCGGCAATAACTCGGATAATTCAGCCTGTACGCCCCTAGCGAACACCCGCCGAAACGCGCTGTTTTCGCCCTCCGGCACGCCCTCCCGAGCCGATATCGCCAAAGCCAAACGTGACCCACATCACTTAGATAGGGTGACTAACATAGCTATTAGGTGAGTAAAGCTACTCACCTATCGCTGCAATACAGGCGCGGGGGAACGCCCGTGCAGACACATCCGATTCGACAGGGGTAATCGAAATGACCGACACGTTCTCGCCCACAGGTCCGACAGGCATCAAGGAAAAGCTCAGCCACACACTCGGCTCGGTGGGCACGCTCGCGCTCGGCACTCTCCCCCTGATGCGTTCCGGCGTGCTGGGGTCGATGACGCCCGTCGCCGCCGCGAAGGCCCTGGGTTCCATGTACCAGTGGGAGTTCCAGCCCGCCTCCCTGCTGGCGATCGGTGCTGCCCGCGACCCGTTCCACACCGCAATCATCGACGACCGCGGCTCCATGACCTACCAGGAACTGCACAACCAGGTGAACCAGCTCGCCAAGGCGCTGTTCCGCATTGGCATCCGGGAGCGCGACCACATCGGCGTGCTGACCCGCAACCACCGTGGCTTCATCATGGCGCTGTGCGCCCACGGTCGCCTGGGCACCGACCTCGTCCTGTTCAACACCGGGGCCTCGGCGGAACAGACCCGCGCGGTCGCTCGCGAGAACAAGCTGGACGTCCTGTTCATCGACGAGGAGTTCATCCCGCTGCTGCCGAAGGACTTCGACGACTGCCCCGTCATCGTGGCCCACGAGTTCGGCGACACCATCGGGCTCACCCGCGAGGCTGAGGAGGCACTGCCCCAAGACTCGAATATCCGCGACGCCCTGGCGATGGAGGACCACGCGACCCGCAGCGAGGACTGGCCGTCGCTGAGCCTGGTGCTGCGCACCACCCCGGCCGAGCAGACCATCCCGTCCCGCCCCCGCCGCGGCCGCACCATCATCCTGACCTCCGGAACCACCGGCACCCCGCGCGGCACCCGCCGCCCGGAGCCGCCGAGCTACCTGCCGGCATCCTCGATCATGAGCCGGATCCCGCTGAAGGCGCGCCGCCCGTTCTACCTGGCAGCACCGATGTTTCACACCTGGGGCTTTGCGAATATTCAGCTCGCGCTCGCGCTGCGCTCGACGATGGTGATGCAGCGCAAGTTCCGCCCGGAGGATGCGGTGCAGCTCATCGAGGCCAACCGCCCGTACGCGATCGCCATCGTGCCGACGATGCTGCGTCGCCTGCTGGAGGCCGTGCCGGAGGGCATGGACCCGGGCACCAAGGTCATCGCCGCCTCCGGCGAGCCGATCCCGCCGCAGATCGTGGAAAAGACCTTCGAGAAGTTCGGCCCCGCGCTCTACAACCTCTACGGCTCCACAGAGGTCAGCTGGGCCACGATCGCCAACCCGGACGACCTGCAGCGCCACCCGAACACCGCGGGCAAGCCGCCGATGGCCACGGTGGTCAAGGTTCTGGACGAGGACTTCCGCGAGTGCCCGGACGGCGAAATTGGCCGCATCTTCGTCGCCAACAACATGATGTTCGAGGGCTACACCCGACCGGGCAAGGACAAGGAGACCCACGAGGGCATGATCGCCACCGGCGACCTGGGGTACTGGGAGGACGGCCTGCTGTTCGTCTCCGGTCGCTCCGATGACATGGTCGTCTCCGGAGGTGAGAACGTCTACCCCACCGACACCGAGCACATCATCGGCACCCTGCCGGAGATCCTCGAGGTCTGCGTCCAGGGCGTTCCGGACGACGAGTTCGGTCAGGCGCTGTGCGCGTGGATCGTCACGAAGGAGGAGCTGAGCGCAGCCGATAAGCAGAAGCTGCAGGAGGAGATCCAGGCGACCGTCTCCAAGCAGCTCGCCCGCTTCGCCGTGCCGCGCCACTTCGTGTACGTGGACTCCCTGCCCCGCAACGCGGTGGGCAAGGTCGTGCGTCGCGAGCTGCCGCAGCCGGAGACCGCAGCCGCTGCTTAAGCCGGTGGGCTGAGCGCGCCTCAGGCGCTCCTCGGCCACCAGCACAGCACAGCGCCCCGGGTGGTGAAACACCCGGGGCGCTGTGCTGTGCTTAGACTTCTCGGCTCTTAGAAGATCCAGCCGATCACGAGGACGCCCACCGCACCGATCAGCGCGGCGGCCGGGATCGTGATGATCCACGCCAGGGCGATCGGCTTCATCAGGCGCCAGTTCGCAGCGCGGTTGACGATACCCACGCCCAGCACCGCACCGATCAGGATGTGCGTGGAGGACACCGGCAGGCCGGAGATGGATGCGGCCATCACCACGCCCGCAGCGGCGAGCTCAGCAGCGAAGCCGGAGGCCGGGTGAATGTGGGTCAGCCCCGTGCCAACCGTCTCGATCACCTTGCGGCCAATGAACCACAGACCGGAGATCAGAGCCACACCGGCGGCAAGCATCAGCGCCATCGGCACCGGAGCGGTCGCGTTAATGGAGTCGGTCTTCAGCACATCGAAGATCGCAGCAAAGGGACCCACCGCATTCGCGATGTCGTTGGAGCCATGGGAGAAGGCGAAGGCGGATGCGGTGAAGACCTGCATCCAGCTGAACATCATGAAGGTTGCGCGGTCCACGGTGTAGCGCCGCAGCCCGGTGGTGAAGGAGCGCAGGGTGAGGAACACCGCGATACCCACGATCGCGACGATCCCGAAGACCATGGCGCTCGTCATGTTCGGCATGATGTTGCTCAGGCTCTTCAGCAGGAGCATGCCGGTGATGATCATCGCGCCGATAGCGGCCAGCGACGGGCCCCAGGTCTCCAGGGCGCGGTGCGCCTCGATCTCCCGCTCGTCCGTCTCGATGACGACGAGCTCGCGGTAGTAGTCGGACTCCAGGTTCTGCGGCTCCGCACGCCCGGTGATGTAGACGGAGGCGTCGCGGGCGATGGTCTGGGTATAAGCCGCGCGCTGCACCTCGTTGAGACGGGAGAAGAGATCCTTGTGGCGCTTCTTGTGCTCGCTGCGGCGCTCCTGCATCTCGCGCATCTTGTGCTCGACCTCATCGTTGTAGCGCAGCACGTGGCGCTTGATGAAGGAGTACAGGAGGAGGGCAACCACGCCGCCCAGCACTGGAGAGAGCACCCAGCTCATCGCGATCTCGCCGATCTTGCCCCACTGGACCATCTCCAGGCCGCCGGTGCCCGTGGCAATGCCCTGAGCCACCGCGGCACCGACGATGCCGCCGATGATGGAGTGGGTGGTGGACACCGGCCAGCCCTTGCGGGTCGCGATCAGCAGCCACAGTGCCGCGCCGAGCAGGGCAGCCATCATGATGTAGGCGAAGTGCTGCGGGTCGAGGTCCACACCGTCCAGGTCGACGATGCCGGAACGGACGGTATCGGTGACGTCACCGCCGGCGATCAGCGCACCGCCGACCTCGAAGACGGCGGCGATAAGCAGTGCCTGCTTGATGGTCAGTGTCTTCGCACCGACCGAGGTACCGAAGGAGTTCGCGACGTCATTACCGCCGATGTTGAACGCCATGAACATGCCGAAGATGATCGTGACGATCAGGATCCCGATGTTCGCGGACTCCGGCATGAGATCCACGGACCACCAGGTCAGTGAGAGTACCGCGATGAGCAACAACCCGCCGAAGATGGTGTGCCACCAGAAGTCGTTTTCTTGTCCTGCTGCGCCCCCGTTAACGGCGGCTTTGGTCTCCGGTTGAGACATTCAGTGCTGACCTAACTCGTAAATCAAACAGTTGCGAATAAGACATTTCACGGGCCCCCAGCTTTGTCAGAGAGATCCCAGGCATTACACATTTTGCCTTGCTCCCGGAGTTTTCTAAAGCCCATAATTTCCACCGGGGGGTGGGCATTAGCCCCGGCACAGAAATAACCCCGCTACCAGCAATCATCCTTGCCGGTAGCGGGGTTATTCAGGGTTCGCGAAAAGCTGAAGTTCCGCTTACTTCAGCTCAGCGGAGCTCAAGCCCAGCTCGCGGCGGGCGACGATGAGCTGCTGAATCTGCTGGGTGCCCTCGAAGATGTCGAGGATCTTGGAGTCGCGGGACCACTTCTCCAGCAGGTCGCGCTCGGAGTAGCCGTAAGCACCGGCCAGCTCCACGGCGCGCAGGGTCAGGTCGGTCGCCATGCGGCCGGCCTTCGCCTTACAGATGGAGGCCTCCTTGGAGTTCGGGTTCTTGTTATCCGCCATCCACGCTGCGCGCATAGTCAGCAGGTAGGCAGCCTCCCAGTCGGACTCGAGGCGGATGTACTCGGACGCCGCAGCGGACTGGTTCCAGGCCGGCGCGTCGTAGTCGATCTTCACGCCAGCGTCGGTGAGGACCTCGCGCAGGCGCTCCAGGGAGGCGCGTGCGACACCGACGGCCATCGCTGCGACCAGCGGGCGGGTGTTGTCGAAGGTGGCCATGACGCCGCCGAAGCCCTTCTTGGTGTCCACCTCTGGGGAGCCAAGCAGGTTGTCCTTCGGGATGCGCACGTTGTCGAGGATGAAGTGCGCGGTGTCGGAGGAGCGGATGCCCAGCTTGTGCTCGAGGCGGACCAGCTCGAAGCCCGGGGTGTCGCGCGGGACGACGAAGGACTTGATGGCTGCGCGGCCTGCGGACTTGTCCACGGAGGCCCAGACGACCACGTGGGTGCAGCGCTCACCAGCGGTGACGAAGATCTTCTCGCCGTTCAGGACGTACTCGTCGCCGTCCAGCTTCGCGGTCGCGGCGACGGCTGCGGAGTCGGAGCCGAACTGCGGCTCGGTGATGGCCATGGCGGCCCAGATTTTGCCGAAGCGCTCGAGCTGTTCGTCGGTTGCGACGGCGGCGACGGCTGCGTTGCCCAGGCCCTGGTACGGGATGGACAGGGTGAGACCGACGTCGCCCCAGCAGGTCTCCATGACGTTCAGGGCGGCGGCCATGTTGCCGCCATTCTTCACGCCGGTGTCCTGCTTCTTATCCCCACGGCTGCTGGTGGCGCCGGCCATGGCCACGCCACCGTCAGCGGCGCCCTCAACGAGGGCGGCCATGGTGTCGAGCTCGACCGGGCGCTCGTGCTCCTTGAGGTCGTACTTGCGGGAGATGGGGCGGAAAATCTGTGCGGCCGCCTGGTGTGCCTGGTTTGCGCCCGCCTTCAGACGCTTGGGAAGTTCCAGATTAAGCATGATCTTTTTCCTCTGCTCTCGGGACTGTGTTGTGCGTAAATGCCAAAAGTCGTTGTTATGGCGGGTTAGATGACGACGACGCCCTCAGCAACGCCGATCGCGCGCATGTCGCGGTACCAGCGCTCAACCGGGTGCTCCTTGGTGTAGCCGTGGCCACCCAGCAGCTGGACGCCGTCCAGGCCCATGACCATGCCCTTGTCCGAGGCGTAGCGGCGGGCAAGGCCGGCCTCGCGGTGGTAGGACAGGCCCTGGTCGAGGCGGGATGCGCCGCGCAGCATGATCAGGCGCAGGCCGTCGAGCTCGATGCGGAGGTTGGCGACCATGAAGGCCACTGCCTGGCGGTGGGAGATCGGCTCGCCGAAGGCCTCACGCTCGTTGACGTACTTCTTGGTGTACTCCAGGATGGCCTCGCCGGTGCCGGAGGCCAGTGCGGCCCAGCCCAGGCGGGAGCGGCGGACGATCTCCGCGTACTGCTCGGTGCGGTCGGTGTCGGAGAGGTTCGCGCCACCCAGGAGGTTGGCGGCCGGGACGCGGACGTCTTTAAGAACCACGCGGCCCAGGGCTGCGGCGCGCAGGCCCATGGACGGGTCGGACTCGACCTCGATGCCCTCGGTGCCGGATTCGACGATGACGAAGGTGTTCACGCCGTCCAGCTCGACGGCGATGACGAAGAGCTCGCACTCTGCGGCGTTCGGGACCATAGTCTTCACGCCGTTAAGGACGACGTCGTCGCCCTCCAGCTTCGCGGTGGTCTGCAGCTTGAAGGCGTCGAACATCGGGCGGGCCTCGGAAACCACGACGGCTGCCGGCGGGACGGACTCGCCGGAGAAGGACGGCAGGTAGGTCTTCTGCTGGGCGTCGTCACCGTAGTTGGTGATGGTGTTGGCCACGCCTGCCGGGGCGAGGATGGAGACGGCCAGGCCCATGTCACCGAAGCCGAGAGCCTCGGCGATGAGGGCGTTGGTGCTGGCGCCGGATGCGCTGGCGATGCCCTCGAACTCCTCCGGGAGGTTCACGAGAGCGATGCCGAGCTCAGCGGCGGTGTCGAGCAGCCCCTCGGTCGGCTTGGACTCGTCGTTGGCCTCCGCAGCGGCCGGACGCAGGCGCTCGATGGCGAACTCGCGCACCGCGTCGAGGATCATCTGCTGGTCCTCGGTCGGGTTCAGGTCGAACGGCGCCTTGCCCGGCTCGAACTGCTGAACGTCGCCCTCGTTCTGCTTCGGGAGGCGGACCGGATCGCCGGAGCCCTTGATGCGCTTGAACTGGCGGTTCATGGCGCCGGCGGTACGGATGCCGCCCTTGGCGGTCTCGTAGGCAGCGCGGTCGACGGCCTTGTTGAGGTTGTACTTTTCTGCGAAGTCGGAACCAGTGAAACGAGACAGCGCCCGCATAACGACACCAATGGCGTCACGCTTGACGTTGTTCAGCCCCGGGGTGGAGTCGTTGAGCTTCTTGGAGTCGCTCATTGTCTGGTAGCCACCTTTCAGTAGAGGTGCCCTACGCATCGCTCGCTGCGATCCGCGGAGCATCACCATGTGCGAATAATGATCTTATTAATCATAACTTGCCATCATGGCGCAGATCATATTTTCCGCAGAATGCTATAAAAAGCCACACACCATGGGCGGTGTGTGGCTTTATGCAGTCGAGAGGAAGTTTACTTCTCTGGCTTCACCAACGGGAAGAGCACGGTCTCGCGGATGCCCAGGCCCGTGAAGGCCATCAGCAGGCGGTCCAGCCCCATGCCGGTACCGGCGGTTGGCGGCATGCCCTGCTCCATTGCCTGCAGGAAGTCCTCGTCGAGAACCATGGCCTCATCGTCGCCGCCCGCGGCCAGGCGAGCCTGGTCTTCGAAGCGCTCGCGCTGGATGACCGGGTCAACCAGCTCAGAGTAGCCGGTCGCCAGCTCGAAGCCGCGCAGGTAGAGGTCCCACTTCTCGGTCACGCCGCGCTCGGTGCGGTGCTGACGCACCAGTGGGGAGGTCTCGACCGGGTAGTTGTAGACGAAGATCGGGCCCCACAGCTGGTCCTCGCACAGGAACTCCCAGATCTCCTCGACGAGCTTGCCGTGGCCCCAGCCGCCGTCCTTCGGAACCTCCAGGCCGATGACCTTCGCGAGCGCCTTGAGCTCCTCGACGGTTGAGTCGACGGTGACCTCCGGCTGATCCGGGAACTTCTCGGCCAGCGCCTTATTCAGGGACGGGTAGACCTCGATGACCGGCCACTCGCCGCCGAGGTCGTACTCGGTGCCGTCGTGCATGGTCAGCTTGGTGGTGCCGAAGACCTCCTCGGCGACCTCCTGGATGACCTCGCGGGTCATCGTCGCAGCGGTGTTGTAGTCCCCATACGCCTGGTAGGTCTCCAGCATCGCGAACTCCGGGCTGTGGGAGCGGTCGATGCCCTCATTGCGGAAGTTACGGTTGATTTCGAAGACGCGGTCCAGACCACCGACGACGGCGCGCTTGAGGTACAGCTCCGGCGCGATGCGCAGGTAGAGGTCGATATCCAGCGCGTTGGAGTGGGTTACGAACGGACGAGCCGCGGCACCGCCGTGCAGGGTCTGCAGCATCGGAGTTTCGAGCTCGTTGAAGCCGCGACGCTCCAGGGCGTGGCGCAGGGCGCGCATCACCTTGATGCGGGTCATGGCGTTCTTGCGGGCTTCCTCGCGCATGATCAGGTCGGTGTAACGGTGACGCACGCGGGCGTCCTCGCTCATCTCCTTGTGCGCGACCGGCAGCGGACGCAGCGCCTTGGCGGCCATGGTCCACTCCTGGGCCATGACAGAAAGCTCGCCGCGGCGGGAGGAGATCACGCGCCCCTTGGCGAAGACGATGTCGCCCAGGTCGACCTCCGCCTTCCAGCGATCCAGGGCTTCCGCGCCAACCTCTGCCTGAGAGAGCATGACCTGCAGCTGGGTGCCGTCGCCGTCCTGCAGGGTGGCGAAGGCCAGCTTGCCGGTATTGCGGACGAACATCACGCGGCCAGCCACGCCGACGACGCTGTCCGTTTCCTCACCGACGTCGAGGAGGGTTGCCCCCTCCGGAAGAGCGGCGAGCTTCTCCGCAGCCTCCGGATCGTCCTCCTTGGGCTTGACCGCCCACTGCTGACGAACCTCCGCCAGCGTGTGAGTCCTGGGAACTTCTACTGGATAAGCCTGACGGCCCTCGTCAAGGATGCGCTCGCGCTTCTCGCGGCGAACGCGCATCTGCTCGGGAATTTCATCATTGCTGGTGGATGGATTCTTTGTAGTCACCCCACCAGACTACTGCATCGTCGGTACACGCCCGTGAGGGGTTCGCGGACGCAGATTGCCCCAGCGATGGCACGGCACGCGGGGCCCGGCCCACCACTGGCCGAACCCCGCTATACCCCTGCAGCCCGAGGCAAGTTTTAGCTGATCAGCCAGTCGTTCGGGCTGAAGAGCTCGAAGCCAACCTTTTCCGGAGCCAGCGTCTGCTCGCTATTGGCGATCTGCTCGCGAATGTTCTGCAGGAAGGACGTCCCGCCGCACAGGTACCACTGGGCGCCGGTCGGCACCACGCCCTCGGCGGCCAGCTCCCCGAGGTTCATGCGCTTGCCATCCTCACGGTAGAAGGTCTTGAAGGTCGCGCCGATCTGCTCGCTGAGGTTCTTCTGCAGCTCGGCCTGCGAGTGCTCCTCGGCGGAGGCGTCCGCGTGCAGGACCACGACCTTGCACTCCTGGCCGTCCTTGGCGGCCAGCGCGGAGAGCATGCCGACCATCGGGGTGGAACCGATGCCCTGGGAGACGAGCACCACCGGAGCGGTCGAGTCGTCCAGGACCAGGTCGCCGGCTGGGAGGGTGGCGTCCACGCTCTCGCCGTCGGCGATGTTGTCCATCAGGTAGGAAGAGACCTCGCCGTCGCGCTGGACGGCGATGCGGAAGGTGCTGCCGTCCTCGTCGATATCGACCAGGGAGTACTGGCGCAGCTGGCGGGCGCCGTCCGGAAGCTTCACACCGATGGAGGTGTACTGGCCCGGGCGGGCGTCCGCGAACTTCTCGGTCATTTCGGCCGGGCGGAGGGTGAACTCGACGGCGTCGGCCGGCAGCTGCTTGCGGGAGACGATCTCTGCGGTGGTGAAGACCTTGCCGTCCTCAACGCCCGCGGAGCGATAGAGGTTGCGCTCGAAGCTAACCAGCACATCGGCCATGAGCCAGTAGACCTCGTCCCAGGCGGCAGCGACCTCGGGGGTGACAACATCCTCGCCTAGCACCTCGACGATGGCGGCGAAGAGGTTGTCATGGACGATGGGGTACTGGTTTTCCACAATCCCCAGGGACACGTGCTTATGACCGATGCGGGAGAGCATATCTACCGGATCCGGGGCGTTGTCGTCCACGAGCATTGCGGCGAAGGTTGCGATGGAGGCGGCCAGCGCCGTCTGCTGCTCCCCAGACTTCTGGTTGCCGCGGTTGAAGGTATCGGCGATCAGCTCCGGGTGGGCGGCGAACATCTTCTCATAGAAGATGGGGGTAATCTTCGTGATATTCGCACCAACGAGCGGGAGAGTCTGCTTGATGATCTCGGCGTTGTCTGGGGTTAAGCGGCCGCGGGCATTGGCTGGGGTCTCGGCGATGAACATTGCGAATCATTCCTCCTCAAGAACCTCCCTGCAGGGAAGTTAAGACGTGGGCTTTGCCTTGAACGTCGGAGCGGCGAGAGGCACAGGCCCGCCGGAAGCTCCGGCAGCGAGGCCCTTCGTCGCGGACACCAGATCGCCGACGGTATCCCCGTCGAGAGTGGCGAAGAACGCCTCCTGCGCGGCGGCGAGCCGGTGACGCAGCGCGCAGTCGTGGCGCGCGAGGGGACACTGCAACGCCCCCTCGCAGTCGACGACTTCCCGGTTGCCTTCGAGTTGACGCAGGAGTGCACCGACGCTCGCGTGCATGCCCTGTTCAGTGATATGCACCCCGCCGTGCCGTCCGCGGATGGATTCGAGCAGCCCTTCGCTGGCCAGCACGTTGACGACCTTCGCGACATGGTTTCGCGAGGCGTTGAGCTGGTCCGCAAGGTCCTGAATTCGTACCGGCGAACGGTCGGCAGCATCCACAGCCTGGGTGGCGCCGAGCAGCATCAGTACGCGGAGCCCCAGGTCAGCGAATGTTGTGAGTTGCATAATTCCAACCTATCCAAAAATCCCGTAAAGATGTATCTGTAATACATCTTTTATGGTGTGCCATTAATCACAGTCACAAATATTGGCAAAGCCCGCCGCGCAACCATGGCGCAGGCGGGCCAAAAAGTAATCCCTCGCAGGGGCTACTCCCCCTCCGGGTGGCGCGGGTCTTTCAGGCCGCTGCCCGCCGGGGCGTGGGCTGGGTCCTCCCCCAGCTCAACCTGCTTATTGTTCTCATCGACGAAGATCACCCGCGGGTGGTAATCCCCGAGCTCGGCATTGTCGAAGATGCCGTAACCGATGATGATCACCAGGTCGCCGGGGCTGATCAGGCGGGAGGCCGCGCCGTTGATACCGATGACCCCGCTGCCCCGCTCGCCGGTGATGGCGTAGGTGGTCAGCCGGTTTCCGTTATCGATATCGACGATGTCGATCTGCTCGCCCTCGAGGATGTCGGCGGCGTCCATCAGGTCTGCGTCGATGGTGCAGGAACCCACGTAGTGCAGGTCGGCCTGGGTGACCGTCGCGCGGTGGATCTTTGACTTCAGCATGGTGCGGAACAAGGGATGAACCTAACTTTTTCTAGCTCTGGGGTGCGGCATCGGGAGCGGCAGGGGCGGCAGCGTCGGGGCCGCCTGCGCCCTGCTCGGGGTCCAAGTTCTTGAACCCTACACCAATCGGCACGCCAACATTATCGATCAGCCGGGTGCTGCCCACGCGCGCGGCGACCAGCAGCCGGGCGTCCCCGGTCTCCGGGGCCTCGCCGAGATCGGCGCCACGAAGAGCAAGATAGTCCACCTCGACGCCCTCGGCGTCGTCGAGAATGGCACGGGCGGTGGACAGCACCGCTTCCGCGCCGTCCTCGGCGACGAAGGAACCGGCCGTCAACGCTGCGGAGAGGGTGAGGGCCAGCTCGCGCTCCTCGTCGGAGAGGTAGACGTTGCGGCTGGACAGCGCCAGTCCGCCGCCCTCGCGGACGATCGGCACGCCGTGGACGCGCAGCTCCAGGTTGAGGTCGTTGACCATCTGCTGGACCAGGACGAGCTGCTGGTAGTCCTTCTCACCGAAGAAGGCGTGGTCGCAGTGGGAGATCTGGAAGAGCTTGTTGACGACCGTGAGCATGCCCGCGAAGTGGGTCGGGCGGTGCTCGCCCTCCAGGATCGCGCCGGCCGGGCCGGGGTGGATCGTGGTGCGGGGGCCGTTTGGGTACATCTCCCGGGCAGAGGGTGCGAAGACGGCGTCCACGCCCGCGGCCTTGAGCTTTTCGACGTCGGCGTCGAGGGTGCGGGGGTAGGCGTCCAGGTCCTCGCCCTCCGCGAACTGCAGCGGGTTGACGAAGATGCTGACCGCGACGAAGGCGCCCGGCATTGCCTTTGCTGCCTTGACCAGGGAAAGGTGGCCTTCGTGGAGCGCGCCCATCGTGGGCACGAGGCACACCGGCTTGCCGGCCTTGCGCATGGCGCGGGTGACCTGGCTGAACTCGTCGATGGTGGTCATCAGAGTTGCCTCGCCGCGGCGGAAGGGCTGGGGGTTTGCCTGCGGGTCGGCCTGGGGGCTGGGCTGATTCTTGGTCATGCGCCTTAGGTTAGTCCACCCGGCAGACCGTGTTCGCTGCGGTAGGCCATGAGCGCTCGCTCGACCTCCGGCGAGCCTGCTGCCTGGGCGGTTCGCTCGGCCATCGGCAGGTAGCGCAGGTGCAGGTTGTGGGAGTTCGGGTCGGCGGATTCGTCGGAGAGCTGGCGCAAGGCCTCCAGGTGGGCGAGGACGGCGGGGGCGTCATCGCGGGAGGCGGGGCCGGTCAGGGCGCCCAGGTGCTCGCGCAGGGTGGCGTCCGCGCCAGCCCGGACGATGGAGTTGAGCAGCAGCCGAGCCTCGCTAGACTCCCCCTCCCCCTCGATGACGGCCGGGCCGTTCGGCTTATCGAGCACCGCGTTGAGCATGGAGTGGGCGTCCGAGATGAGGGTGACCAGGTGGTTCGCGGCGTGCGCCATGGCGGCGTGATAGGCCGGGCGGCGGTCCTCCGCGATGTGGACGGCCACGCCGCCGAGGGACTGGACGAGTAGTTCGCCGACCGCCTGGCCGACCTCGGAGTCGGTGGTGACACCCCAGCCGCAGCCCAGCAGGTTTTCGGTGTCCTGCGGGGTGCCGACAAAGCCCATCGCGGGGTGCAGGGCCAGCGGGAGCGCGCCCTCGTCGGTGATGGGTTGGAGCACCTGGCAGCCGTTGCGCCCGGAGGTGTGCATGACCATCTGGCCGTCGCGGACGGTGTGGGCCACCTCGGCGGCGACCTCCGGCAGTACCGGGTCCGGCACTGCGAGGACCACCAGCTGGGCCATCGCGGCCTCCGCCAGCGAAACGATGGGGATGCCCGGGACGCGCTGGGCTGCGCATGCCCGGGAGCGCTCGGAGTGGGCGTGGATGCCGTGGACGTGGTGCCCGGCCCGGGTGAAGGCCTCGGCAAGGGCAAGCCCGACGGCGCCGGCAGAAATGATCCCCACGCTCAGGCGTGGGGGTTGGCGATCAATCATGCTGAATCTTCAGGTCGCGGTGCAAGATCTTCGGGGTCGCGGTTCGAGCTACTTCTTGTCGTTCTGCTGGAAGCGCTTCATGAGCTCTGCAACCGTCAGGCCCTCGGAGTTCTCGTCCGCGCGGCGGCGGCCGGCGCGGTACTCGTGCGCGCCGCGCTTCTCATCGGCAGCTGGCTTCGCGGCAGCGTCCTCCCGGTGCTGCTCAGCCTGCTTCTGTGCCGATCCGCTGGCCTGTTCGCCAGCGGCCTGGCTCGGCTCGTAGGCGCGGAACGCCGGCTCGGTGCGCGGGGCGGGTTGAGCTGTGCGCTCCTTCTGGGGAGCCTGCGCGGCCTCGCGCTGCTCGTGGTGGCCACGGCCCGCTGCCTTCGGCTCGGCGGCCTCGGAGCCGCGGTTGGCTGCAGCCTGCGCGCCGGAGGCACCCGTCTGCGCGCTGCTGGAGGAGCTGGAGTCCACGACGATCGGGATCTGCGTGGTCTCCTCGGTGTTGTCCCCGGTCCACTTCACGGCGGCGAAGCTGCCAGTGGAGAAGGCAGAGGCGCGGCGGTCGGAGCTCGGCTCGCTGTTGTGGCCGAGCGTCGGGGAACCCGCGGAGGAGGCGGCGCGGGCGGACGCGCCCGGCTGGCTGCTGCGCGCCGCACGCTGCCTAGGCTGCTCAGCCTGCGGCTGCTTCCGCTCAGCCTGCCCGGACGTGCCGGTCTGGTAGCGGCGGTCGGCCGGCTGCGCCCCGCCCCGGTCCAGCTCGATGATCCGCTCGGCGCGGGCGCGCACGGCGGTCTGCTCGTCGTCCAGCTCCTCGCCGGACATCTCCGCGAGCTGCGCCCGCAGGGAGATCAGCTCGTGGCGCAGCTGCTCCAGGTACTCATCGCGCTGGTTGCGCAGCTGGCGGGTGTAGTTCTCCTTCAGCGCCGCCTCGCGCTGCTGGTGGCCCGCGACCTCGCGCTCCATCTCCGCGCGGTGGGCTCGCTCCAGGGTATTCACGCGCTTCTGCTCCGCGCGCAGCGCGCTGGAGTACTTCGAGACCAGCACGATGCCCAGGAAGGCGGCCCACAGTGCGGCGATGACCGCGATCTTCAGCCACAGGTCGGAATCCAGGAACAGCATCAGGATGCTGGCGATCAGCGCCAGCACCACGAGCAGCACCATCAGTACGCGCGGCCCGCTGTTCTGCCCGTCCGTCTGCTCGGCGCCGCCCGCAGCGGCGCTCTGGCTCCAGTTCTCCCGATTGCTCATGCTGGTCACCTTACCTGTTGACGCTGTTATTCACCGGCCACCCCGCCATCTTCCGGTGGCGTGAGGCAGTTCTGTTCCAGCCATTTGCCCGCCACCGCAGCCAGTGCACCACCGAGCATCCCGCCGATCGCGCCCGGGGTGTCCTCCTGCGCGACGACGAGGTGGCCGGCGTTGAATACCAGGAACACGACCGTTCCACCGTAGGCTCCGGCGAAGATCGCACCGATCCATGCGACGGCCTGGCCGAGCACTCCGCTGAACGCGACCGTCATCGGGTTAACCTGGCTACGGTCCAGGCCAATGGCGTTGTCCTGCAATTTCTTGCGCATGATGAAGCCCTGCACCCCGCAGATGATCGCGGCGATCCACAGCACGCTGCCGGTCGCCAGTTCGATGCGCGGGAAGTAGGCGTAGAAGCCGAGTGCGGTCACCCACGCGAACGCGGCTGCGATCACTGCTGCGATCACCAGCGCCGTGGGCGCGACCTGCTTCATCTTCTTCATGTTTTTCAGTCTACCCAGGGCTCGTCGGGTTTCTTGGGCTCGTTGTTCTCGTTTTTTAGGACGTCAACCCCAGCCTCCCCCGGGCATCACCGGACCGTCCAACAGCGCCCCGAGCTGGGCGATCTCCGCGGTGTCCTCCTGGGGTAGCTGGGCCAGCCACTGAACAACCGTGGCGGTTGCGGCCGGGCCGGCCGGGGAGCCGGGAACGCGCGGCAACGTGTCTTCCGGAGCGATTTCTGCCCATGGAACGAGGACGAAGCCCCGGGCGGTGGTGTACGGGTGCGGCAGGATCAATTCCTCGCCCCAGCGCCCCGCGGAGATCACCGGCTCGCCGGTGGCGGCATCGTAGGCGGCCAGCAAGTCCACGTCCACGGTGCGCGGACCCCAGTGCTGGAGGCGCACCCGACCGCCCTCATTCTCGATCTTCTGGCAGGCGTGGAGCAGCTCGAGGGGTTCCAGGTGGGTGGCCACGAGGATCACGGCGTTGCGGAACTCGTCCTGGGTGACCACACCCCACGGCGGGGTGGCGTAGACCTGGGAGTCCGCCAGCAGCTGGGTGCCGGGCAGGTCGAGGACGGCGCGGGCCGCCGCGCGGATCATGGCTTCCGGGCTGCCCTGGTCACCGGGCATGTTGCTGCCCAGGCCGATAGCCACCCGCCAGGGGGCACTGTTGCGCGCCACGGTCTTACCTGCCTCGTTGCTGCTTGAGGTTGCGGCGGGCGACGACCCGCACGTCGCTGAAGTGGTGCGGGATTGGGGCCTGTGGCTTGTGCACGGTGACCTCCGCGGCATGTGCCCCGCCGAGGGCGATGATCCGGTCAGCAATAGTGGCGGCGAGCGTCTCGATCAGATCGAAGCGTTCCTGATCCACCACGGCGACGGCGATGTCTGCCAGGTCCACGTAGGAGATCGTGTCGGCGAGGTCATCCGAGGCCGCGGAGGCGGCGAAGTCCGTCCAGACGACGATGTCTACCTCGAAGTTCTGACCTTCGTCCTTTTCGAAGTCGTGGACTCCGTGGTAGCCGAAGGCCTTCAGGCCCATGAGTTCAATGCGATCAGCCACGGCGCGCTCGCCACCCTTCTGCCACCGCTGGGCCGTCGCCCAGGCGGGAGTAATAAGCCACATCCACCGCAGCCCGGGAAGGGGCCACGTTGTGCACCCGCACCGCCCAGGATCCCGCCTGGGCGGCCAGCGCGGACACCGCCGCGGTGGCGTCATCTGCCGTCTCCGGGGAGCCGGGGGCACCGTCGCTAGCGGGGCGCAGGGCGGTGAGGAAACGCTTACGGCTGGCGCCGATCAGCACGGGGAAGCCCAGCTCATTGAGCTGCCTCATCGCGCCCAGAAGCTGCCAGTTATCCGCCGGGGACTTCGCAAACCCGATGCCTGGGTCCAGGATGATGTTCTCCTCTTTCACACCAGCGGCCAGGGCTGCGTCCACCCGGCGCAGCAGCCATTCGCGGACGGCGGTGACCACATCCGCGCCGGTGCCTGCACTCTGGTCCGCGTAACCTTCCGCGCCTTCGAAGCGGTCGGTTTGCCAGTGCATGAGGCAGATCGGCAGGCCGGTCTCGGCGGCGACGGGGAGCATGTCCTTGTCCGCGAGGCCGCCGGAGACGTCGTTGAGGATGTCTACCCCGGCCTCCGCGGCGGCGAGCGCGGTCGCGGCGCGCATGGTGTCCACGCTCGTGGTGATATCCAGCGCGGAGAGTTCCGCGATCACGGGGGTCACGCGCCCACGTTCGACTTCCGGGTCGACGCGCTGGGCGCCGGGTCGGGTGGATTCGCCGCCGACGTCGATGATGTCCGCGCCCGCGGCGACCATCTGCTGGGCGTGGCGCACGGCGGTGGCCGTGTCGGGGTTGGAGCCGCCGTCGGAGAAGGAGTCTTGCGTGACGTTGAGAACCCCCATCACCTTGGTGCGCGGCGGGGTGGCCGGCTGGTTCGGCTGGGTGCTCTGGGACGGCTGGTCAGGCTGAGCAGACTGTGCAGGCTGCATCATCAAGTCTTTCTAGGGTCGGTTCCCGCGGAATTCGCTCTCGTTGGGGAGTGTTAGTTCCCGCGGATCAGCGCCATGGCTTCGGCGCGGGTGGCGGCGTTGTTCTGGAAGCCGCCCCGCACGGCGGAGGTCACGGTGTTGGCTCCCGGCTTGCGGACCCCGCGCATCGCCATGCACAGGTGCTCGGCCTCGATCACGACGATCACCGCGGAGGCGTCCAGCCGGTCCATCAGCGCGTCGGCGATGGAGGTGGTCAGGCGCTCCTGCACCTGCGGGCGGCGGGCGAAGCCCTCCACGAGGCGGGCCAGCTTGGACAGCCCGGTGACCTTCCCGGCGTGCCCCGGGATGTAGCCGATGTGGGCGTGGCCGAAGAAGGGCACGAGGTGGTGCTCGCAGGTGGAGTAGAACGGGATGTCCTTGACCAGCACGAGCTCCCGGTGGTCCTCGTTGAAGGTGGTGTTGAGCACCTCGGTGGGGTCGGTGCCGAGCCCGGAGAAGACCTCCTCGTAGGCGCGCGCCACGCGGGCCGGGGTGTCGGCCAGGCCTTCGCGGTCGGGGTCCTCCCCCACGGCGATGAGCAGTTCGCGAACGGCGGCTTCGGCGCGTTCGCGGTCGAAGTGCCTCGTCGATTCAGCCATGTCGGTGTTCGCCGCCTTTCTTAGTTCTTCTCTTCATCGCTGGGGTTGTCATCATTCGGCCGGGATTGATGACGTCCACCCGGCTCACCCCAGTCAAAACCGTCGCCGTAGGCGCTGGTCCCTGGGTGCTGGGCGGGGTCGCGGCGGGCGTGGCGCCCGCCGTTGTACGGCTCCGGCGCTGGGCTACCCGGCGTTGGGTTCTGCTGCTCCGGGCTCTCTGGCTCTACCGCATCCGGGCCAGAAACATGCGGTGCCGGCTCACCGGCCGCCGGGGACTCCGACACCTGCTCCCCGGCCTCGGTGACCGGGCGGAGCTGGGTGGTCGGGGCGTCGTCCGAGGCCCACGGGTTATCCGGGCGCTCGTGCTCCGGCAGCTCGAAACCGCGCTGCGGCTCCTGGCGTGCTTCCTGCTCGCGCTCCAGCTTCTTGACCTGCTCCTCCTGCTGCTGCTTGCGCTTTTCGATGCGCGCGCGGCGGGCGGCGGAGAAGTAGTCCTTGCGCTTCGGTGGCTCCTCGCCACGCTCCTTGGCCAGCTCGACCGGGGTCTTCACAGGCTCGCGGTAATCCTTCGGGCGGTCCAGGTCCTGGCCCGGAAAGATCTCGGAGACTTCGCGCGGGGTGATGCCCTCGAAGATGGACTCCAGGTCCGGGCGGCGCAGCGTCTCCTTCTCGAGCAGCTTTTCCGCCAGGGTGTCCAGGTAGTCCCGGTGCTCGCGCAGGACCTCGTAGGCAATGCTCTGGGCCTTGTCCATGAGCATGCGGACGTCCTCGTCCACCAGCGCGGCGACCTTCTCGGAGGGGTGGAACTGGCCACCGCCGCCGCGGCCGACGAACGGGTCGCCCTGCTCCTCACCGAACTTCACGGCACCCACGCGCGGGCTCATGCCGTACTCCACGACCATGGCCTTGGCGATCTTCGTGGCCATCTCGATGTCCGCGCTCGCGCCGGTGGTCGGGTTGCCGAAGACCAGCTCCTCGGCGGCACGCCCACCCATGGCGAAGACGAGGCGAGCGAAGAGCTCGGAGCGGTTGTACATGCCCTTGTCGTCTTCCGCGGCGGTCATAGCGTGCCCGCCGGTGCGGCCGCGGGCCAGGATGGTGACCTTGTAGACCCGCTCGATGTCCTTCATCGCCCAGGCGGCCAGGGTGTGGCCACCCTCGTGGTAGGCGGTGACCTTCTTCTCGTGCTCGGAGATGATCTTCGAGGTGCGGCGCGGCCCACCCACCACGCGGTCGGTGGCCTCTTCCAGGGCATCGCCGGTGATGACGTTGCCGTCCACGCGCGCGGTCAGCAGCGCGGCCTCGTTGAGGACGTTCTCCAGGTCCGCGCCGGACATACCGGCGGTGCGCTTGGCCAGGGAGGCCAAGTCGACGTCCGGCGCCAGCGGCTTGCCCTCCGCGTGGACGCGCAGGATCTGCTCGCGGCCCACCAGGTCCGGGTTGGCGACCGGGATCTGGCGGTCGAAGCGGCCCGGGCGCAGCAGTGCTGGGTCGAGGACGTCCGGGCGGTTCGTCGCGGCCATGAGGATCACGCCCTCGCGGCCGTTGAAGCCATCCATCTCCACGAGCAGCTGGTTCAGGGTCTGCTCGCGCTCATCGTGGCCACCGCCCATGCCGGCGCCACGCTGGCGACCGACGGCGTCGATCTCGTCGACGAAGATGATGCAGGGCGCGTTCTCCTTCGCCTGCTTGAACAGGTCGCGCACGCGGGAGGCACCGACACCGACGAACATTTCCACGAAGTCGGAGCCGGAGATGCTGTAGAACGGCACCCCGGACTCGCCGGCCACGGCGCGGGCCAGCAGCGTCTTACCGGTGCCGGGCGGACCGTAGAGCAGCACGCCGCGCGGGATCTTCGCGCCGAGCTTCTCGTACTTACCTGGGTCGGAGAGGAAGTCCCGGATCTCGTCGAGTTCCTCGACGGCCTCGTCCGCACCGGCGACGTCGTCGAAGCGGGTATCCGGGTTGTCCTTCTGCAGATCCTTGGCGCGGGACTTGCCGAAACCGAACGGGCCCATGCCCCCGCCGCCCTGCATGCGGGTGAGCATGAAGAACAGCAGGCCGAAGATCAGCAGCATCGGCAGGAGCATCATCAGCATGCTGCCAAGGAAGGAATCCTGCGAGACGTGGGTGTCGAACTTCTCCGCCTCGGAGCCCTTCACCGCGTCGAAGATCTGCTGGCTGGCCCGGGCCGGGTACTGGGAGGTGATCTGCTCGATCCCTTCCTTGCCCTCGACCTCGATGGGCTTCTTCAGCTTCAGCTGGACCGTCTGTTCGCGGTCCTTGATCTCGGCTTCCTTGACGTTCTTGGCGTCGAGCTCCTTGATCGCGATGGAGGTATCGACCTTGTCGAAACCACGGTCGCTGTCCGTGAGCACGCCAAAAGCGTAAATAGCGATGAGGGCGGCGGCGACAATCCCCGCGATCCTCAGGACCTTGTTCTTGTCCATATTTCCCATCAGTTAGTTGTGCCCGCGCAGTGTTTTCCCAGCGCTATGGTGTGGCCAGCGCTACTCGCGGACGTCCAGGCGCTGGCTCAAAGTGCGTCAACGCTTTATTCGTACACTTCCGGCTTCAGGGTGCCGACGAATGGCAGGTCGCGGTAGCGTTCGGCGAAGTCCAGGCCATAGCCCACCACGAACTCGTTCGGGATGTCGAATCCGACCTCGATGAGGTCCTCGATCTCGACTTTGACGGCCTCCGGCTTACGGAACAGGGTCACGACGGACAGGGAGCGTGGCTTGCGGTTGGTGAGGTTCTTCATCAGCCAGGACAGGGTCAGGCCGGAGTCGATGATGTCCTCCACGATCAGGACGTCGCGGCCCTCGATGTCGCGGTCCAGGTCCTTCAGGATGCGGACGACGCCGGAGGAGCTGGTGGAGTTGCCGTAGGAGCTGACGGCCATGAACTCCAGCTGGTTCGGGATCTCCAGCTCGCGGGCGAAGTCGGTGATGAAGAAGACGGCACCCTTAAGCACGCAGACGAGGATGAGGTCCTCCGGGATGTCGCGGTAGCGCTCGTCAACGGCGGCAGCGAGTTCGCGGATGCGGGAGTGGAGGGTGTCCTGGTCGATCAGGACTGCTTCGAGGTCGTCACCGTAGGGGTGGGCCGGGATGTCGGTGCTCTTCTTGGTCCAGGTCGAGTTCTGATCAGTCATGTGCTCGTCGATCCTTTGGGTGCTTGTGTGATTCTTCCGCCACGAGGCGCAGGACGCCACCGCGCCGCGCCACCACCAGCCGGGTGCGGTGTTGCCCGGTGGGCGGCGCCTCCGCTGGTGGCGGGCTCGGCGGGTGGGCGTGGCCTCTGCCTAAAGCCTCATAACCGTTCATTGTATGCCACGGGACGGATACGCCGCCTTGCCCGGCCCAATCCGTGACGAGGGCGTCGATGCGGCTCAAGTGGGAGTAGGTCAACGGCCCGGTTTTTCCGGTGAGCCAGTGGCGGATCACCCGCCGGCGGAGGGCGGCGGGTAGCTCGGCGAGCGGGGCGCAGGGCAGCTCGGCGGTGGCGTGCGCATGGTCCCCGGCCTGTTCATGGCCCTCGGTGTGCTCGTGGTTGCCGGCTTCGGCGGCGAGCTGGACGTATTCGGCGTGGGCGACGGCCTCCAGGTAGTCGGAATCCTCGCGCAGCAGCCGGGCGGTGCGGGTCAGGGAGTCAGCCACGCCGGGGCCGAGGATGTCCTCCAGCAGGGGAAGCAGCTCCTGGCGGACCCGCGAGCGGCGAAAGCGGGGGCTGGCATTATGCGGGTCAGACCAGAAACTCAGCCCGGCACGGTGGCACGTGGCCTCGGTGTCTTCGCGAGTGCTGGCCAGCAGGGGGCGGCCGAGCCAGGCGGCGCCCGCTGCGATGGCCGGGTGATCGTTGCCGCTCAGGTGCTGGTTGCCCGCTGACTGCTGGCTACCCGGACGTTGGCGGGTTGCCGCGGCGCGGGAAGCACTGACGGATTCCTCAACGCCCTGCGCGGGATTCGCTGGCGGGCACGGGTAGTTCGTGGCGGTGGGCTGCCCAGCCGCCGTCGTAATGGGTCGCAGCCCGGCCAGCGTCCCCGCCCCGGAGCCGCGTGCCAGGCCAAGCAGCAGCCCTTCCGCATCATCGGAGGCGGTGTGTGCCACCAGCAGAGGCCGGCCCGCCGCCGCGGCCCCGAGCGCCCGGTAGCGGGCCTCGCGGGCGGCGGCCTCGTCCGCACCCGGGCCACCGGGCACGTCGATGGTGAGCACCTGGGCCGGGATGCCCATCTCCTCACAAATCTGGGCCGCGGTGGCGGCGACCCCGGCGGAGCCTTCCTGCAGCTGATGATCCACCACCAGGGCGCGGAAGCTCGCCCCCGGCAGGTCCTTCTTGGCGATCCCGGCGGCGCTATAGGCCAGCGCAAGCGAATCCGCGCCCCCGGAGACCCCCAGGTAGACCGGCCCCTCGGCCAGCTGCGCGGCCTGCCCCGGGTGCGTTAACCGCAGCCCAGCGAGCCAGGCGCGGAAGTCCGCTGCGGTGCTCACGGTATTCCTCCTCCCCGGTGCTTGGCCCCGGGTACCCGGCGCGGCCGGGGCCGATAGAACTAGAGCCGGTACACGGCGGCGGCCAGCCGGTCGAGGGCTTCGCGCCCGTCGCCGACGTCGGCGGGAGTGTTGGACAGGAAAGCGAAACTCAACGGGCGGCCGGACTTCGTGACCACCGTGCCGGCCAGGGCGTTGACCCCGTCGAGGGTGCCGGTTTTCGCGCGCACCCACCCGGCGGCGTCCTCGGCCCCACTGCCCGCGAGGTAACGGTTGCGCAGCGTGCCCTCCGCACCGGCGACCGGGAGGTCCTGCTGCAGGACGTGCAGCTTCTTGCTGCCCAGCGCGGAGTTCAGATTGCGGGCGCTCAGGCGGTTGTCTTCGCTCATGCCGGAGGTGTCGTGCAGCACCGCTCCTTCGGTGTCCACGCCGTGATCCTTCAGCACCTTGAGCACGCCTTCGGTCGCGCCTTTGAAGGTACCCGGCAGGTCCTGGCTGATCGCCACCTCGCGGCCGATGGCCTCGGCGAGCATGTTGTCCGAGTGCAGCATCATGTCCCGCAGGCGGGTGCTCAGCGGCGCGGAGAGCACCTGGCCCAGCGACTCCTCGGCGGTTGGGTGGGCCGGCCCCACAGGATCATCCGAGACATCCAACTTGAGCTTCTTAGTCTTCAGCTTCTCCCCCAGCCCCATGTCCTCGGCGAGCGCCTGGGCCACGTCCCGGGCTGGGGTGTTGCTGCGGGCGGAGTAGTTCTCGGTGGGGATGATGCGGCCGGCGTCGATCATCACGGAGTCCAGGAAGGTCACGTTGCCCATCCCGATCTCCACGAGGTCCCAGCTATTGTGGAAGGTGGATTTCTCCCGCATGGAGTTATCCACCGTGATCTTGCTGATCTTCTTCAGCTCCTCGGCCGGCAGGGCGCGGCGCACCTGGTCCGCCAGCTCGCTGATCGCCGGTGCATCCGTGAAGAAGCCGGAGCCGGGCTTGCGGGAAAGCGTAATGTCCCCCTCCCCGACGAGGATCAGCTCGCCCGGGCCACCCTTGACCACGGAGGTCGGCAGCCGGTCCTGCGACCCCTTCGCCAGCAGGGCCGCGGCAGTGGTGTACACCTTCGTCGAGGAGGCCGGCACCAGGTGCTTGCCCTCGTTGTTGGCGTAGAGCACCTCACCGGTTTCCAGGTCGGTGATCTCCGCGGACAGGCGCCCCAGCTGCCGGTCCTTCGCCGCCTTCTTCACCTCGGTCAAGTCCACCGGGGCGGCAGGCGGGCTGGCCTCAACCATTACTGGTTCGTCAGGACGGGGAAGCGCTGCGGGGGCGACGTCATAATGGGGGCGCTGGGAAAGAACCACCGCGCCAGCGATAATGGCGGCGGCGACCACGAGGAACGCCACCACCGCGAGGAGCCAGCGGCGGAAAGAGGATTTCTTCTCAGCTTCCAAAATTTAAATCCTGACAATGTGTGGGCGGCAGGGGCGGGCGAGTTAGTAGGTTCCACCTTATCCTGCGACTAGGATGGGGCCTGCATGTACGTCAGGCGCCACGAGGCGCTTTAAACAGACACCGATTTTAAGGATGGCGCGAGTTATGGCTCAGAGCATCGAAGTCACCATCGAGATCCCGAAGGGTTCCCGCAACAAGTACGAGATCGACGAGGAGACCGGCAAGGTTCACCTGGACCGCTACCTCTTCACCCCGATGGCGTACCCGGCTGACTACGGCTTCATCGACAACACCCTCGGCGAGGACGGCGACCCGCTGGACGCGCTGGTCATCCTGCCGGAGCCGCTGTTCCCAGGCGTGGTTGTCAAGGCCCGCCCGGTTGGTGTCTTCAAGATGACCGACGAGGCCGGTGGCGACGACAAGCTGCTCTGCGTGCTAGACGACCCGCGCTTCGACCAGTACCAGGACGTGGACGACATCTCCCAGTTCACGAAGGACGAGATCGAGCACTTCTTCGTGCACTACAAGGACCTCGAGCCGGGCAAGGAGGCCCGCGGCGAGGGCTGGGGCACCGCTGCTGACGCGGAGAAGATCCTGGCCGACGCCATCGAGCGCGCCAAGAAATAAGAGCTCAGAGGTCATGCCGCGAGCTGCGGCGGCTTTCTGAGTTATTGCGCCCGCTCCCCTGCTGTGGGGCGGGCGCTTTTGCATGCGCGGGGGCTCATGCCCCTTGCACGTACGGGCTGCCCCACCGCCGTGGGGTAGACGGGGCGCGGCTAGTAGCATGACGGGCATGAGTGACTTTGAATCCATGAGAGCAGAAGACGTCCCGGAGGGTGTCCAGTTGGTGGACGTCCGCGAGGCCAATGAGTTCGCGGAATGGCACGCCAAGGGCGCGGAGCACCTCCCGCTGTCCGAGCTGCAGCTGCGCTACGGTGAGCTGGACCTGGACCAGGACCTGTACATCATTTGCCTGTCTGGTGGCCGCTCGGCGAAGGCCTGCCAGTGGCTGGAGCTCAACGGAATTGACGCGATCAACGTGTCCAATGGTTCCATCGGCTGGCGCGATGCCGGCCGCACGATCATCGTCAACGGCGAGGAGACCACGAACCCGGCCTAAACGCTGAGATCGCTTGCACTCCCCCATTACTCCCGCTGCGGGTGGTTTTCAGCCACCGGCGGCGGGAGTGTCGTTATCCAAAATTCACTTTAGATTTCCCGCCAAAAGCTTTCTGCGCTGCTGGCGAGGCTAACGTCGAAGGGTCAAGGCCCTGAGCGACAGAGCTAAAGGTTGCATCTCCATAAAGAAACATGCGTTCATCACTGTCCTCGCGGTGGTTGCCGCCGCCTTCATCTACCTTCTTGTCGCACCGCCAGCGGAGTTCTCAGCGCTGGATAGCGGCACCAGGCTCACTATCCTGATCGTCCTATTCATGGTCGCGGAGTTCCCAATCACCATCCTGTTGATCGAAAAGTTCTTGCGGGGCAGCCGCGAAGAAGCCTCGAAACAACAGCAGACCCCGAGCTCGGATCACCTCCCTCGCCCGACGCTCTAGGCCTCCAGCCTTCGCAAAAGCTCCCCGCACGCGCGGTTTTGCAGAGTTTATGGTCGCCAAACACCCAAAATCCGACCACAAACTCTGCAAAAGCCACAACCTGGTCCGACCTTCACTACATTCTGAGCGCCCGCCCCCAACCACCACTCTTCGCGGGCCCGCCCCATCACAGAGCCCGCCCCGTCACGGAAGAACCCGTGGTGGGGATGTTTGCTGCCGCTACCGCGCTAACGTGGATAGCGAACCTTAGCCGCTAACCCGCTGGAGAGAGCATTCATGACTGAGTTCCTCACCCTGCAACGCCCCATCGTCTTGGCCCCCATGGCCGGAGGCCCCTCCGCCCCGGAGCTCGTTGCCGCCGTATCCAATGCCGGCGGGCTCGGAATGATGGCCGCGGGCTACCTCTCCCCCGATGCTTTCCGCGAACGCCTTGCAGCCATAGAGAAACTCACTACCCAACCCTTCGGGGTCAATATCTTCTCCCCACCGCCCCACTCGACCCTCTCCGCCCCGGAGCTGCGTAGTTGGCAGCGTTATCGCGAACAGGTGGGCACTTACTCGGCTGTGCCGGCTTCTTTTCCAGACGCCCCTTACAACTCCGATGATCACTATGAGGAGAAGGTGCAGATCGCGCTCACCTCTGCTGCCAAGGTGGTGTCTTTTACCTTCGGCTACCCGACCCAGGAGGTCGTGGATGCCCTGCACAGCAAGCAGAAGCTGGTGGTGCTCAACGCCACCACCCCGGAGGAGATCGAGCATCTGGCAGCAACGGAATGCGACGCCATCGTGCTCCAAGGCAAGGAGGCCGGTGGCCACCGGGGCACGGTGCTCTCCACCCCGGAGGAGGGCTGCGCGTACTCGCTCGCCGAGCTGCTGGCACATGCGAAGGAGGCCACCGTTAAGCCGGTGATCGCCGCCGGTGGCATCGCGACCAAGCAGGACGTGGCGGAGGTGCTGGAGCACGGCGCGGTCGCCGCCCAGGTGGGTACCCGCTTCCTCCTGGCCGCGGAGGCGGGAACGAAGAAGACGCACCAGCAAGCGCTGCAGACACTCAAGGGGCGCCCCACCGTGATCACCACAGCGTTCACGGGCAAGCCAGCGCGTGCGATCCGCAACAGTTTTACCGACCGCTTCCAGTCGCTGGCCCCGAGCCTGTACCCGGAGCTGCACTACCTGACCTCCGGCCTGCGCGGCGAGGCGGATAAGGCCGGCAACCGGGAGTATCTGAACCTATGGGCCGGGGAGAACTATCACCTCACCCGACCAGGACCTGCCGCGGCCATCGTCGCGGAACTGGCGCCGTAGAAGGCAGGAAAAAGGAGGTCCCAGGTAAGGCCCTCCTTTGTGCTTAGCCCGGGATTCCACCCCGGGTGCGGCTCCGCCCCGCGGGTTCCTCGGGGCCGGTCACGCGTGTTAGTCGCCGATCTGGTCGCGGCCGCGCTTGACCAGCAGCGGATCCGGCTGGCCCACGACCTCGTGGTCCTTGTCGGTGTATTCGAACTTGCTAAGCACATAACGCATAGCGTTGATGCGGGCGCGCTTCTTGTCATTGGACTTAATGGTGATCCATGGGGACTCGTTGGTATCCGTGTAGCGGAAGGTTTCCTCCTTCGCGCGGGTGTAATCATCCCAGCGGTCCAGGGATGCCAGGTCCATTGGGGAAAGCTTCCACTGGCGGACCGGGTCCACCTGGCGGATCGCGAAGCGGGTGCGCTGCTCCCTCTGGGTCACGGAGAACCACAGCTTGGTCAGGGAGATGCCCGAGCCCATGATCATGTTCTCGAGCATCGGCACTTCGCGCATGAACTCGGCGTGCTGCGCGTGGGTGCAGAAGCCCATGACGCGCTCCACCCCGGAGCGATTATACCAGGAGCGGTCGAAGAAGACGATCTCGCCGCCAGCCGGGAAGTGCTGGATGTAGCGCTGGAAGTACCAGCTGGTGGACTCCCGCTCGGTCGGCTTCTCCAGGGCGACGGTGCGGGCACCACGGGGGTTGAGGTGCTCGTTGAAGCGCTTGATGGAGCCGCCCTTACCGGCGGCGTCGCGGCCCTCGAAGAGGATGATGTGTTTCTGGCCGGTGTCCTTGGTCCAGTTCTGCCACTTCAGCAGCTCGATCTGGAGAGCGCGCTTGATGTGCTCATACTCATCACGGCTCATGCGCTCTTCGTAGGGATAGTCCTCGCGCCAGGTGTCGACGCGCTCGCCGTCTGGGGTGATCAGTACCGGGTCGTCTTCATCGGAGTCATCCACCATGTACCCCTCGGTGGACGCGAGGTCGACGAAGTGCATGTCTTCTTCGTTGGTATTGCTCATGCTGTGCACCTGTTTTTCGGCCTAGTGAGTAAAACTTCTACGCCTTCTATTCTACTGCTTAACAGACCCGGGGGCGGGCCCCACCTCCCCTTAACAGCCGCCAGAAATCGCAGCTCGGCGCAGGCCATGCGACTCGCCTGAAGCACGGTGGTGAGCGCAGCAAGGCTCTAGGCAAAGCAAAATCCCGCCACCGTGACGGTGGCGGGGTTTGGTCGCTCTGGGCGAGGCTTAAATTAGAAGCCCAGTGCCTGGAGGAAGTTCGGCAGCAGGCCGATCAGGCTGGACAGAGCGCTGACCCAGTCAGCAACGTTGGCCATGGTCTCAAAGAAAGTGGCTGCGTTCTCCATTATGAAAACTCCTAGAGTGTAGGTCCCCTCGCCCCTTGGCGAGTGGTGAAACTATTTTTAGAGGACCCCGCCTGGCGGGGCATTAACTATCGCTCGAATCTAGCGATACGAGAGCTTAGTTAGCTCTCAATAGGGCTTAGCTCTCCTCGGGGTTAGCCAGCTCGAAGATCGGCTTCAGGACCTTCCAGATGTTGCTCCAGAAGGTGGCGAAGTCGTCCAGAACGGTGGTGATCATGTCGACGTTCATGTGAACTCCTCGAAAAGTGTGACAGCCCCGCCACTTTCACGGGACCTACAGTGGATCAACGCTGAGTGCGTTACGGTCACCGATTATGGCACAGGGAATACTTATGTCAAGAGAGGATAACAACCTTCTGCCAATATGTGAAAAGGGTCACATTCATAGGCATTCGCAGTTTGCCGAGTCGATCATAACCGCTGGTTAACCTGCAATTAACCTAAGGAAATCCCTCCCAGTTAAGGCCCGGGCCATGCAGATGAAAAGTAATTCCAATAAAAATTTAGGTTAAGCTTTCAACTTTCCTGAGTTTTCCTGAGCGCGGATGCTCGACACACCACGCGCTCAGCGAAGCACCTCTCGAACCAACGCAACGCGCCTCAGAACACCGCGCAGGGCGGCTCAGTCCCGCAATGCGAGGATCCTCCCGCCCGAGCTCCTCCCCCTGGAACGCGTAAAGGCCTGCTGCCGGAAATCACCAGGATTCCCAGCAGGAGGCCCTTATTACCGCTCACCCCCGGCGACGAGGGGCGCAAGAAGCCCCAACAAAGCCCTAGGGATTCAGAAGCGGGGCTTAGAAGCCGCCCATGCCGCCCATGGCGTCAGCGTCCGGCATAGCTGGAGCATCCGGCTCCGGCTTATCCGCAACCACAGCCTCGGTGGTCAGGAACAGACCAGCGATGGAGGCAGCGTTCTGCAGTGCAGAGCGCGTCACCTTCACCGGGTCGGAGATGCCAGCAGCCAGCAGGTCCACGTACTCGCCGGTGGCGGCGTTCAGGCCCTCGCCGGCAGGCAGGTTGTTGACCTTATCCTCAACAACGCCCGGCTCCAGGCCAGCGTTGCGTGCGATCTGCTTCAGCGGGCCAGCCAGGGCCGCGCGCACGATCTGCACGCCGGTTGCCTCGTCGCCCTCCAGGCCCAGGTTATCCTCCAGGACGTGTGCGGCCTGCACCAGCGCAGCGCCACCGCCGGCAACAATACCCTCCTCGGCAGCAGCCTTCGCGTTACGCACGGCATCCTCGATACGATGCTTACGCTCCTTCAGCTCCACCTCGGTGGCAGCACCGACCTGCAGGACGGCCACACCGCCGGAGAGCTTAGCCAGGCGCTCCTGCAGCTTCTCGCGGTCGTAGTCGGAGTCAGCGTTCTCGATCTCCTGGCGGATCTGCTTGATGCGACCCTCCAGCTGCTCCTTGGAGCCAGCACCATCGACGATGGTGGTGTCATCCTTGGTGACAACAACCTTGCGGGCGGTGCCCAGCAGCGGCAGGTCGGCGGTCTCCAGGCTCAGGCCGACCTCCTCGGCGATGACCTGGCCGCCGGTCAGGATCGCGATGTCCTGCAGCTGAGCCTTACGGCGGTCACCGAAGCCCGGAGCCTTGACAGCAACGGACTTGAAGGTGCCGCGGATCTTGTTCACAACGAGGGTGGACAGTGCCTCGCCCTCGATGTCCTCAGCCACGATCAGCAGCGGCTTGCCGGACTGCATGACCTTCTCCAGCAGCGGCAGCAGGTCCTTGACGTTGGAAATCTTGGAGCTAACCAGCAGGATGTACGGATCCTCCAGGACAGCCTCGCCGCGCTCGATGTCGGTAGCGAAGTAGCCGGAGATGTAACCCTTATCGAAGCGCATGCCCTCCGTGACGGAGAGGTTCACGCCGAAAGCGTTGGACTCCTCGACGGTGATCACGCCGTCCTTGTTCAGCTGACCATCGCCGACCTTGTACATAGCCTCGGCGATCAGCTTGCCGATCTCCTCATCCGCAGCGGAGATGCCAGCGGTGGAAGCGATCTGCTCCTGGGTCTCAATCTCCTTGGCGTTCGCCAGCAGGTGCTCGGTCACCTTCGCGACACCAGCCTGGATGCCGCGCTTGATGCCCATCGGGTTGGAGCCGGCAGCCACGTTTCGCAGGCCCTCGCGGACCAGGGACTGAGCCAGAACGGTAGCGGTGGTCGTGCCGTCACCGGCGACGTCGTCGGTCTTCTTCGCGACCTCCTTGACCAGTTCCGCACCGATCTTCTCGTACGGATCCTCCAGCTCGATTTCGCGAGCGATGGTCACACCGTCGTTGGTGATCGTCGGTGCGCCCCACTTGCGCTCGAGGACAACGTTGCGCCCCTTCGGACCCAGGGTGACCTTGACGGCGTCAGCCAGGGTGTTCAGGCCTGTCTCAAGACCGCGGCGGGCCTCTTCGTCGAATGCAATCATCTTCGCCATTAGGCTTCAGATCCTCCGTTAGAGTTTGTGCGACACATGCGGGTCGAATCCAGCGCCCGCGACGGCACGGACGGGAGAGTGCCGCTCCACCCGTCCTCACTGAACTCGATCGTTCGTTCATCTGGCACTCGACAAGTGCAAGTGCTAACACCGTTTTTAGCACTCACACCCCTTGAGTGCAATATTCGCAACTTTGGGAAAAGCGTTACCCTGGACCCCATGACAATTAACGCAATTCCTACCCCGAACGAGGCCCGCGCAGCCCTCGAGGCACAACTGCCCTTTATTAAGGACGCGCTGACCGAACTCATCGCTTTCCAGTCCATCCACTCCGTCCCTGAGCTCCAGGAGCACAACGACGGCGCCGCGGACTGGGTGGTCGGCCAGTTCCGCGAGGTCGGGGTTCCCGTCGAGGCCTACCCGACCTCCGACGGATCGAAGTCCGTCATCGGCCTTCGCCAGCCGGAGGACGGCTGCCCCACCGTCCTGCTGTACAGCCACTTCGACGTCCAGCCCGCCGGCAACGTCGACGCCTGGAGCTCCGACCCATGGACGCTGACCGAGCGCGACGGCCGCTGGTACGGCCGCGGCACCGCGGACTGCAAGGGCTCCGTGAGCATGCACCTGGGCACCCTGCGTGCCCTCAACGAGCTCGCCGAGCAGTACCCGGTGCTGAACAAGGTCGGCATCCGGGTTGTCGTGGAGGGATCCGAGGAGCGCGGCGGCTACGGCCTGGAGAACCTGCTGGCCGAGCGCCCGGAGCTCTTCGCCGCGGACGTGTTCCTCATCGCGGACTCCGGCAACGACTCCGTGGGCGTGCCAAGCCTCTGCACCGCCCTGCGTGGCTCCGCGGCGGTCACTGTCCGCCTGCAGACCCTGGAACAGCCGCTGCACTCCGGCCAGTTCGGCGGTGCCGCCCCGGATGCGACCGTGGAGCTGATCAAGCTGCTCAGCACCCTGCACGACGAGAAGGGCCTGGTCGCCGTCGAAGGCCTGGCGCCGAGCACCACCTGGGAGGGCGTGGGCCCGGACGAGGCCACCTTCCGCCGCGACGCCGGCGTGCTGGACGGCGTGGACGTCTACGGCGCCGATCAGGGCCTGAAGCCCAACGACCTGACCGTCGCCCGCCCGGCGATCACCGTCACCGCAATCGACGCCCTGCCGGTCAAGGACGCGGTCAACGCCGTGCCGGCCGAGTCCGCGGCCGTGGTGAGCCTGCGCGTGCCGCCGGGAATGGACCCGAAGGAGTGCCAGGACCTGCTGGTCGCCCACCTGGAGAAGCACGCCCCGAACGCGAAGATGAGCATCGAGCGCGAGTCCCTGGCCGAGCCCTTCAGCGCTGACCTGACCGGTCCGGCCCTGCAGCGCCTGGCTGGCGCACTGGGTGACTCCTACGCCGCGGCCGCTGGCAAGGATCACATGAATATTGCGGAGGTCGCCTCCGGCGGCTCCATCCCGCTGACCAATAAGCTGCTTGCTACCCACCCGGGCGCGGAGCTGGCACTCTACGGCCTGGCCGAGCCGCAGGCCCGCATCCACTCCGCCGATGAATCCGTGGACCCAACCGAGATTAAGTCCGTCGGTGCCGCGCAGCTGCTCTTCCTGGCCCGCACGGCCGCTGAGGTGAACTAGCGCGATGGCGGAATCCGTAGCAGGCGGGGCGAAGAGGGAGCCCGCGAACACGGTCGGTGCAGGAAAGATGGGCGGCCCTGAAAAGAAGGAAAGTATCGGACAGGCGGGCGTGAGCCAGCGCCCCAGGCCCGGTGACTTCTGGACCGTCCAGACCACCACCGGCCGCATCAAGGGTCACGCGGAAACCGGCGCCGCGGCATTCCGTGGCATCCCCTATGCCCAGCCGCCCATCGGGCCCCACCGCTTCCGCCGGGCCGAACCCATCGATCCCTGGGAGGGAACCTTCGAGGCCCGGGCGGACGGCGAGTACTGCTACCAGTTCCGCAACAAGGCCACCGGCTGGATCGGCTCCGAGGACTGCCTGTGGCTGAGCGTCGTCGTGCCGCGCGGCACGTCGCGGGGCAACAACACGACGAACGCGGACAGCGCCACGGAGGCGGACACCGTTACGGGCGCGGAACCTGCCACGGACGCGGGCAACGCAACAGCCCCTATTAATAAGGAGCACGCGATCGACGCCACTGCGCGCCGACCCATCGCGGTGCACCTTCACGGCGGCAGCAACGTCCACGGCTCTGCGGCCGATCCGCAACGCTCCGGCGAGCACTTCGCCCAGGCCACGGACTCCATCTACGTGGGCGTGAACTATCGGCTCGGAATGTTCGGTCAGCTCTTCTTCGGAGAGGACTTCGACGACGAGCGCATCGACACCAACGCCGGGCTCTCCGACATCATCGAGGCCCTGAAGTGGATCCAGGCCAACGCCCGCGCCTTCGGCGGCGACCCGGAGCGCATCACCATCTTCGGCGAGTCCTCGGGCGGGGCGATGGTCACCGCGCTGATGACAAGCCCGGCCCTGGAGGGCGTGATCGCCGGCGCGATCGCCCAATCCCCCGCGGGAGCCATGGTGCACACCCCGGAGAATGCCAAGTACTGGCGCGAGCAGGCCGTGGCGGAGCTCGCCCGGATCCGCGGGCTCGTCGAGAAGGACGAGGCTAAGACCAAACAAAAGGGCAAGGGCGCGGAAAAGGCAGAGGCCAAGTCCACAGGCGCGAGCGCCGACCCCTCCCCCGCAACCGGCGGCCTCAGCATCGATGACCTCTTCGGCGCCACCGCCACCGAGCTGGGCGAGATCACCGAGGCCCTCGTGGCCCACAACCTCCGCTACGCACCGGGGGTCTCCGGCCCCTTCGCCCCCATCGTCGACGGCGACGTGCTGCCCAAGCACCCGCTGGCCAAGGGCGCGCAGCGCGACCTGCCGCTGCTCGTGGGATATAACCGCGACGAGTACCGGCTCATGCGCTGGGAGTCGCTGCGCACCAAGCACCAGTGGTCGCGCACCGTCGCGCTCGCCGAGCACGTGAGCACGGACGTGGAGGAACTCCTCCAGCACTACAAGGGTTTCCAGCGCCGCTCCGCCGTCGGTGAGTTCACCGGGCACGCGATCTTCGTGGCCCCGGCCTACCTCCTGGCCGAGCAGCACCCGACGGGCAAGGTGTGGTTCTACCGGCTGGATATGACCACCCCCTCCCTGGAGCTCAGCGGCATGGGTGCGACCCACGCCCTCGACCTGCCGTTGCTGTTCCGCCGGGTGGACACCAGCCGAGGCAAGCTCGCCCTCGCGCTCGGCGGGGCGAAGCAGATGAACCGCACCAGCGAGGCCATGCTGGGGCGCTGGCGGAAGTTCCTCCACGACCTCGACCCGGGCTTCGAGCGTTACCGGGGTGATGCAGGCACCACGGGAGCCGCCACACAGAGCGCTACCGAGACGAACTCCACGCAAGAGGCCGACCCAGCCCGGCACATCCAGGTCTTCGACGGCAAGCGCTTCGATAGTGGCGAGGAGAACCAGCTCCTGGAACCCTCCCCACGATGGAAGGCCTGGGAGAAGCTGCATATCCCGCAGAGCTGAGCGTCAGGCGTGAGGCTGGTGACGTCCTAAATAAGAGGAAGGACGGGGAACAGTGAATGCGGTCCGTGGGAACACACCCCGGGCTGCGTCTCACGTTATGAGACGCTATATCCCACCTACTGCACCCCCATTTGGGCCTAAAAGCTGTTGAACAACTCGCGGGGGTGAAAAGAAAGGGATATATTCATGCCCATGATCACAATTCCTCTTAAGCGAGTACCCAACCCGGGTGGAGGCGCGGACTGACCCCTCCACCACCGGGGTAACAAGCGCACACGCTTAAGAGTCGGTCCACGAACCGAACAACCGGCGCACAGGCACAGGCACAACTGCCAAGCGCCACCAGGACCGACCACAACGAGGAAGAGTGACCATGGGCACCACACTGATTCGCTTTGCAAAGCCGGAGACCAGCAGCCGAGAGCACAAGAGCTACACCACCACCCCAGCGCTGCGCTCCAACTCCATCACCTTCAACGCGCAAACTCAGACGCGCATCCAGAAGCGCCGCCAGCGCACCCGCACCTTCGCCGAGGACCCATTCCGCTCCCGTTTCGGGCAGCGACTGCCCAAGGCGATGCGCGGCGAGGCCCGCGGCATGGACTGGAAGACCTTCCGGCGCTCCTACTCCCCCAACGACATCCAGGTGGAGCAGCTGCGCTCCCAGCGGAAGTCCGCGGGCAAGCGCCTGTACGAGATCAGCATCCGCGGCCTGCGCGCTGACCAACAGGGCACCCGGGTGTCCATCACCGCGATGGGCGCATCCTCCGCGATGTCCGAGATCCTGGCTGATCACGACCTGGCCGTGGAGATCCTGATGTTCCACCAGTACGAAATTTTCGAAGCCACCGCGACCTTCATCTTCGCCACTCATAACGGGAAGCGGACCTGGGCCGTGGGCTTCGGTGCGGACCGCGATACCTCGATCGCCAACGCACTGTGCTCCGCCGCAGCACTGCTGCACCGCCGCTAGGAAGCAGCGAAACCAACAAGGCCACGCGACGGCCGCACAACTCCAAAAACCCAGCGCCTCACCAGTGATTTCAGCGCCCGCGGTTGCCACTTTCGATGGCAGCCACGGGCGCTGTGCTGTGTGCGCTGGATCCGGGGCTGTGCGATGCGGGGCGCGGAGCCGGGTGCATGGCATGAGCGAGCGCCCGTGGCGGAGCAATAGCTCGGTGCCCCGGCGGCAGCTAATGGCAGCTGCGAACTAGTCCCGGGCGGTCTCCTGCAGCGTGCGGGCCGTCAGCTCCACCGCCGCGCGCCACGCCCGCGGCTGGGTGAAGCCCTCCTCAGCGCCCGCATCCCCTCGGGTGCGCACCCCCGGCTCCAGCGCGGCACCGGCCGCGCGAGCTGCCGCGCGCTGGCGGGCATAATCCCCGCCCGTCTCGATCAGGCGCAGCACGTCCTGCAGCTCAGCCTTGCAGCCCAACTCCTCAGCCAGCGGGGAGAGCTCCTCCACCCACCGGCGCAGCTCGTCGGTGACCATCCGCTCCGTGGTCTCCCGATCGATGATGATCTCCGCATCCAGGCCATAGCGGGCGGCGCGCCACTTATTCTCCGCCACGTGCCACTGCTGCAGGCTCGGCAGCTCTTCGCCCGCGTCGTACATCCGCTCGAAGTACACGACCAGGCAGTGCAGGTACGCGCTGATGGCCGCGACCTCCCAGATCGCCATCGTGGAATCCGCAAAGCGAACCTCGATGGTGCCGTACTTGGACGGGCGGACGTCGAAATGCATGGAACCGGTGTGGTTAATCACGCCGGAAAAGTCCTGATCGCGGTTGAACTCCTCCCACTCATCCCAGGAGGTGAATTGATAAGGGATGCCCGCGGTCGGCAGCTGCTGATAGAGCAGGGTGCGGTTCGAGGCATAGCCAGTATCCAGCCCCTCCCACGCCGGGGAGGAGGCCGACATCGCCAGCACGTGTGGGTAGTGCGTCATCACCGCGTTGATGATCGGCCAGACCTTCTCCTTCGAGCCCACGCCCACGTGCACGTGGATGCCCCAGATGATCATCTGCCGGCCCCAGTACTGGGTGCGCTTGATGATCTCCCGGTAGCTTCCCTTGTCGCTCATCTCCTGGTCGCCCCAGTTGGTGAACGGGTGCGTGCCCGCGGAGAAGAGCTCCACGCCGATGCGCTCCGCGCAGTCCAGCAGCTGCAGCAACTGCTCGCGCAGGTCCTCTACGGCGGCAGGGATACCCTCGTGCACCCCCGTGACCATCTCCACGGTGTTGGCCATAAACTCGCGGGTCACGCGGTGGCCCGGGTAGACCTCGTCCATGACGGCGAGCAGCTCGCCAGCCCGGGGCACCAGGTCCAGGGTCTCCGGGTCGATGAGGGCAACCTCCCACTCGAGTCCAACGGTGGGTTCAGATCCGGGAAAGTCCATCGGCCCAATCATCCCTTCGCTCGGCACAGCACGGCGGTCAGGGCCGGCGGCGCTGCGTGGTGCGACTATCGCGTGAAGCCGGGGTAAGGAACCCCGGCGCGTTCTATCCCCCTATCCTTGCAGATCACCTAGCGAGGCATGTCATCCACCGTGACAACAATCACGGCGCCCGGTGGCGGGCCGTCCAGAAGCTGGACGTCGCGGAGGGAATCGTCGATCTCCCGGTTGCGCTCGCGGGTCTCGAGGCCGTGTTCCTTGGCGATCTGCTCGGCGGCGGCCTTCGCCTTCGCGTCCCCGGCCGGGTAGAGCACGACGGATTCGCGGAAGACGTACGCGGAATCCGGCAGGTTACCGATCGACTTCGCGTCCCACTTCTCGCCGCGCAGGCCGTCGGCGGTGCGCCCGGCCAGGCCCTCGATCGGGGAGTTGTTCAGGACGGTGACGTGGGTGGCCTCGCGGTCCTTGTCGCTCAGTTCCCCTGGGTTCTCGGCGTTCTCGGCGTCCTCGGCGGCCTTCCTCTCGGCCTCTGCCTTCTTTTCTGCCTCGGCCTTTGCGTCGCTGGCGGCCTTCTCGCGGGCTGCCTGACGCTCGGCGTTTTCCTTCTCCTTGGCCAGGCGCGCCTGCTCGGCGGGGCTCAGGTTGCTGGTGTCCTCGCCCTCCTGGCCGGCCTGGACGTTGCCGTCCTCGGAGTCGTTGCCGTTGACGAAGCTGACCGCGCCCCAGGCGATCAGTGCGATGGCGATGGCGATGAGCACCATCGCCAGGCCGCGCAGGGGCAGCCCCTGGCCGGAGCGGGCCTCCGCGCCAACCTGGCCGCCCGGTTCGCCGGCAGCGGCACCGGCTGCCCCGGCACCGGCTGCGCCAGCTACCGCGGCCCCGCCGATGCGTCGGCGGCCCGCCTCGTGGTGGCGCTGGGCTGCGGCGGCAGACTCGTCGTCGTAATCCTCGTACTCTGCGTACTCGTCGTAGTCACCGTGCTCGCCGTAGTCACCGTCGTGGTGGCCCGCGTAGCCAGCGGCAGAGTCCTCGTGCTCGCCGTAGCTACCTTCGTAGCCATCGTCGTAGCCGTCGGCGTCGTAGTCGGAGTATTCCGCGTCCTCGAACTCGGCGTCGACCGGGTCCTCGTGGGCGCCGTGCTGCGGCTCCAGGTTGAGGGGGCGGTCGTCGTCGAAGTTCTCGTCGAGGGAATGGCGTGGTCGATTCGAATCAGTCACGACACAAATCTTAACTACAGTCACACCCGCCACGGCAGCGGCGCGCCGAGAAGCCCACGCTTTCCGGGAGCCTCACTCCCCTGCATCGCCGTGCCCGCACGTCAGCCACCGGCCGCGCCACCCCAGAGCTCACTCCTCCCGGCGGCGCAGCAGAGTGCGCACCAGAACCGGATCGAAGTCCAGGGCCTCCGGCTTCTCGATCAGCCGATTCAACTGCTGGAAGTAGCGCACCGGCTTGACCCCGAAACGATCCTGGATCGCCTCCCCCTTCGCCCCCGGGTGCCGCCACCACTGCCGCTCGAATTCCAGCATGGCGCGCTCCCGCTCACTCAGAGCAGAGTTTTCGGGATTCACGGAGGCTGGCATGCCCATAAAGCTAGTGCACTTCGGCCCTTAAGCGCCACGCACCCTAAAATGGTCGCCATGACTGTTCTGCCCATCGTCATCGCTGGCGATCCCGTCCTGCACAACCCCACCAACAAGGTCGGGGAACCAGACCTCGACGCCAACGGCGTCCCCACCGAGGAATTCAAGAAGTTCATCGCGGACATGCACGAAACCATGGACCGCGCCCACGGCGTTGGCCTGGCAGGCAACCAGGTGGGGGCGCCTAAGCGGCTCTTCGTCTACCACTGCCCAGATATCGACGGACCCAACGGCGAGCCCCGCACCGAAGAAGAAATCGCCGCCCAGGGTGGCCCGATGCGCCGCGGCACCGTCATCAACCCGGTGCTGGAAACCAGCGAAATCCCGGAAACCATGCCTGATGAATACGAGGACGAGGAAGGCTGCCTCTCCGTCCCCGGCTACTCCTTCCCCACCGGCCGCGCCGATTGGGCGCGCGTGACCGGCATCGACGAGAACGGCGAGCCCGTGACCGTCGAAGGCTACGGCTTTTTTGCCCGCTGCCTGCAGCACGAGGTCGGCCACCTGGACGGCTTCCTCTACACCGACACCCTCATCGGCCGGAACAAGCGCGCCGCGAAGAAGGCTTTCAAGGCCGAGGGCTGGAACGTCGAGGGCAACCGGACCTGGCTGCCGGGGGTCGATAAGGACCCCTTCGGGCACGACGACGTCGGTTCGGCCGAAGCTTAAGGATTAGCTAGCCGCGCCATGAAGGATCACTCCGCACAACACCCAGGAACACACGCCGCAGCTGACAACGCGACCACGCCCCACGAGGTGGATACCGACCTCGTCGCCGCGGCCGCCGGCGCCCGGCGCGTCCCCGGCCTGGACTTCCCACTTTCCCGCCGCACCGACCCGGTATCGGTACGCCAGGGCGTGCGGGTCGTGGTGCGCCGGGTGACGGGCCGGCTCGCCGAATCCGGTCGGCCGGAGGTCAGCGACGTCATCGGCACGCTGCTCAGCGTGGATCCGCTGGTCGTCCGCCCCACACCCCGGAAGCGGGAGCCCGGGGCAGCCACACAGGAACCGGTGGCAATCGCGGCGGGCAGCGTCGTCGTCCTAAAAACCTTGAGCACCAAGCCGGTTCGCAACAGCGACATCCGGGCGGTCGAGCAAGCCATCGCGCAAGCCTTCCCCGGCACCGAGAACGCCTGGGTTGAAGGCTGGCTGTGCCGCGCGGGCGACGGGATAACCGAGCGCTCCAACACCGCCGTGCCGCTGGGCCCCAATGCCGCGCTGCAGCCGGTGCCGGTGGAGGGGATCAAGGCCTTCTATGCCCAGCACGGGCTGCCCGCAGCGCTCATGGTGCCGGACCAGATCGGGCGGACCGCGGAGAACCTGGAGGGCACGCGTGGGCCGGAGATCCTCGTGATGACGCGGGAGCTGGACGACCTCGGCGAGGCCCCGGCGCTCAGCGGCGACGCGGGCCTGGTGCACCCCAACTTCGCGGGCCAGCCCCTGGAGATCGAGGTGCTGGACCAGCCCACCGAGGAGTGGCTCTCCCGCTACCACTTCCGTGGCCAGCCACTGCCCGAACACGCACTGGAGCTGCTGCGCAAGCGCATTGACGGCACGCTGGGCTTCGCTCAGGTCCGCATTGGTGGGACCCTAGCCGCGATCACCCGTGCGACGATCACCAGCACCGAGGGCGGGCGCTCCTTCCTGGGCTACTCCGCGGTGGAGGTTTTGCCGGAGTTCCGGCGCCACGGGCTGGCCACCCACCTGGGGCGGGCACTGTTGCACTGGGGCGCGCAGCACGGTGCTGCGGAGGCCTACCTGGAGGTCATCGAGAGCAACACCGCCGGGCGCGGGCTGTACCACGACCTGGGATTCTCCGAGCACCACCGGCACCGCAGCCTGCAACTGGACTAAAGCGGGGCGCGCTGGGCGGACGGCGGCCGCAGAACCAAGAGAACGCCCCGCCGTGCAGGGCGTGTCCGCAGGCTTCAGTAGGCTGTCATCTATGCGCATCGCCACCTGGAACATCAACTCCGTCCGCACCCGCGAAGACCGGGTCCGAGCCTTCCTGGAACGCTCCGGCGTGGACGTGCTGTGCCTGCAGGAAACCAAGTGCACGGATAAGCAGTTCCCGGACTTCAGCGACACCGGCTACGAGCAGGCCCACCACGGCCTGCACTCCTTCAACGGGGTCGCCATCCTCTCCCGGGTGGGTCTGGAGGACGTGCAGACCGAGTTCGGTCAGCCCGGCTTCGATAAGGACCTCAACGCGCCGCAGCACCAGGAGGCCCGCGCCATCGGTGCGGTCTGCAACGGCGTACGGGTATGGAGCCTGTACGTGCCGAATGGCCGGGAAATCCGCGACCCGCACTACAGCTACAAGCTGGCCTGGCTGGATGCGCTGGCAGCTTACGCAAAAACCACCGGGGAGGACGGCACCGCGGAAAAGCTGGTGCTGACCGGCGACTTCAACATCGCACCCCGCGACGAGGATGTCTGGGACCGCAGCTGGTTCGAGGGCAAAACCCACGTCACCCCGAACGAGCGCAAGCGGCTCACCGCGCTGGAGGACGCCGGCCTGATCCAGGCCACGGAGCTCATCGCCGACCAGTACACCTACTGGGACTACCAGGCCATGCGCTTCCAGAAGAACGAAGGCATCCGCATCGACCTGCAGTACGCCCGCGGGCTGAAGCCCGAGGGCGGGCGCGTGGACCGCGACGAACGCAAGGGCAAGGGCGCGTCCGACCACGCCCCCGTCATCATCGACTACACCGTCTAAACAGCCAAGAGGAACAAGCAGATGTGGTGGCTAGAGCCCGTCGACATGGCGGTGGGAGTAGTGGACCAACTGGAGTGGTACCACTTCCTCATCGTCGGGCTGGACTACGTCCTGAAGTTCGTGGCCCTGGGGTGGGTGCCGCAGAAGCGCCGCCCCTCCTCGGCCATGGCCTGGCTGCTGGCCATCTTCCTCATCCCCTTCATCGGCATCCTGCTGTTCATCATGATCGGCTCGCCGGTGGTCAACCGGCGCCGCCACAAGATCCAGGTGCAGGCCAACGCGCTGATCCGCGACATGTCCAGCGGGGAACCGGACGTCCCCAAAGGCCTGGAGGTCACCGAAGAGCAGCTCTCCATGGTGCAGCTCAACCGCGAACTCACCGCGATGCCCGCGGTGGGCGGAACCCTGCAGAAGCTGTACTCCGACTACGCGGAATCCATCCGCGAGATCGCTAACGCCATCGACGAGGCCCAGCACTACGTCAACGTCGAGATCTACATCATGGCCTGGGATGAAACCACCGACCCCTTCTTCCAGGCGCTGGCCCGAGCCGCCGACCGGGGCGTGGAAGTGCGCCTCATGTACGACCACGTGGGCTCCATGAAGTACCCGGAATCTCACCTGCTCGGCCGCAAGCTCGACCGGCTGGGCATCGAGTGGTACGCCATGCTGCCGCTGAAGCCTTGGCGCTGGAAGTTCCGCCGTCCCGACCTGCGCAACCACCGCAAGCTCGTCATCATCGACGGGGAACGAGCCTTCATGGGCTCGCAGAACATGATCGACGCCAGCTACCTCAACTCCGGCAACCTCAAGCTCGGCCGGCAGTGGGTGGACATCATGGGCGAGTTCACCGGGCCGATCGTGTCGATCATCAACTCCGTCTTCGCCGTGGACTGGTACACCGAATCCGGGGAAACGCTGGACCTCATCGACCCCTCCGTCCACGCGGAGCAGCTCGCCACCGCCAAGAAGGACACCGGCGCCGAGCTCATGCAGCTCGTCCCCTCCGGGCCGGGCTTTACCACTGAACCGAATCTGCGACTCTTCGTCTCGATGGCTCACCACGCCAAGGAGAGCCTGCAGATCGTCAGCCCCTACTTCATCCCCGAGGAGTCCCTCCTGGAGGCCGTCACGACCGCGGCCTACCGCGGGGTGAAGGTGTCGCTGTACGTCTCCGAGGAATCCGACCAGATGATGGTCGGGCACGCGCAGGCCTCCTACTACGGGGAGCTCATGGAATCCGGCGTGGAGATCTACCAGTACCCTGCCCCCGCCGTGCTGCACACCAAGTGCGCCATCGCCGACGGCGAGGTGGCCGTTATGGGCAGCTCCAACATGGACATGCGCTCCTTCGGGCTGAACTACGAGATCACCCTCATGACCTTCGAGGGCGCGGTCATGGACAGCCTCCAGGAGATCATCGACGCCTACCGCGAAGCCTCCCTGCAGCTCGATCTGAAGGAGTGGAAGAACCGCCCGTGGTACAAGCAGTACCTCGATAACGTCTTCCGCCTGACCAGCGCGCTGCAGTAGCGCGGCGCAGGGCAATTACTTTTCTCCCGCAAAATGGTACGGAGAAACCCCGCCCGCGCCTACACTAGCTAGCTACATAAAGAAAAGTTTCAACCCACCGAACTGCCCCCTGACGCACGCAGCTCACGAGGACTAAGAGCGAGGAACAGTAATGAGTAGCACAGCGGCCTCCCCCCAGCGCCCCAAGCCCAACGTCAGCGGGCACAAGGCGAAGGAAGTCCTCCCGGACGTCGACGTCTCCGAAATCGCATCCAGCGTTTTTGACTTCCTCTCCGCCACGCGCCGCCTCATGAGCCGCCCGAGCGCGGATATGAACATCTCCCAGTCCGAGATCGAGGTGCTGCAGTTCATCTCCCAGCACCCGGGCTGCGGTGTCTCCGAGATCGCCCGGCTGCGCTTCCTGCGCGCCTCCAACGTCTCCGCCACCGTCCGCCGCCTCATCAACGACGGCCTCGTGGACCGGCAGGCCAATGACTACGACCGCCGCGCCCAGGATCTCTACCTCACCGACAAGGGGGTGGCCATCATGAACGACATCACCGACCAGTGGGCAATGTTCATCGCCCAGGCCACCTCCCGGATGGAGCGCTCCGACGTCCGCAAGCTACGCGACGGTGTGCCCGCCCTGCGTGGACTATCGGATGCCGCGGAGGCGATCATCGATAACCTCCAGCGCGAGCGCGAACGCGTGATCTAGCCGCTGGGGCTGTCCCGGGGTCCACTTAAGGGCCATCCCGGGGCCACCGGAGAGCCACCCCGGAGCCCTGGCGTCAGTGCTGTGACATGACGGTTGCGGCGTGACGGCTGTGGCGCTATTCCGCGTGCGGGGCGAACTTCGCGGCCAGCAGCGTGCCCGCGATAGCCACCGCCACCGAGGCCACCATGCACAGCCCCAGGGCCAGCATCCGGTCGGACCCCAGGCCCACCAGCGGGCTCATCACCCCGGCCACCACGAACTGCCCCGCGCCCAGGACCGCCGATCCAGCGCCCGCGCGATCCGCCGCCAAGCCTTGGGCCAGCGCGGTGGAGTTGGACATGTTCAGCCCCACCCCGAAGGTGGCGACGAAAACCGACGCTGCGAGGACGTACATCGCGGCGTCGCCGTCCCTGGGAAGGAACAGGGCGCACAACAGCACCGCCACTGCCCCGAGCGCGATCAAGCACACCGCCACGCGCTGCAGTCGCCGCGCGCCGATGCGCCCCACCAGGCGGATATTCAAAGAGTTCGCGCTCAGCAGCGCGACCGCGTTGAGCGCAAACATCGCGGAGAAGCCCACCGAGCTCAGCCCGAAGACCTCCTGGTAGACGAAGGAGGAACCGGCGATGAATGCGAACATCGTGCCGAAGCCAAACGCGAAAGCCATCGCATAGCCCACGAACGCGGGGCGGCGGAACAGCCCCAACATGTTCCGGTACATCCGCACCGGCCCACCACCATGGCGCCGCTCCACCGGCAGCGTTTCCGGTTGGCGCCAAGCCACCAGGATCTGGGCCAGGGCGACCAGCGCCAGCGTGAAGAAGATCGCCCGCCAGCCCGCAGCCTCGTTGATGACCCCGCCCAGCAGTGGCGCAAGGATCGGGGCCACACCGATGATCAGCATCATGACCGACAGCGCCTGGGCGGCGGCCGAGCCGCACAGCTTATCGGCGATCATCGCGCGGGTCAGCACCACGCCGGTGCCGCCGGCAACACCCTGGAAGAAGCGGGCGGCGATCAACACTGCGGCCGTGGGGGCAATCGCGCACACCACGGAGGCAACCAGCCCCAGCGCCATCCCGAAGCACACCAGCCCCCGGCGGCCCCGGCCATCCGAGAGCGGCCCAATCAGCAGCTGCCCCATGGCCATGCCCACCATGTAGGCGGTGATGGAGAGCTGCACCACGGCAGGGCTCGCCCCCAGATCCTGACCGATCAGCGGCAGGGCGGGCAGGTACATGTCCGTACCCAGCGGCCCACCCGCAGAGAGCAGCGCGAAGCCCGCCAAGGTCAGCACACCGAGCTGCTGCTTCTTCGAATCCATTTTTACTTTTTCCACTCCACAACGAAGCGCCACGGTGCTCACGGGCACCGCGGCGCTGGGCGCAACAAGAACTAGCGGGGATTTTTAAGCGTCGCGCTTTTTCAGGGCGATCAGACCGGCGATGAAGAAGATCACACAGAATGCTGCGAAATAGAGGATGGAGCCGACCTGACCCCACGGGGCGTCCGGGGTGTCCATCATCATCGTCGCCATGTCGACGTTATTGAAGGGCATGTATGGCGGCAGCCAGTCGCGAATCTTCGGAACCAGTGGCACGACCGCCCCCTCAACAACCAGCTTCCACAGCAGCAGGGCGGCGATGCTGGCCGCGGTCGAGCGGAGCAGGTAGCCCACGCCCGTGGAAATCACGACGGAGAGCAGTGCGTACAGCACCAGGCGACCGATCGCGGTCCATAGGTTCTCTGCGCCGAAGCCCGCGGAGTCCAGGATCGTGTCGTTACCGGTGATGATGCGGGAGGCGGCGAACTTGCTGGTCCACACGGACAGCACCGCGCTGATGAAGGTCAGCACCATGGCCAGCACGCCATAGACCAGCACCTTCACAAACGGCACCGGGAAGCGCTTCGGCGTGGCCAGCAGCGTATTCTTCGCGGTGCCATTGGCGTACTCGTTGGTCACGTTGAGCACGGCCTGGATGATGATGATCATCATGCCGAAGACGAGCATGCCGCCCAGCGCACCCGTTGCGTCCAGGGCGTTCTTCGCGTCGACGACGCCGGCAACATCCGCCGGTCCGTCACCTTCCGTGGCCGATTGATAGATCAGGCCGGCGCCAACACCATTCAGTGCGGCGAAGCCCACGGAGAAGAAGAGGATCAGCCCAGAGGTCCACCACACCGCCTTGGTCGTGGAGAGCTTGAGCCATTCAGACTTAATCAGGTTCATGGGTTCTTTACTCCCCCTTCTCGATGCGGTTGTCTGCGCCGTCGACCGAAATACCCGGCTCGGCGGTGGATGGGGCGGCGGGAATGCCCGGGGCGCCCAGTCCGGCCTTGGCCTGGTACTCGACGGAATGCCCGGTCTGCTGCATGAAGGCCTCCTCCAGAGAAGCGGACTTCTGGCTCAGCTCGTTCAGGCGCAGCCCGTAGGTGTAGGCCAGGCCGCCCACCCAGTCGGTGTCGTGGTCCGGGACGACGAGGATGTCGCGGCCCTCGACATCCTTACTGCGCTCGAAGTTCGCAGACTCCTCACGCAGCGCGTTTTCCAGCTCGGTGAGGTGCTCGGAACGCACGATCGTGGTGGTCTCGGAGGAGCTCTTAATGAACTCATGGACGGACTGATCCGCCACCAGCTTGCCCTTACCGATCACAATCAGGTGATCCGCGGTTTGCGCCATCTCGGAGAGAAGGTGGGAGCTGATCAGCACCGTGCGCCCCTCGCGGGCGAGCTGGCGGACGAAGTCACGCACCCAGCGGATGCCCTCCGGGTCGAGGCCGTTGACCGGCTCGTCCAGGATCAGGACCTCCGGGTCGCCCAGGAGGGCTGCGGCGAGCCCCAGGCGCTGCCCCATGCCGAGGGAGAACTTGCCTGCTTTGCGGCCGGCGACGTTGGACAGGCCAACGATATCCAGCACCTCGTCCACCCGCTTGCGGGAGAAGCCATTCGCCGCGGCGATCCAGCGCAAGTGGTTGACCGCGGAGCGGTTGGGGTGAACCCACTTCGCATCCAGTAGGGTGCCGACCTTAGTCAGGGGGCGGTCGAAGTCCGCGTAACGCTTACCGTCGATCAGTGCGGAACCGCTGGTCGGAGTGTCCAGCCCGACGATCATTCGCATTGTCGTGGACTTTCCGGCGCCGTTGGGACCGAGGAACCCGGTGACAATCCCGGGTTTGACCTCAAAATCCAAGTTGTCGACAACGGTGGTGCCACCGTATGCCTTGGACAGCGATTTCACTTTGATCATGGGCACCAGTTTGCCATAGAAAGCAGACATTCCGACAGATCAGCACCCTTGCCTTTCCGCTGCACACCCCTGAATCCCCCGCAATTCCCCCTGCACAATCCCCGCACAGCGCGGCTTCACTTGCTCGCGGAGCCCCACGCAACGTTTGTGACGGGAGTGGCAAAAGTGAAATGTGTCCTGCGTTATAATCAGGCCATGTCTGCGCCGCTCTATGCCGATGCCGATCGGTGGATGGATCGTGACGACTCGCCCACCGGCGGTCGCACGGTCCGCGGCCTCATTGCCCCAGCCATGGCGCTGCCCAAGCGCTTCCTCAACTTCATCTCCACCACGCCAGGGATCCTGACGATCATTTCCTTCCTACTCGTCGCCGCGATCCTCGCCGCCGGTGGCGCGATGGCGCTGAGCTCCACCTGGCGGCAGAACGACCTCAACACCCTGGTCAGCCGCACCGAACCGCTCTCCAACGCGGCCCAGGAACTCTTCAACTCCCTCTCCGTCGCGGACTCCGCCGCGACCACGGAGTTCCTCGAAACCAAGGAGCAGAGCTCCACCCAGTCGCAGAGCTACGACCGGCACATCGCCAACGCCAGCCAGGAAATCATCAAGGCCTCCGCGGGCATCGACAACGTCGACTCCCGTGAGATGGAGCTCGTCCTCCAGCTGCAGACGGATCTGCCCCGCTACGTCGAGCTCGTCTCCGAAGCGAGCGCGAACGACCGCTTCCGCAACCCCGTCGGTGCGTCCTACCTGACCCAGGCTTCCCACCTGATGCAACAGACGATGCTGCCCGCCGCCGAAGAGCTCTACACCATCACCTCCAAGCAGGTCAGCGAGCAGCAACGCCACGTGATCTCGCCGATGTGGTTCCCGCTTTCTGGGCTCATCGCCGCAGTCGTGCTGCTGATCATCGCGCAGCTGTGGCTCTCGGCCAACACCAACCGCGTATTCAACATCGGCCACCTGATCGCCACGACGCTCATGGTCATCGCCCTGCTCGTGGCGTCCATCAGCGCGGGCTGGACCTGGAAGGCCGGAACCAACTGGATCCAGTCCTCCATGGGGCCACTCGAAACGCTCACCCAGCAGCGCATCGCCGCCCAGCAGGCCCGCACCGGCGAAGCGCTGGGCCTGGTGCAGCGCAGCTACGGCGACGACAACCAGGAGGAGTTCTCCAAAACCATCGCCCGGATCGACAACGAGCTCGAGTCCATCCGCGACTCCGTGGTCTCCCCATACCGCATCGTCCTGGCCCGCGAGCACCTCCAGAAATGGGACGCCGCCCACGCCGTCATGGTCTACGAACTGCAGCACGGCAACTTCAAGGCCGCCTCCGCCGCCGCCCTGGGCTCCCCCTCCGACGACGACCAGCAGGCCGTCGTCGCGAACTCCAACCGCTCCCCCAAGGACGTCCAGCTCGACCTACGCACCAGCTACACACTCTTCGACGAGGAGCTGCAGGAGCTGATCAGCGAGTCCCGCGAGCAGCTGCGCGACGTGCTCACCGCAGGGCAGTCGGCCGCGCAACGCACCGCGACGATCGTGGCCATCATGACCGCCGTCGCCGCGATCGCCACGCTCGCGGGCACCAGGCCGAGGGTGAGGGAGTACCTGTGATGATCAACGCCAACCGCCGCGGCACCCGCGCAGGACACTCCCGCCTGCCCCGGGGCACGGCCGCGCTCCTCGGCACGGCGACACTGCTCACCGGCTGTGCCACCACCACGACCAGCCCGTCCTGGCCGATCGTGGCCCGCGAGCCCGACGCCGACCTGCCCGCGCAGGCGCGCGTCTACGACACCGCAGACCTCGAGCCCGTCCACACCGAACACGCGGAACCCCTCGGCTCCCTCGCCCCCACCGCAGCCAGCGTGACGGAGAACGTGCCGAATATCTCCAAGCGCGGGCGCCTCATCGTGGGCGTGGCACAGTCCCTCTACCGGCTGGGATACCGGGACCCGGAGAGCTCCGACCTGATCGGCTTCGAAGTCGACCTCGCCCGCGAAATTGCCCGCGATATCTTCGGCGACCCCGACAAGGTGGAATTCCGCTACGTGGAATCCCGACACCGCGAGGATGCCCTCCGCACCGGCGACGTGGACCTCGTGCTACGCACCATGACCACCACACGGAAACGCCAGAAGGCGCTGGAATTCTCCATCCCCTACCTCCACATCGAGGAGCGCCTGCTGGCTCTGAAGGGCTCCGGCATCGAATCTGTCGCCGACCTCAAAAACAAAACCGTCTGCGCCTCCCAGGACTTCCCTCCCGGCATGGTGGCACACCACCTCCACCCCAAGCGCATCCTGCAGACCCGCACGTGGACCGATTGCCTCATGGCCATGCAGCAGGGGCACGTGGACGCCATCTACTCCGACGACGCGATCCTCTCCGGGCTCGCCGCCCAGGACCCGGACACCCATCTCGTCGGGGCCTCCCTGGGCGAGGGCTACTACGGCGTGGCCATGGCACCTCCCGGCAAGGTCGTGGGGCCCGGCGCGGAGTCCCTCGACGAGGACGACGAGCACGTGAGCTGGCAGAGCGAGGGGCTCACCCGACAGGTCAACCGCACCCTCGAGCGGCTGCGCGACAGCGGCGAACTGGACCGGATGTATAAGCACTGGCTCGAGCAGTACCTGGGGCCCGCGCGAGAGCTGCCCGCCCCCTACCGCACGCCAGAGGAATCCGCCACCCTGACCAAGGAACGCGAAGAATACAACAGGGAGCAAGTCCCCGGCATCGAGGAAGAGAAGGGAGGCGAGTAGAAGATGAGAGAGAAGGACGCACCGGAACAGAACGTCCAGGAACAGGACCGCAACGTGGAACCGGATGCCGGACCACCGACCGAGGCAGTGAACCGCACTGAACCGGACGCAGCGACCGGGCCTGACGTCGTTACCGGCGGCACCGCGGAGCACCCGGAACCGGACGTGACCACCGGCCCGGCGACCGAACCCGGCGCCGCGAGGAAGGACGAAGCCGACGGCGACGGTGGCACCGAGGCTGTCGTCTTCGACCCCTTCGCCGACGACGATGACGAGGAAGAATTCGACCTCGCGGACCTCGACGACCTCTCCGACCTCATCGAACCCGGCAGCACCTCCCAGGGACGCAGCCAGGCTGACGTCCCCACCTCCGCCACCGAGGTCGGCAGCAGTACCAGCGGGGCGACCACCGACCCCGTCAAAGTCGACTCCGGGGAACGCTCCCGCCGGGAGGCACTCTCCACCTTCCGCGAACTGCGTGGCGCGGCGCGCGAGGGCAAGAACGTCGCCGACGGCATGGTCCACCTGCCGTTCATCACACCCACCGTCCCCGAAGAGGCGATCATTGACCCCAGCGACGCGATCGCCAAGGGCATCGAGCCACCCACCTTGGAGGCCGGGGACCTCATCGCAGGACAATACGAAATCCTGGGCCCCATCGCCCACGGCGGCCTGGGATGGATCTACATCGCGACCGACCACTACGTCGCGAACCGCTACGTCGTCCTCAAGGGACTGATGGCGACCGAGAACGAGCACGAACGCGCCGTCGCCGACTCCGAACGCGCCTTCCTCGCGGACATCACCCACCCCGGCATCGTGAAGATTTTCAACTTCATCGACGACCCCCGCTCCCCCGGCGGATTCATCGTCATGGAGTTCGTGGGCGGGCCCTCCCTGCGCGAACGGCGCCGCGAATCCCCCAACAACACGCTGCCGGTAGACATCGCCATCGGCTACATGCTGGAGGTCCTGCCCGCCCTGGACTACCTGCACTCCCGCGGGGTGGTCTACAACGACCTCAAGCCCGACAACATCATCATCACTGAGGACCAGGTCAAGCTCATCGACCTGGGTGCGGTCAGCGGCATCGGAGCATACGGGCACATCTTCGGCACCAAGGGCTTCCAGGCGCCCGAGATCGCCAGCACCGGGCCGACCGTGGCCAGTGATATTTACACGGTGGGGCGGACGTTGGCCTCGCTGGTCGTGAACCTGCCCATCACCGATGGCGCCTACGACCCCGAGCTGCCCACCCCGGAGGAGGAACCGCTGTTCCAGCGGTATATGTCCCTCTACCGGCTGCTGCTGCGGGCCACCGACTCGGACCCGAATAAGCGCTTCAGCTCCGCGGTCACGCTCGCGAACCAGATGGTCGGCGTGCTGCGCGAGGTGCTGGCGATCCGGGATCGGGTGCAGCACGCGCACCTGGATACGCGCTTCACCGCGCAGCGCTCCACCTACGGCACGAAGCACGTGCTTTTCCGCACCGACCAGCTCATCGACGGCATCCCGCGGTCCGTGCAAATCGCGGCCTCGGAGGTCATCGCGGCACTCCCGCTGCCGCTGACCGACCCGAGCGATCCCGGCGCGTCATTACTCTCTGCCGTCCGTTACACGGAGCCCGGGGAAGTGCTGGACACGCTGGAGTCCGCGGCCAAGCAGCCGCAGATGTCTAGCTCCGTGGAAATCCCGCTGACGATGGTGCGGGCGCGGCTGGACATGGGGCAGGCCCAGGAGGCGCAGGACAAGCTCGACGAGATGCAGGACTGGCTGGGCGGAGACTGGCGCTTCCGGTGGCTCTCCGGTGTCGCAGCACTCCTGCGCAGCGACTTCGTGACCGCGCAGTACCACTTCAACGAGGTGCTGCACCTGCTGCCCGGCGAGCCGGCGCCGAAACTGGCGCTCGCGGCGACGAACGAGCTGCTCATGCAGCAGCAGGGCGTCAACACCACCAAGCTGCTGGACGATGAGACCGCCCAGCTGGGTGCCATGCTCTCCTACGCCTACCGCACGCCGATCACCGAGGATGTGAAGGTGCCACCCGCGCGGCACTTGTCGCAGGAGCCCGCCACACTGCGGATGCAGACGATGCGACTATACGGGCTGGTGTGGGCGACGAACCCGACGACTGTCTCCTCTGCCTTCGGGCTTGCGCGGCAGCTGACCGCTGAAGGCCTGGGGAACGCCGCGGTGGGCGTGCTGGACCGGGTGCCGCTGGCTTCGCGCCACCACCGGTTGGCGCGGCTGACCAGCATTCTCATGCTGATCAGCGACCGGAGTAGGCTCTCGGAGTCCCGGATCCGGCGCGCGGCGCGGCGGTTGGAGATCATGCCGACGAACGAGCCACGGATGCAGCAGGTCCGCCTCGCGGTGATGCTGGCAGGACTGAACTGGATTTACATCAATAAGAAAAAGGGCAACGACGTGAGCAGCGAAAGCCCGCTCTTCGACGTGCCATTCACGGAGCGTGGGCTGCGGCTGGGGCTGGAGCAGGGGCTGCGGATGCTGGCGCGGCAGGCGCAGTTCGATCTGCACCGCTTCCGCCTGGTGGATATGGCGAATATGATCCGCCCGCGCACGTGGTTCTGATGCGCTTAGCGCGCTCCCCTCAAGGGGCTCGCCTAGGATCAGATCCATGATCATCCGCCCCGCGCACCGCAGCACCGGGCACGGCCTCGCACGCGGCACCGCGCGCCCCACCGCTGCCGGCAGCACCCGGCGCCACAAGAAGCGCTTTGTCGCCGCACTCGCCGCAGCACTCGCGGGCGTGCTTGCGCTCGCCGCTTGCTTTGCGGAGGACGCTTCGAACGGGCCCCTGCGCGTCTTCGCCGCCGCCTCCCTGAGCGTTGCCGGTGATGACCTGGTGGAGGCCTACGCCGCCGAGCACGACGGCCAGCAGATCGAATGGAACTTCGCTGGCTCCTCCGCCCTCGTCCGCCAGATCGAGCAGGGCTCCCAGGCCGATGCGTTCATTTCCGCTGATGAGAAGAACATGGACAAGGCCCTGAAGCTGCCGGAGTTCAGCAACGTCACGGACCGCGGGGAGCCGCGAATCGTCGCCACCAACCAGCTCGTCCTGGCCGTCGCGGAAAACCTTAAGACCGAGATCAACTCTCTCGAGGACCTGGCCAAGGGCGCCCGCGTCGCCATCTGCGCCCCGGAAGTCCCGTGCGGCACGCTTGCCCACGAAGCGCTCGAGAAGGCCGGCAGCGCACCTATTAAGCTGCAGAACCCCTCCGAGGAGGCCAACGTCTCGAACGTCGCCACCAAGGTCGCCACCGGCCAGGTGGATGCGGGATTCATCTACGCCTCCGACGCCGCCGCCATCCAACGCCAGGGCACAAAGATCATCACCCTGCCGATCGCACACGTCGCCCCGAATAAGTACCCCGCTGCCAGCACGGATGCTGGCGCCGATAATGCCAAGGCCGCCGAGTTCGTCCGCTGGCTCGCCACCCCGACCGCCCAGCGCATCCTCGCTGACCACGGCTTCGGGCCTGGAGTGACCCAAGAGTGAGCAACCGCGCCTTCCCCCTCTGGACGCTCGCGCTAGCAATCCCGGCCTTCGCGCTCATCGCGGGCCCGATGCTGGGGCTGCTGCTGAACATTCCGTGGCCGAAGGCGCTGCAACTCGTCACCGCCCCGGATGTGTTGACCTCGCTGGGGCTCTCCCTGTCCACGGCCGCGGTCGCCACCGCGCTCTCGGGGCTGTTCGGCGTCCCCCTGGCACTGTGGCTTGCCCGCCTTCAGCGCCGCCGCCCGGGGCTGTCGCAGCTCATCCAGCTCGCGGTCTATGCTCCGCTGGTGCTCTCCCCCGTGGTCAGTGGCCTGGCGCTGGTGTTTTTCTGGGGACGTCCCGGCCTGCTTGGGCCCCTGCTGGAACGCGCGGGGTGGTCGGTTGCCTACACGACGCTGGGGGTCGTCGTGGTGCAGGTTTTCGTCGCCCTCCCCTTCGTCGTCGCGACCGCGGTGACGGCACTGCGTTCGGTTCCGGATTCCGTTCAGGACGCCGCCGCCGTCGACGGGGCGAGCAGGTCCGAGGTCTTGCGGTTGGTCATTCTGCCGATCGCGTGGCCGGGGATCGCGGTGGGGCTGGTCCTGGCCTTCGCCCGCTCGCTGGGTGAGTACGGGGCGACGCTGACCTTTGCCGGCAACGTCGCCGGCCAGACCCGCACCTTGCCGCTGCTCATCGAGCTGGGCTTGAGCTCCAACGATATGGACCGCGCACTGGGCGCCTGCCTGGTACTGCTGGCAGTATACGTCCTGGTCGTGGGCGGTATCGCCGGGCTGCGTCTGGTGCAGCGGAGCCGTCACAGCTAAGGCGTGTCCGCTCCGAAAGTTAAGCTGTGTAGCGAAAGCTAGTTATTGGCCCCCAAGGAGCGTGGAGAATATGTCCGACCCGCAGCCGCAGCTGACACATGTGCGCGATGATGGCTCCGCCCACATGGTGGACGTCACCACCAAGTCCGAGACCACCCGCACCGCGACGGCGGAGGGCTTCCTGCGGACCCGGGAGGACGTCCTCGCCATGATCTTCCAGGATGGGGACGTCGACCAGGCCGGCCTGCCGAAGGGGGATGCGCTGCCGGTGGCGCGCGTCGCCGGGATCATGGGTGCGAAGAAGACCCCGGAGATCATTCCGCTGTGCCACCCGCTGCCGTTGGGCAAGATCACCATCGACTTCGAGAAGGTCACCGAGCCTGAACCCGCGGTGCGGATTATCGCGACGGTGAAGACCCGCGGTGTCACCGGCGTGGAGATGGAGGCGCTCACCGCGGTGAGCAGCGCGGCTCTGACGGTGTACGACATGATCAAGGCCGTGGATAAGCACGCCGGGATCACGGGCCTGCGGGTGTTGGCGAAGGCCGGTGGCAAGTCCGGGGATTGGAGCGTCAATGACTAGCGCGGGCTCGGCACAGGACCTGCGCTCGAGGAATGCGGGGCGCACGGGCCTGGTGATCGTCGCCTCCACGCGGGCGGCCGCGGGCGAGTACGAGGACCGCTCCGGCGTGCTGGCCGTGGAGTGGCTGCGGGAGCGCGACATCGAGACCCCGGATGCGCTGATCGTCGCGGACGCGGACGTCCCCGCGGTCCTGGAACAGCTCTTCACCGGAAACGGCGGCGCTGCTGCTGGTGGCGGGGCCGCGATCCCGGCGTTCGACGCGCTGCCCGACGTGGTGCTCACCTCCGGTGGCACTGGGGTCTCCCCCAGCGACGTCACCGTGGATGCGGTGGAGCGCTTCCTCACCCGCCCGCTGCCGGGCATCGCCGCTGAATTCTTCCGCGTCGGTGCCGCAAAGGTGCCGACGGCGGTGCTCTCCCGCTGCGTCGCCGGGGTCGTCGACAGCCCACGTGCAGCGCACGCCGAGGGTAGCTCCCCGGGGCCGTCCTCTGCCGGACTGCGGGAGCCAGGCGCCAGCACCGAGCGGGCCTTCGTGATGACCCTGCCCGGCTCCCGCGGCGGGGTGCGCGACGGCCTGGAGGTGCTGGATGGCGTGCTCGAGCATCTGCTGGACCAGCTCGCGGGTGGCGGCGACCACGAGGCCCAGGCCACGCAAGGCCCAGCGCCAGAAGCCTCGCCACCTGCGCCCACCCACGTTCCTGAGCCGGGTGCTGCCGAACAGAACCACACGCTGCACGGGAGCGGCTGCTGCCACGGGCCAGCCGTCCCCGACCCGCCGCACGTCGCGAAGCAAACGGGCGTGGTCGTCCACACCCGGATCACCGAGGAGCCGCTGGAGGCGCTGCTCAGCTCGGCGAAGGACGTCACCACCACCCGGGCGATGGGCGCGGTCAGCACCTTCGAGGGCGTGGTGCGCGACCACGATGGTGGCGAGCTCGTCGACACGCTGACCTATAGCTGCCACCCCAGCGCGGCGCACGTGCTGCGGGAGGTCGTGGAAGAGGTCGTAGCCGCCCACCCCGACGTCCGAGCCTGGGTTGCGCACCGCACCGGCCCGCTGGAGATCGGCGACCTGGCGTTCCTCGTGATCGTCGCCGCCGCGCACCGCGGCCCGGCCTTCGCCGCCACCGCGGAGCTGGCCGACCAGGTGAAGGCGCGGGTGCCGATCTGGAAGGAGCAAAAACTCCGCAGCGGGGCCACCACCTGGGTCGGCCTCGATAGCTAAAACCCCTCGCGCCCTCCGCACCCCTCTTCCCCTCTCCCCTTTTTCCGCTCTCGCGCGCTCCCCTCCCCCGTTTTGCAGAGTTTGAGGTCGCAAAACACCCAAAAAGTGACACTCAACTCTGCAAAACAAAGGAAGAAGCTGGTGGCCCGCAAGCCACCAGCTACCACCTCACTGTTCGGCGAGGCCTACTGCTCGGCCAGCTCCATCGCGTACTGCGCGATAGCCAGCTCCTCGTTCGTCGGGACCACGAAGACCTTGATCTTCGAGTCATCCGTGGAGATCACACGCGGGCCCTCCACGCCCTCCTTGTTGAGGTTGCGATCATCGTCGATCTTGATGCCGAAACCCTCCAGATCAGCCATCGCGTCCTTGCGCACGAACGCGGCGTTCTCGCCGACACCTGCGGTGAAGGTGATCGCATCCGTGTGTCCCAGGATCAGCATGTAAGAACCGATGAAGCGACGCAGCTGGTGGATGTAGATCTCGTAGGCCAGGCGGGCGTCGTGATCGCCCTGGTCCATCAGCTCCTTGATCTCACGGAAATCATTGACCCCCGCGATGCCCTTCAGACCGGAGTTCCGGTTGAAGAGGTTATCGATCTCGTCGACCTTCATGCTGCCGGCGCGTGCCAGGTGGAAGATCACACTCGGGTCGATGTCACCGGTACGGGTGCCCATGACCAGACCAGCCAGCGGGGTCAGGCCCATGGAGGTGTCGATCGCCTCGCCGCCGCGGATCGCCGCAGCAGAGGCTCCGTTGCCCAGGTGCAGGGTGATCTGGTTGACCTTCTCCGGCTCGCGGCCCATGATCTTCGGCACCGCGCGGGAGACGAACTCGTGGCTGGTGCCGTGGAAGCCGTAGCGGCGGATGTTGTACTTGTCCGCGACCTCCTTGTTGAGGCCGTAGTGTGCCGCGTGCTCCGGCAGGGTGGAGAAGAACGCGGTATCGAAGACCGCGACGTGCGGAACGTGGCCCAGCAGGGCGCGAGCGTTCTTGATGCCGTCAATGTTCGCTGGGTTGTGCAGCGGAGCCAGCGGGACGAGCTTCTCGATCTCAGCGACCATCTTGTCGTCGATCAGCACCGGCTCGGAGAAGGTCGCACCACCGTGCACGACACGGTGACCAACCGCGATGAGGTTCAGGTCCTGCGGGCCGCAGCCCAGCAGGGACATCATGCCGAATGCACGCTCCAGGCCCACCGAGTGGGACAGGATCGGGCGGGAGTCCTCCATCTTCGTGGTGGCCGTGGCGATCTTGATGTGACCCTTCGGCTCGCCGATCTTCTCGACGATGCCGGTGATGAACGGCTCTTCGTGCGCATCCGCGCTCGGGTCCAAGACCTGGAACTTGATGGAGGAGGAACCGGAGTTCAGAACCAGGACGAATTCGATCTCGCCTGCTGCTGGATCGTGCTCGGAGGGTGCCATGGTGATTGTCCTTTCGGAAGCTGAAGTGGTGAGGGGTGAGTGGTGTTGTAGTTCGGGTGTTTAACCGGCCTGGATCGCGGTGATCGCCACGGTGTTGACGATGTCCGGGACGGTCGCGCCACGGGACAGGTCGTTGACCGGCTTGTTCAGACCCTGCAGAATCGGTCCGACCGCCAAGGCGTTCGCCGTGCGCTGCACCGCCTTGTAGGTGATGTTTCCGCTGTTCAGGTCGGGGAAGATGAAGACGTTGGCCTTGCCTGCCACGTCCGATTCCGGCATCTTCTTCTTACCGACGGAGGCGACGGCAGCCGCGTCGAACTGCAGTGGTCCGTCCAGCTGCAGGTCCGGGTTGTCTGCCTTCGCCTTCTCGACGGCGGCGGCGACGGCCTCGACGTCCTCGCCCGCACCGGAGGTTCCGGTGGAGTAGGACAGCATCGCGACCTTCGGGTCGATGCCGAACTGGGCGGCCGTCTTCGCGGACACCGCGGCGATCTCGGCGAGCTGCTCAGAGGTCGGGTTCGGGTTGACCGCGCAGTCACCGAAGGCCCACAGGTAGCCGTCCATGACCATGAGGAAGATGGAGCTGACCACGGACGCGCCCGGGGCGGTCTTGATGATCTGGAAGCTCGGGCGGATGGTGTGCGCGGTGGTGTGCGCCGCGCCGGAGACCAGGCCATCGGCCAGACCCTTGTGAACCATCATGGTGGCGTAGTAGGAGATGTCCTTCATGGTCTCCCGCGCCTCGTCGATGGTCACGCCCTTGGCCTTGCGCAGCTCTGCGAAGTCCTGAGCGAACTCCTCCAGCTGGGTGCCAGTATTCGGGTTCGTGAGGGTCGCGCCGGAAAGGTCCAGCTGCAGCTCGCGGGCGCGCCGAGCGATCGCACTCGGGTCGCCCAGGATGGTCAGGCGGCAGACGTTCTGCTCCAGCAGATGGTGGGCTGCCTGCAGAATGCGGTCGTCGTCGCCCTCCGGCAGGACGATGTGCGCGTTCTTCTCACGGGCCTGGACGATGAGGTTGCGCTCGAAGAGTTCCGGTCCGACGATCGGCTCGCGGGTCTCGGACTTGTGGACGCTGCCCAACTCGACGTAACTGATGGCCTCGCCCTCGCACTCCAGCGCGGAGGAGGTGCTGGCAGGGCCCTCCAGCATGGCGATGCCCGCCGGGACGCGGCCGATGCGGACGAGCTGGCCAAGGGACTGCTGCACGGAGATGCGGTCGGCGTCGGAGCCCGCGACGAGGATGTGGGAGGCGCCTAGCGCGCCGGCGAGGCGGGCGTCGAAGGAGACAGAGCCCGTGCCGACGAGGACGTCGGCGCTGGTGGTGCTGCCGAATTCCAGAGCCTGAGGGAAGTCTGGGTGAGACGGGCGGATGTGCTCAAAAAGGTCGGCGCTGTTGCCGCCACCGGCGTTAGCCGCTTTGATGATCTTGGGGCGCTGCGCTGCTGCGCTAGCCAGGGGGCTTACGACTGCTTTGACGGTCACCTAGTTCATCCTCCAGGGCTTCGTAGCGGTTAGCCGATCACAGTGATAGTGGCGGGCCCGCAAGCCCGCCACTATCACTGTGATCGGCTTCACTTTCTAGGTGAAACAATAACGTAACGCGCGTCACAACGCACGTCCGCTTCGCGACCCTCTCCACCCCTTTCCTACCCCTATCTATCCCTCCCGGCGCGAACGCTAACAGTTTCACGGTCGGCAGCGGCAGGCCCCTGCCCAGCAGCATCACCGGTGGTGGGAGTCGCCTCACGGGACTCCGGCTCAGCAGATTCAGACTCGGCACGGGAACCCGCCCGGCCTCGCCAAAGTCCCCAGAGCGCGATGACGGCGAGGATGGCCAGACCGATCTCCACCGCGCGCAGGCTCACTGTTCCCCCGGTCACCAGGCGCGAGGAGTTCAGCAGCACGAGCAGGAGGCCCACCAGGCCACCGAGGACGGTGGGGTTGATGCGGCTCACGGCCCAAGCTGCGATCGGTGCGGCAATCACACCGCCGACCAGCAAGCCAGCTACCGGCTGCCACAAGGACAGGAACTGCGGCCCCAGCCCGAAGATGAACCCCACGGATGCCGCCACAGAAACCAGAAATTCCGAGGCACTGACCGTGCCGATCACCTTCCGCGGCTGAGTCTTAGCAACCGTCAGCAGCGTGGAGGTGGTCATGGGCCCCCATCCGCCGCCACCGCTGGCGTCCAGGAATCCGCTGGTGATCCCGAGAACGCCCAGGCCGATGCGGGTGCGAGGTGCCCGGCGCGCAGTGTCCCGCTGCTTTTCTTCCTTAGTCTTCGACGCCTGCTTGGCGCTGGAGAGGAAGATCGAGCGGAAAAGCAGCCACAGTCCGAGCAGGAGCAGGAAGCTCGTCACCACTGGCTCAGCGGCCGCGGTGGAGATCTTGGAGAGCACCGTCGCCCCTAGGAAGGCGCCGATCGCGCCCGGCACGCCGAGAGCCAAGACGGTGGGCCAGTGAACATTGCCGAGCTTCCAGTGGGCCGTGCCAGAGGCTGCGGTCGTGCCCACCTCGGCGATGTGCACGGCGGCGCTGGCCGCGGCAGGACCGATGCCGGTGATCAGCAGCACCGTCGTGGCGGTGACGCCGAAGGCCATGCCCAGGGCGCCGTCCACGAGCTGTGCAGCCAGACCAGCAATGGCGAAAAGCAGGATCTTCCTCATGCCGGCACCCTCTCTGTAGCCCAGTGGCTAGCCGTGGCACCAGCGGGCGCCGTGCCGGTCAGGGCGGCGACCCGTGCGGTCACCAGCGGGGCGATCGCGGTTCCAAGTGGGCCCGCAGCGATCGTGCCCGGCACATCTGTGGCCTTATCCAGCAGCAGGCCCGGGGCGAAGAACAGCGGCAGTACCGCGGTGGGTGCGGCCTGCGCCCCAGCGCGCCGGCCCAGCCCCTCGCGGTGTTCAGCCACACTGATTCCCCCGCCGGTGGCGAAGATCGCCCGGGCGGGAATCCCCAGCAAGCGGCCGACCTCGGCGGCCAAATCCTCGACCGCCTCGTTCGCACCCGGGATAGAGGACCCGACGGCGTAAACCACCGCGTCGCCCGCCGAAGCGGCCGCCACGCGATGGCCGTGAGCCTTTCGCCACTGAGCCACGAGGAGCTCAGCCACATCAGTGCCCAAACCAATTGGTTCGGTGGCGCGCAGAGCCATCCCATGGTTGCGCTCCGCCTCCGCGATGGCCGCGGGGACGTCCTTGCGCAGGTGGAAGGCGCTGGTGAACAGCAAGGGCATGACAACAGCCCGACGGTGACCAGCGGCTCGCAGCTCGCCGACCACGGCGTCCAAGGTGAATTCGGAGAAGTCCAGGAAGGCGGCACGCGCACCAACCTCGCGGGCAATCGCGTGCACAACGTCCTCGGCGCCGCGGCGTCGCGAGCCGTGAGCCAGCACGATCACCGGCTCAGGCTGGGCGAAAGACTCGCTAAACATCAGCTGCTCACCAAGCCCGCGGTCAATGTATCCCCGGTCGAGGGGTTGATCAGCAGGAAGGAGCCCGTCTGACCGCCTCGGACGTAAGCCTCCACCGGAAGTGGGTCGGCCACCGCCACGCGGATGCGGGCGACGTCATTCTGCTCCAGGGCAGTGGCCGGCTCCCCGGCCGTCCCTGCTTCTGCAGCCGCACCATCGGCAATGCTCAGCTGCTCGTCGATGCCCAGCACGCGGGCGCGCACCTCTGCCGGGCCGTAGCGCAGCAGCAGGTTGGAGCCGACCCGCACCGGCGCATCCGCCAGGTGGAAGGCCAGGGCAGAGAACTGGGTGACCGGCTCCGGCAGGGTCTCGTCGGAAAGGATGGAGCCGCGGGAGATATCCAGCTCATCCTCCAAGCGGAGGGTGACGGACTGCCCGGCGGTGGCGCGCTGCTGCGGTCCATCCGGGGTGTCGATGCCAGCCACGCGGGTGCTGCGGAAACCAGCGTGCACGGTGTCCCCGACCGCGACCTCACCGGAGGTGATGCGGCCGGCGTAACCCCGGTAGTCGGTGGCGTGGTCCCGGATGACGAACTGCACCGGGAAGCGGAACTCCTCGGTGGCCACGGCGGCGGGGCGGGCGTCCTCGAGGATCGTCAGCACGGATTCGCCCTCGTACCACGGGGTGTTCTCGGACTTGGAGACGACATTGTCGCCCACCAGCGCGCTGATCGGGACGATGTCTACGACCGGCAGCTTCTGCTCGCCGAAGGCCCCGCGCAGCTCGTCGACGAGCTCGCGAACCTGGCCCGCAGCGGTGTCGAAGGCCTCCTGGGAGTAGTCCACCGCGTCGATCTTGTTCACAGCGACGACAACCTGCGGGATGTCCAGCAGGGCGGCGACGGTCAGGTGGCGGCGGGTCTGCTCGATCACGCCGTTACGGACGTCGACCAGGATGACCACCAGGTCGGAGGTGGACATGCCGGTAACGGTGTTGCGGGTGTACTGAACGTGGCCCGGGGTATCCGCGAGGATGAAGCTGCGGCGGTCAGAGGCGAAGTAGCGGTAGGCCACGTCAATGGTGATGCCCTGTTCGCGCTCGGCGCGCAGCCCGTCGACCAGCAGTGAGAGGTCGGGATTCTGCAGGCCGCGTGCAGCGGAGACGCGCTCCACGGACTCCAGTTGGTCGGTCAGGATGGACTTGGTGTCGTGCAGCAAGCGGCCAACGAAGGTGGACTTGCCGTCGTCGACGGAGCCCGCGGTGCACAGGCGCAGGGTCGGGGCTTCCTCGTAGGACGTCGCGACGGTTGCGCTCGCCTGATCGGCCCCGGTGGTCGTAGTGGTGGATTCGGTGAGGGAGGTCGGGGCGGTCATCAGAAGTAGCCTTCCTTCTTGCGGTCTTCCATGGCGGATTCAGAGAGCTTGTCGTCGGCACGGGTGGCGCCGCGCTCGGTGGTGGTGGAGGTGAGGATTTCCTCGATCACCTCTTGCGGGGTGGTGGCGTCGGAAAGAACCGCGCCGGTGCAGGACATGTCGCCCACGGTGCGGTAGCGGACCGTCTTGGTGACGGTCTCCTCGCCTTCGCGGGGACCGCCCCACTCGCCGGCGGAGAGCCACATGCCCCCGCGGTTGAAGACCTCCCGCTCGTGGGAGTAGTAGATCGGCGGCAGCTCGAGCTTGCGGTCGCGGATGTAGTGCCACACGTCGGCTTCGGTCCAGTTGGAGATAGGGAAGACGCGCATGTTCTCGCCGGCCTGCAGCTTGCCGTTGTACAGGCCCCACAGCTCGGGGCGCTGGCGGCGGGGGTTCCAGCCACCGAAGCCATCGCGGATGGAGAACACGCGCTCCTTGGCGCGCGCCTTCTCCTCGTCACGGCGAGCGCCGCCGAGGACGGCGTCGTAACCGCGCTGCTGGATGGTCTCGACGAGCGGGACGGTCTGCAGCGGGTTGCGGGAACCGTCTGGGCGCTCCTGCAGCGCGCCGCTATCGATCCAGTCCTGGACGTGCGCGACGTGCAGGTTGATGCGCGGATCGGCGGCGATGCGGTCGCGGAACTCGAGGACCTCCGGGAAGTTGTGGCCGGTGTCCACGTGCAGCAGCTCGAAAGGCACTGGCGCGGGGTGGAAGGCCCGCTTGGCTAGCTCCAGGACGACGACGGAGTCCTTGCCGCCGGAGAAAAGCAGTGCCGGTCGGTCGAACTGGCCGGCGACCTCCCGGAGGATGTGGAGGGATTCGGCTTCCAGTTCCGCGAGGTGCGGGCTGGAGAGCTCGGTGTTCTGTGGTGCGTTGGCCTGATCTGGGTTGGTCTGTTCTGGGTTGATAGTCGTGGTGCTCATACGTGTAGTCCGCATTCTGTTTTGTTGGTTCCTGCCCAGCGTCCGGAGCGGGGGTCCTCCCCCTCGGCGACGGGCAGGGTGCAGGTGGCGCAGCCGATGGACGGGTAGCCCTGCTTAGTCAGTGGGTTGATGATGAGGTCGTTTTCTTCGATGAAGCGCTGGACGTCGTCGTCGGTCCATGCCGCGATCGGGTTGAGCTTCAGCCGGCCGGTGCGGTCCACCTCAATGACGGGGGTGTTCGCACGCAGCGGGGAGTCGACGCGGCGGACGCCGGAGACCCAGGCCTCGAAGGGGTCGAGCATCCTCGCGAGGGGCTCGACCTTGCGCATGCGGCAACAAGCCGTGGGGTTGCGCTGGTACAGGTTCGGCCCGTACACGTCGTCCTGCTCCGCGCGGCTCAGGGTTGGGGTGATCCGGCGCAGCGGAAGGTTGTAACGCTCCTCGACGGCGGCGGCGGTGTCGAGGGTTTCCGGGAAGTGGTACCCGGTGTCGAGGAAGACGAGCTCGGCATCGGCCTGCTGGCCATCAAAGGCCCGCTGGGCCAGCTCGGCGAGGATCGTGTCCTGCATGCTGAGGGTGATGGCCACGGGCCCGTCGAGCTTCTCGGCTGCCCAGGAGAGGATCTCTGCGGCGCTGGCGTTTTCCAGCTCGTCCTTCCAGGTAGCGACCAGCTCTTCGTGGTAGCTGCGACGGTCATTGGGGATCGGGGTGGTTGTGGTCTGGGCAGGCTGCCCATCTGGCTGAGCGGGGCTGACCTCGGGGTCACGCCAGTTCTCGTTGTGGGTGTTGAGGCTCAACAGGGGCTGAGACTGCTGAGTGATGCCTGCCTGGGGGTTGCGCTCCGGCACTGTGGCTCCTCGTTGCGTTCTTGTCGTCGTGTTTGTCGTCGTTTGTTCTGCCGTGTGGAAAGCCCGACCTCCCCTCGGAGGAGTAGAAAGCCAGACAGACCGCTCGGTCTAGGATTAGGGCACATACTAGGCGGGAATTGCGGTACATGCAATAGAAGCGCAAAAGTACCCCCAAGAAAAAGCCTTCTACCTGCGCGTTTACTTAGACCACCTAGTCTACTTTCGGTCCTAAACGACGAAAATATAGCCCCCGTAACGAAGCAATGCCCCGTCCGATAGCATCAACCTCACAAATATCCCCATCACCACCGAAGGAATCACATGACCGGATTGCCTTTGATGGGTGTCTTCGTCCTCGCGATCGTGACGCTCATCCTCATGATTTCCAAGCTGCGCATCCACCCGTTCCTGTCGCTGCTGTTCGTCTCCCTCGTCTTCGGACTCATCGGAGGCGTGCCACTGCTCGACGCGAAGGATGCCGATGGTGAAGTCATCACCACGGGCATCACCAGCCTCATCGGCGAAGGTTTCTCCAGCACCTTCAAGTCCTTCGGCCTCGTCATCATCTTCGGCACGCTGATCGGCTACGTCCTGGAGAAGACCGGCGCCGCCTTCCAACTCGCCGACGCTCTGGTGCGACTCATCGGTAAGAAACACCCGGTGCTGGCCATCCAGCTCATGGGCTGGATCGTGTGTATCCCGGTGTTCTCCGACTCCGGGTTCGTCATCCTCAACCCGGTGCGCCGAGCCCTCGCGCAGCGCACCGGTGCCTCCCCCGTAGCGATGGCGATCGCCCTCTCGGCGGGTCTGTTCACCTCCCACGTCTTCATCCCGCCAACCCCAGGCCCCATCGCCTCGGCTTCCAATCTGGGACTGGAGGATAACCTCCTGCTCGTCATCGGCCTGGGCATGCTCGTATCCATCCCGGTGCTGATCGTCTCCTACTTCTTCTCCGTGTACATCGGCAAGAAGATCACCACGCCGGAATCTGAGGTCATCCCAGATCAGGACGTCGAAGCCGCCTACGAGGAGCTGCGTAACTCCTACACCCGGCTGCCGAGCACCCTGACCTCGGTGCTCCCGATCATCGCCCCGATCATCCTCATGGCCGGTGGCTCGATCGCGAACATGTTCAAGTGGACCGAGGGCCTCGGGCGCCTCATCGTCTTCCTGGGCAACCCAATGCTGGCCCTCGCGATCGGCTTCCTTCTGGCCGTGGTCCTGCTGGCCGAGACCCACATGATGGATCGTTTCCACCAGTTCACCGAGGAGGGCCTGCGCATCGTCGGCCCGATCATCTTCATCACCGCAGCCGGTGGCGTGCTGGGCAAGGTCATCGCAGAGACGGACGTCGTCGACTTCATCTCCAACAACGCGACCGAGCTGGCCGGCCTCGGCCTGTTCTTCCCGTTCCTCGTCGCCGCCCTCTTCAAGACGGCACAGGGTTCCGCCACCGTCGCCATGGTCACGACCTCCGGCATCGTCGCCCCACTGCTGCCCGTCCTTGGCCTGGAGACCCCGCTGCAGGTCGGCCTCGCTGTCATGGCGATCTCCGCCGGCTCCCTGACCGTATCCCACGCGAATGACTCGCACTTCTGGGTCGTCACGAACTTCTCCAAGCTGACCCCGCAGCAGGCCTACCGCTCGCAGACCGTGGTGACTGGCCTCATGGGCGTCACCGCGATGCTCTTCGTGTGGGTGCTGAGCCTGTTTATCGTCTAGCAGCACGAAAGCTTGCCAAAGCCGAGGCCCTTCGGGGCTTCGGCTTCGTGCTTTCCATTCCATGTCCAGGGAAGGATTTACACTCGAAGCCATGAAGTTTGCCGTCATGCCGGACTCGTTCAAGGGCGCGCTCAGCGCGGGCGAGGCCACCGCCGCCATCACCCGCGGGCTGCTGCGGGCGATTCCCGACGCCCAGACCGTCACCATCCCCATGGCAGACGGCGGGGAAGGCACCGTCGAGGCCATGCTCGCCGCCCACCAGGGCGAGACCGGTTCCGCCGAGGACAGCGCCACGATCTGCGACTTCCCGCGCCGCGTGAGCTGCGAGGTCTCCGGCCCCCACGGCCCCACCGCCGCACCGGTGGCGGCGACCTACGCCCTGCTGGACGAACACACCGCCGTCATCGAAATGGCAGCCGCCGCGGGACTGCCGCTGATGGGTGAGGACCGCGACGTCGAAAACTCGACAACCTACGGCGTCGGCGAGCTGATCCGCGACGCGGTGGACAACGGTGCGACGCGGATCCTCATCGGGGCGGGCGGGTCGGCTACCAACGACCTCGGCTGCGGGGCGGTCGCCGCACTCGGCGCCGTGTTCCGCGACGCCTCCGGCGAGGAGTTCCTCCCCACCGGGGCGACGCTGGCCGAGGTCGATTCCCTCAACCTTTCCGGGATTCCAAAGGCCATCACCGCGACCTCGATCACGGTCCTCGCCGATATCGATAACCCGGTCCTCGGCGCCCGCGGCTGCGCGGCAATCTTCGCTCCGCAGAAGGGTGCGGACGCCGAGTGCGTGGCCCGATTGGAAAGCGGCGGGGAGCACCTGACGGAGGTTCTCGCCCGGAGCTGCGGGACATCGATCGCGGATCTGCCCGGCGCGGGTGCTGCCGGTGGGTTCGCCGGCGGGCTCGTGGCCACCCTGGGAGCGGAGATCCACCCCGGCATCGACGCGCTCTTGGAGGCCGTGGGCTTCGATTCCCTCGCCGCGGGGGTGGATGCCATCATCACCGCGGAAGGTCAGATCGATGGTCAATCGCTCTTCGGCAAGGTGCCGGTGGGCATCGCCCGGCGGGCGGGAACAACCCCAGTATTCGTGCTGGCAGGATCCGTCGGTGTGACGAAGGAAGACAGCGGCGTGGCGAGTGACATGCAGCCGCTCTACGACGCCGGGATCACCGCGGTCTTCACCATCGGGCAGCGCCCGGAGCCGCTCCATGCCGCGATCGCTGGCACGGCCGGCAACCTCGAATCCACGGCCGAGAATCTGGCCCGCACGCTCGCCGCCAGACACCCATGAAATAGGCTCATGAAGCACGCCAAAAACCTCACCCGCATCGCGCGCAACTCCGTCAGCAGCCTAGCCACGGAGGTCCGCTCCCGGATCAAGGAGAAGAAGGCCCGCCTCGCCCCGAAGCCCGGAGCACCGCGCCCGGTCAGGCCAGGAATCCGCGACCTCGATGCCACCGGCGTCCTCACCGTCCAGGACCACGGCACGGACATCCCCTTGCACTGGTACGAGGTCGGCCCCAGCGGCGACTCTGCCGCGGAGGCGGGCGACGCGGAACCGCTGACGATCGTGTTTATCCACGGCTTCACCCTCGGCGCGGACTCCTGGTACCGCCAGTTCCGCGGGCTGCGTAAAGAGCTGCCGGGCGTGCGTCTCCTCACCCTTGACCTGCGCGGTCACGGTAAGACCGGCGCGGTGCCACCCTCGTCGTGTTCGACGGACACGGCGGCGCAGGACGTCCTGGCCGTCGTCGCCGAGCGCGCACCGGCCGGAAAGCTGATCCTCGTCGGTCACTCCCTCGGCGGGCAGATTGCATTCGCCGCGCTGCGGCATGCCCCGGAGGACGTGCAGCAGCGCATCGCGGGGCTCGTGCTGGTGTCCACGGCCATCGACCGCTTCGCCGCCAACGGCATCCCGGAGCTGCTAAATCTGCGCATCGTTGGCTGGCTGGCCGGGCTGCTGAAGGCCTCGCCGAAACGGGTTCGCAAGCTGCGCGACAAGATCGCCGGCCTGATCGCCCCGGCTCTCGCGATCGCGGTGTTCTCCCGCCCCACGAACCGCCAGGTCATCGACCTGCACGCCTACATGATCAACGAAACGCCGTTGGACACGTACCTGGGCTTCCTCGATGACCTGCGCGGGCACGATGAATACGACGCCGTCCCGTATCTTTCCGATCTGCCCGGGACCGTCCTCGTCGGGGACAACGACGACGTCACCTCGCGCGAACAGGCTGAAAAGATCATTGATGCGTGGCCGGGCGCGGAGCTGGTCGAGGTCACCAACGCGGGCCACATGCTCCCGCTGGAGGCTCCGAAGGAGGTCAACGCGGTGATCGCGCGACTGGCAGAGCGGGTCGCGGGAGGTACGACGCACCCCCAACAGCGCTGAGACATCGTTACTGGAGCATGAGCTGACGTGTACACCCCACACCACGGTCCAAAACGCCAGAGTCCCCGGCCAAAGGACCGGGGACTCACGAGGCACAAGCGCTAGAACTGGAGCCAGCAAAAGCGAATGCCACTGTCTACTGCGGCGCTGACACCAGCTGCGCGTCGAGTGGGCGGTTTTTCAGGTCCTTGCGCAGGATCTTTCCGGTGGCAGATTTTGGAACAGCGTCCACAAACTCCACGATGCGAACCTTCTTATACGGCGCTACCCGCTCCGCAACCCACGCCTTCAGCTCCTCCGGGTCAATCTTTGCCGGAACGCCAGCAGAATTCTGCTGCGGTACAACAAAAGCTCGAGGAATCTCTTCGCCGTCTTCCTCGCGCACATAGCCGACCACCGCGGCATCAGAAATGTCATCCCGGGTCAGGAGCAGCGCCTCCAGCTCTGCCGGAGGCACCTGGTAGCCCTTGTACTTGATCAATTCCTTCGCGCGATCAACGACGTAGCAATTACCTTCCGAATCCACGGCGACCATGTCACCGGTGCGCAACCAACCATCCGGCAGCAGAGTCCGGGCCGTGGCCTCCTCGTTGTTGAGATAGCCCTTCATCACCTGCGGACCGCGGACCCACATTTCACCAACCGCCGATCGTTCGCCCGACTGTGTGGGCGCGGGAATCTCCGGCAGATCATCCTTGGAGATATCAACGATCTTGATCTCGGTATTTGGCAACGGAGCGCCAACGGACTCTAGAGGCGTCACGTTAACCAAAGAGTTATGGGTAACCGGGGAGGTTTCAGTCATCCCAAAGCCCTGGTAGATATCCACGCTGAGCCGCTGCTGCACCGCGATGGCAAGCTCCCGGTCGAGGGGTGCTGCTCCGGACTGGATAGCGCGCAGAGAGCTCAGGTCATAGGACTCCACCGCCGGGTGCTTCGCGAGTAGAACAGCGATCGGCGGCGCGATGAAGGTGCAGTCAATGTTGAATCGCTCATGTGCTGACAAGAAAGATTCCAACTCGAACTTCGGCAGCGTGACCATTGTGCAGCCCTGAAACAGAGCCGCCCCAAGCAGGCAGTTCATACCGTAAATGTGGAAGAAGGGAAGGACGCCGCAGACCACCGAGCCGGTTTTCATGCCATTGTGCTGCATGGACGGGGACACCTGGAAGAGATTGGCGACCAGATTCTGGTGGCTCAGCTTCACACCCTTCGGAATCCCTGTGGTTCCCGAAGAAAACGGCAACACAGCAATATCCTCGTCCGCGTTGATTTCAACCTCAGGCGCAGTGTGATTTTCGGCGAGAAGCGCCTTGAGCCCAGCCTCGGCATCGGTGAGGTTAATAATCCCTTCAGCCGGAATCCCCTTCGCCTGCGCAGCTTCCATGCCTGCGGTGCCCAGCAGATCTGTGGTGAGCAGCATCTTTGCATCCGCCGCCCGCAACTGCTTTTCAGCATCCTCAGCAGTCGCCAAGGAGCCTAGCGTCGTCACCGTGGCCCCGGATCGAAGAATGCCGAAGTAGGAAATGACAAACGCGGCATGGTTGGGGCAGTGCAGCGCAACCACGTCCCCCTTCCCGACCCCGCGAGCGGCGAGAGCGCCTGCCATGCGCTCGTAACTCGCCTTCAATTCTTGAAAGGTCATCTCCTCGCCGGTCAAACCGTCGATGAGCGCAGTTCTGTTTGTCAGCCCGCCCGACAGGTCGCCGAAGATGGCGTCATAAAGAGGAATCTGTGGGATTGTGACGTCTGGATAAGGGCTTGGGATAGGCATAGCGGTAATCCTTTCGGCGTATCAACGAACCGCGGAGCGTGACCCATAGTTGAAATCTGAAACGTGATTCAGGTCATAAGCGAGAGGTTAGCAGAATCCCTTTCCCTGGCAAATGTTTTCCTTGAAAACAACTACGCGGGCCTCTATCCATCGCCAGTCGCCCCCTCAGCGACCCCGTCCGGACTATCGCAGGTGAAGCAAGCGCTCCGCTCCGTCGAAAAGATGCGAGTGCTCGTTGTAGCTCACGAGACGCACCGGAGTAAGCCCATCCACACCTCGGCCCCCTCCATCGAACGGCGCCACCTCCAGCTGGCGAGCACCTCCAACCCACCCATCAGCATTAGCTCCCGACCTCTTTGGGAGAACCCTAAGCACAGTCAAAGA